>JAEYUL010000166.1 GCA_023432565.1 Actinomycetes bacterium | reverse complement strand
GCCCCGCGCTGCGCGAGACCTCGCAGCGCCTCGGGCGCGGCTACCTGCGGCTCGCGCACCGGCTGTGGGGCTCGCACCCGGCGGTGGTGGCGCTCGACGCGGCGGTGGTCGCCGAGCGCACCCGCCTGGCCGCGACGTCGTCGAGCGGACCCGTGGCGCGCAGCGATCGCGCGCAGCCGCCGCGACCGCTCGTGCTGGGCGTGGTGGGTGCGTGCATCGGGCTCGACGCGCGGCAGGTCGCGCAGCTCGTCGGGTACGACGACGTGCAGACCATCGCCTCGGCGACGCTCAAGCTCGCCCCCGTCGACCCGGCCGACGCGACGGGCTGGGTCGTGGCCGCCGCGCCGACCGTCGAGGCCATGGCCGCGGGCGTCGCGCACCTGACGGACCCCGCCGAGATCCCCGCATCCGGTGCCCCGCTCCTGGAGGAGTGGGCGCAGCAGCACGTCCGCCGCACAGAGAGGCTCTTCAGTGCCTGACACCCAGACCCACACCCACACCCACACCCACCCGCCCGTGACCCGGTCGCTGCGGCTCGGCGTCGCCGGGCCGGTCGGCACCGGCAAGAGCTCGCTGATCGCGCTCGTGTGCCGCGAGCTCGCGTCCGAGCTGCAGCTCGGCGTCGTCACGAACGACATCTACACCGACGAGGACGCGCGCTTCCTGCGCTCGGCGGGCGTGCTCGACCCCGAGCGCATCCGCGCGGTCGAGACCGGCGCGTGCCCGCACACGGCCATCCGCGACGACGTCACCGCGAACCTGCTCGCCGTCGAGGACCTCGAGGAGGACTTCGCGCCGCTCGACGTGGTGCTGGTCGAGTCCGGAGGCGACAACCTCACGGCCACGTTCTCCCCGGCCCTGGTGGACGCGCAGATCTTCGTGCTCGACGTCGCCGGGGGCGGTGACGTGGCCCGCAAGGGCGGGCCGGGCATCGGGCGTGCCGACCTGCTCGTCGTGAACAAGACGGACCTCGCCCCGTACGTCGGGGTGGACGTGCCGCAGATGGTCGCCGACGCGACCGCGGCGCGCGACGGGCGTCCGGTCCTCGCGCTGTCGCGGCACGACGCGGCGTCGGTCGAGGCGCTCAAGGACTGGGTGCGTCTCGTGCTCGCCGCGCACCGGGCCGGCGCGCACGTCCCGCAGGACCCAGGCCCGATGGCCCCGCACTTCCACGCCGACGAGTCGCACCCCGCCGGGGGCTTCGCGCACACCCACTGAGCTCGATCGACGGATCCACGGACGGACGGAGGGGCGGGACGGTGCGGACGACGGTCGAGGTGGCACGCGCGGGGGACCGCGTCCGGTGCGTCCTGCGCGCCGGCCACCTCGCGCCGCGCGTGCTGACGCAGGACCACCGCGGGGTGAGCGTCGCGCTGGTGGCGACCGGCGCGCTGCTGCTCGGCGGGGACCACGTGCGCGTCGAGGTGCGCGTGGGCGACGGCGTGGCACTCGAGCTCGTCGAGACGTCCGGCACCGTGGCCTACCACGGGCGGGGCCTGACCTCGTCGTGGAGTGCGGACGTGCACGTGGGGCGGGGTGCCTCGCTCGTGTGGGACGCGCTGCCGTTCGTCGTGTCCGACGGCGCGGACGTCACGCGCACGACGAGTCTGCACGTGCACGACGAGGGGGCGGCGCTGCTGCGCGAGACGCTCGTGCTCGGGCGCGACGGGCAGCGCGGCGGGTTGCTGCGGTCGGTCACCCGGGCGGTCGTCGGCGGCGCGGACCTGCTCGTCGAGGAGCTCGACCTCACCGGCCCGCACACGGCCCCCGGCGTGCTGGGCGCCGCGCGCGTCGTCGACTCGGTCCTGCTCGCGGGCACCCGTGCGCCGCTCACGGCCGACGACGAGCCGCGCGGGGTCGTCGTGCTCGACCTGCACGGGCCCGGTGCGCTGGCCCGCTCCGTCGGCACCGCGGCGCACGTCGCGGACGCGGGCCCGCTCGTCGGTGCGTGGCGCCCGACCCTGCCCACCACCCGCTCGACCGAACCCCCCGAACCGGGCCGCGCCGACGAGCACGTGCCCCACGACCAGCACCATCCCGCCACCGGCCCCGACGACAGGAGCACGCCATGCATGTCCCCGACCACGTGATCGACCCCGGCACGAGCCTGGCGACCGCAGCGCTCGCCGGCGCCGCGCTCACCTACGCCGTGCGCCGCGCCCGCACGCAGATCACCCGCGGCCAGGTCGCGACGACCGCCGTGGCGTCCGGGTTCGTCTTCGCCGCGCAGATGGTGAACTACCCGGTCGCGCCGGGGACCAGCGGGCACCTGATCGGCGCGGCACTCGCCGCCGCGCTCGTCGGTCCGTGGCTCGGGGCACTCGCGGTGACCGCCGTGCTCGTGGTGCAGGCGGTGCTGTTCGCGGACGGCGGGATCACCGCGCTGGGCGTGAACGCACTGCTCATGGCGGGTGTCGGAACGCTCGTCGGCTGGTCGGTGCAGCGCCTCGTCGCACGGTTCGCCGCGCGGGTACCGGACGTCGCGCGCGTCGCACTGGCCGCAGCGGGCGGTGCACTGGTGTCCGTCCCGGCCGCTGCGCTGGCGTTCGTCGCGCTGTACGCGGTGGGCGGCACGGCCGACGTCGGCCTGGGCGCGGTCATGGGCGCGATGCTTCCCGTGCACGCCGTCATCGGCCTCGGCGAGGCCCTGATCACCGGGGTCGTCGTCGCCGCTGTCGCGGCACTCGCCCCTGGCCTGGTCGCGCTCGACGCCCGCGAGCGCACTCCCGTGGCGTTCCGCCGTGGCGCGCTCGCCCTGGGGGTCGCGACCGTGGTCACGGCCGGCGCCCTGTCCGCGCTGGCCGTCGGCACCCCGGACGGCCTGGAGTGGGCGGCCCAGCGCGTCGGCTTCGACCACACCTTCGGCGCCGCTCTCGTCGAGACCCCGCTGGCCGACTACGGCACGACCGCCGGTGTCCCGGGCGGCCTCGCGGGCCTCGCGGGCGTGGTCGCGGTCGCCGGCCTCGTCCCCCTGAGCCTGCGCCGAGGCTCGCTCGCGAGGGCCTGACCGGTGCCCGGTCCCACCGGGCAGGGCGAGGCGCCGTCGGCGAGGGCGCGGGCGAGGCGGTGCGAGCAAGGACGGCCGACGGTCGGGCTAGAGGCCGAGCGCGCTCTGGGTGGCCAGGAGGGTCTGCGCGGAGTGCTGGAGCTGGTCCTCCTCGGCGGGCGAGGTGGACAGCTCCGGCACGTACTGCACGCCGCCGGCGCCCACGACGCTGGGGACCGACAGGGCGACGCCGTGCAGCCTGTGCAGGCCGTCGTGCACGCTGCTCACGGGCAGGACCGCGTGCTGGTCGCGCAGCACGGCCTCGATGATCCGCGCGCACGCGACGCCGATCGCCAGGTTCGTCGCGCCCTTGCCGTCGATGATCCGGTAGGCGGCGTCCCGCACCTCGAACGTGATCGCGTCGAGCTCGGCGGGCGTGAAGCGGTGCCCGTTCGGGGACACCCAGTCGAGCACCGGGGTGGTCCCGATGCGCGCCTGCGACCACAGGGCGAAGCCGGTGTCCCCGTGCTCGCCCACGATGTCGGCGTGCACGCTCGAGGTGGAGACGAGCGCACGGTCCGCGACGAGACGGCGCAGGCGCGAGGTGTCGAGCACGGTCCCCGACGCGAACACCTGCGAGGCGGGCAGCCCGCCGATCGCGCGTGCGGCGACCGTGAGCACGTCGCAGGGGTTCGTCACGATGCAGTAGACGGCGTTCGGTGCGTGCTCGAGGAGCGTCGGGAGCAGGTTCTCCAGGAGACGCACGTTGGTGCCCGCCAGGTCCAGCCTCGTCTGCCCCGGTCGTTGCTTGGCGCCCGCGGTGATGACGACGACGTGCGAGCCCGCCACGACCTCCGGGTCCGTGCCGCCCACCACGGAACCGCCCGTGAACGACGTCCCGTGCGCGAGGTCGAGCACCTCGGCCTCGACCTTGGTGCGGTTGATGTCGTACAGCGCGACGGTGCGCGCCGACCCGCGGATCAGCGCGGCGTACGCGACGCTCACACCGACGGTGCCGGCTCCGACGACGGTCAGCCGGGAGTTCTCCGTCCGGGCCATACCGCCACGCTAGCCCCGGCGCGGGAACCGGGCGCGGCGAGGCCGCAGCCCCGTCAGCGGCGGTCGCGGGCGGGGACGCGCAGGCCGCTCGCGCGCAGCCGGCGCACGAGCTCGCGCGTGCCCACCGGGACGGCGCCGAGCGCGACGAGGTCGTCGTACCGCTCGTCGGGCACGTCGTAGTGGTCCAGGTCGAACGCGCGCGGCGGGATGCCCGCGCGCGCGGCGAACGCGTGCAGCTCCTCGAGCGAGGAGTCGCTCACCAGGTGCGACCACAGCCGCTCGTGGCGCGGCCACAGCGGAGGGTCGAGAAGGATCACCGGTCCGTGCGTCCGTCCGGCGCGGCCGGTCCCGGGTCCTCGGCGAGGTCGGGGGCGACGAGCGCCTGCGCGGCGGCGAGCGCGTCGTGCTTGGCGATCTCCTTCGTGAGGCGCTGCAGCTCCGCCTCGACGTTCTGCCGCGCGGGTTCCTCCCACGCCGCACCGAGCGGGGTGGAGAACAGCGACGGCCGGGACAGCAGCGTGCGCAGGATCCGGGCACGCGCGCGGGCGTAGTCGGCCGCGGGCACGTGCGCGTACTCGGCGCGGACGTCGTTCAGGTACGCCTTGTAGCGCTGCGGCTCGCTCGCGAGCATCGCCAGGTCCGCGTCGCACAGCACGGCGCAGTCGGGGTCCTTCGGGTCGGGTGAGTGCCGCACGAGAGCGGTCACCAGGTCGTGCACGCGGCGCGCGTTCTCCTGCGGGACGCCGAGCCCGACGAGCTCGTCGTACGCGAGGCGCGCGCTCGCGGCCTCGTCCTCCCCGCCCTTGGCCGCGTACGCCTTGCGCTCGTCCGAGTCGAAGACCGCCCCGTGGTACCAGGCGGCGAGCCGCACGAGATCCGGCTCGTGGCTCTCGTCGTCGAGCTCGTCCACGCGGACCAGCACGTCGACCAGGTGCTTGACGTCGTGGAAGTGCCGTCCGGGGGACAGCCACCGGGCGAGCAGGCGGTCCGCGACGGCGCGGATCTCCTCCGGCGGCGCGGTCGCACCGGCCTCGAGGACGTTGCGGACGAATGCGGGCACCAGCCAGGCGGGGGCTTCGGCGGCGACCATGACCACCCTCGGGACGACGGACAGGACGGGCCAGCATAGCCCCGCTGCCCGAACGCGGCGCCGCGCAGGGTCAGCCCGTGGGCGAGGGGGGTGCCCCCTGCGGCTGGGGACCGCCGGTCAGGGGGATCTCGACCCGCACGGTCGTGCCGCCACCCGGTGTCTGGGCCAGGCTCACGTGGCCGTCGTGCGCGGTGACGATCGCCGCGACGATCGCCATGCCGAGGCCGGAGCCGCCGGAGTCGCGGCCGCGCGAGGCGTCGACGCGGTAGAACCGCTCGAAGACGCGCGCCGCGTGCTCGGGGTCGATGCCCGGACCGTGGTCGCGGACCTCGATCACGCCCGTGCGCTGCGGCCCGTCCGGGTGCGGCTGGCCGTCCGCGGGCTCGTCGTGCTCGCGCTCCGCGACTCCCACCGCGATCTCGACGGGGGTGCCCGCCGGTGTGTGCTGCACGACGTTGCCGACCAGGTTGGCGACCACCTGCCGCAGTCGTGCCTCGTCGCCGTCGACGACGACCGGGCCGGTCGTGCCGCCCTCGACGAGCGGGACGAGCCGGGTGGTGCGCGTCGGGTCCAGGGCGTGCAGGTCGCTGACCGCGTCCGCGGCGACGACCGTGAGGTCGACCGGTCCGTGCCGGGTGTCGCGCCTCTCGTCGAGCCGCGCGAGCGAGAGCAGGTCCTCGACGAGGTCGCCCATGCGGCTCGCGGACCCCTCGATGCGGCCGAATGTGTCGTCGACCTGGTCCTTGCTCGTCAACGCGCCCATCCGGTACAGCTCGGCGTACCCGCGGATCGCCGCGAGCGGCGTGCGCAGCTCGTGCGACGCGTCCGAGACGAAGCGCCGCATGCGCGCCTCGGAGGCGGTGCGTGCGGCGAACGCCTGCTCGATCTGGGCCAGCATCCCGTTGAGCGCAGCACCCAGGCGCCCGACCTCGGTGGAGGTCGGCTCGGGCGGGACACGCTGGGAGAAGTCACCCGCCGCGAAGGCCGCCGCGGTCTGCTCGATCTGCCGCAACGGACGCAACGAGCGGCGCACCGCCCACCAGCTCGCGAGCCCGCCGAGCACCAGGATCACCGCGCCCGAGGCCGCCAGGATGCCGACCATCGAGCGGACCGTGTCGGACACGTCCTCGAGCGGCAGCGCGATGATGATCGCGACCGGCTCGCCCGTGGCCGTCTCCGTGCCCGGGTAGGCGACGGCGCGCCACTGCGAGCCGCCGTCCGACGAGACCGTGAACGGACGGCCCTCGCGTGCGTGCGCCTGCCTGACCGTCAGGGCCGGCAGGTCCGGCAGGCCACGCTCCCGCAGCGCGCTCGCGCGCGGCGCGAACAGCGTGCCGAACTCCCCGTCCTTGACGTAGACGCCCAGGTAGTCCGTCGGCAGGCCCGAGCCCGCCCACGGCGGCGGGCTGGAGGCGTTGTTCACCTGCGCGAGGCCCTCGGTACGCAGCTTGTCGTCGACCTGCCCGACGAGCGTGCGCTTCAGCAGCGCCGTGCCGGTGACGCCGGCCAGCACCAGGCCGACGAGCAGGAGCACGGTCGAGATGGCCACGAGCCGGCCCCACAACGGCAGCCGGCGCCACCAGTGCAGCCCGCGCGGGGCAGCGGTCGCGTTCTCATCCTCGGGGTCGCCGCTCGTCGGGCCGGAGCCCGGTCCCGGAGCGCTCGTCGTGCCGTCGCCGGTCGGCGCGTCGCCGCTCGTCGGGCCGGAGCCCGGTCCCGGTGCGCTCGTCGCGGCGTCGCCTGTCGGCGCGTCCCCGCTCGTCGGCGGGACGTCGTGCGTCCCGGTGGCGTGCGTCCGGTCCTCGTCGCCGCCGGGGCCCTCCGCCGCGGCGGCGAGCGTCCCGGCGGCGGCCGCGTCGGCGGTCCGTCCGGGCGGGGGCGGGACGGGGCCCGGGTCGCGCACGGTCACGACGTCGAGCGCAGGAGGTAGCCGAACCCGCGCTTGGTGTGGATCAGCGGCGGCAGCTTCTCGCCGTCCGGGCCGGTCACCGAGTCGACCTTGCGCCGCAGGTAGGAGATGTACGACTCGACGATGTTCGCGTCACCGCCCCAGTCGTACTGCCACACGTGGTCGAGGATCTGCGTCTTGGACAGGACCCGGCCCGCGTTGACCATGAGGTAGCGCAGGAGCTTGAACTCGGTGGGCGACAGCTCGATCTCCTGGCCCGCGCGGCGGACCTCGTGCGAGTCGTCGTCGAGCTCGAGGTCGGCGTAGCGCAGGACGTTGCTCGCCGCGTCGTCGAGCGGCGCGGTGCGGCGCAGGATCGCCCGGATCCGCGCGACGACCTCCTCGAGGCTGAACGGCTTGGTCACGTAGTCGTCGCCGCCGACGGTCAGGCCCTGCACCTTGTCGGACGTGTCGTCACGCGCGGTGAGGAACAGCACGGGCATGTGCTGGCCCTTCTCCCGCAGCCGACGCGTCACGGTGAAGCCGTCCATGTCCGGGAGCATCACGTCGAGCACCAGCAGGTCGGGCTCGAGCTCGCGCGCCATCCGCAGCGCTGTCCGGCCGTCCGCCGCCGCGTGGACCTCGAAACCCGCGAAGCGCAGGCTCGTGGCCAGCAGCTCGCGGATGTTCGGCTCGTCGTCCACGACGAGCAGGCGTGCCTCGGCGTCGGTCGCGTGCGTGCTCATGGTCTGATCCTCCCTCCTGATCCTGGGCGCTGCCTGGGAACGGCCTGGGCGCCGCACGGGCGTCTCGCACGTCCGGGTGACCCGCTGAGCAGGGGCTCGGCCGAGGGTCCGGGAGCCGGTACCGTCGGCGGACGTGACTCGACTGACCGTGGTGCAGAGCTCGGCCGACGTGCCGCTGGACCGGTTCGCCGGCTGGTGGGAGGACGCGGAGCTGACGATCGTGCGCGCCGACCTCGGTGGCGCCGTGCCCACGCTCGGCGAGGTCGGTGACGGGCTCGTCGTCCTCGGTGGGCACATGAACGCCTACGACGACGAGGCGGCCCCCTGGCTGCCCGCGCTGCGTGCGCTGCTCGCGCAGGCGGCCGCGGGCGGCGTCCCGACCCTCGGCGTGTGCCTCGGGGCGCAGCTGCTCGCGGTCGCGACCGGAGGGCGCGTGCAGGTCAGCGCGCCGCCCGGGCCGGAGGCGGGCATCGTCGACCTGTGGTGGCGGCCCGAGGCCGCGTCCGACGCTCTCGTCGGGCCGCTCGTCGCGGGCCTGCCCGGCGCGGGTGACCGCAAGGTCAGCGCGCAGCCGACCCTGCACTCCGACGCGGTCGTCGACCTGCCCCCGGGTGCCGTGTGGCTCGCGTCGTCGAACCAGTACCCGTACCAGGCGTTCCGTGTGGGGTCGGCGTGGGGTCTGCAGTTCCACCCGGAGGCCTCGGCGACGACCCTGCGCGACTGGGCCACCTGGGACGGGACGGTCGACGTCGAGGCGGTCCTCGCCGCGTACGCCGCGCGCCAGGACGAGCTCGTCGCGACGGGCGCGGTGCTGGCCGCGACGTTCCTGGACGTGGTGCGCGAGGCCGCCGAGGCGAACGTCTCGGTCTGAGCCGGACGTGCCCTCCTACCGGGTTCGCGCGAACGTCGGCCTGCTGCGGCCGGGAACGTCGGCGCCCGACCTGCTGCCCGACGCCGTCGCCCTCGCGCGCACCATGGTCACGGTCGAGGCGTCCGACGTCGAGGTGGTGGGCGGTCGCGCCCGGGTGACCGTGCGGTACCAGGCGGACGACGACGCGTCGGCGCGGCGTGCGGGGTGGGCGGTCCTGCACCGGCTCGACGAGCTCGCCCAGATCGACGGCCGGCAGCTGACGCGGCGCTTCGGTTCCCGCTGGTACCCGGTCCGCCCGTCCTGACCCGGCCGGCCGCTCGACCCAGACCGACCCGGCGTCTGCCCCGGGTGAGCCGCTGGTGGGCCGGAGCAGGTGCGGGGTCGTCGGCGGGGGTCGAGGTCAGGCGACGCCCAGGTCCTCGGCGTCCTTGATCGTGTACGCGTAGCCCTGCTCGGCCAGGAAGCGCTGCCGGTGCGCCGCGAACTCCTGGTCGACCGTGTCGCGCGCGACGACCGTGTAGAAGTGCGCGGTGCGCCCGCTCGCCTTGGGACGCATGATGCGCCCGAGCCGCTGCGCCTCCTCCTGGCGGGACCCGAACGACCCCGAGACCTGGATCGCCACGGACGCCTCGGGCAGGTCGATCGAGAAGTTCGCGACCTTGGAGACGACGAGCTTGGAGATCTCGCCCGCCCGGAACGCGTCGAACAGTCGCTGGCGCTCACGGACCGTGGTCTCGCCCGTGATCAGGTCGGCACCGATGTGCTCGGCGAGCTCGTGCAGCTGGTCGAGGTACTGGCCGATGACGAGCGTCGGCTCACCCTCGTGCTGCGCGACGAGCTGCTCGACGACGCGGTTCTTGCCCGAGGCGGTCGCCGCGAGGCGGTACTTCTCCTCGGGCTCGGCCGTCGCGTACGCCATGCGGTCGCCGTCCGGGAGGGTCAGGCGCACCTCGATGCACTCCGCGGGTGCGATGTAGCCCTGCGCCTCGATGTCCTTCCACGGCGCGTCGAACCGCTTGGGGCCGATGAGCGAGAAGACCTCGTCCTCACGCCCGTCCTCGCGCACGAGCGTCGCCGTCAGCCCGAGCCGGCGCCGCGCCTGCAGGTCCGCGGTCATGCGGAAGATCGGCGCGGGCAGCAGGTGCACCTCGTCGTACAGGACCAGACCCCAGTCGCGTGCGTCGAGCAGCTCGAGGTGCGTGTAGACGCCCTTCCGCTTGGTCGTGAGCACCTGGTAGGTCGCGATCGTGACGGGGCGGATCTCCTTGCGCGCACCGGAGTACTCGCCGATCTCGTCCTCGGTCAGGGACGTGCGTCGCACCAGCTCGTCGCGCCACTGCCGGGCGGACACGGTGTTCGTGACCAGGATGAGCGTCGTCGTCGACGACTTCGCCATGGCACCCGCGCCGACGATCGTCTTGCCTGCCCCGCACGGCAGCACGACGACGCCGGACCCGCCGTGCCAGAACCCCTCGACGGCCTGCTCCTGGTACGGCCGCATGGCCCAGCCGTCGGTGGTCAGCGCGATGGGGTGCGCCTCGCCGTCGACGTAGCCCGCGAGGTCCTCTGCGGGCCAGCCGAGCTTGAGCAGCACCTGCTTGAGGTGACCGCGCTCGGACGGGTGCACCACGACGTCCGTGGAGTCCAGGCGCGCACCCAGCAGCCCGGCCGTGCGCTTGGACCGCGTGACCTCGGCGAGCACCGCCGGGTCGAGCGCGTGCAGGACCAGGCCGTGCACGGGGTCCTGCACGAGCTGCAGCCGCCCGTAGCGGGCCATCGTCTCGGCCACGTCGACGAGCAGGGCGTGCGGGACCGGGTAGCGCGAGTACTCCAGCAGCACGTCGACGACCTGCTCGGCGTCGTGCCCCGCGGCGCGGGCGTTCCACAGGCCCAAGGGGGTCAGCCGGTAGGTGTGCACGTGCTCGGGCGCGCGCTCGAGCTCCGCGAACGGCGCGATCGCCCGCCGGCACGCGTCGGCCTGGTCGTGGTCGATCTCGAGCAGCAGCGTCTTGTCGCTCTGGACGATGAGCGGTCCGCTCACGTGACCTCCTGGTCGTGGTCGGTGGCGCCCTCGACGAGCGCGTCGGCGCTCGCGCGCTGCACGACGCCGATGCGGTGCACGGCGACGCTCAGCTCCGACTCGCGCACGGGGTCGACGGCACGCAGCCGCCCACCCTCGACGCGCAGCGGTCGCAGCAGCCTGCGTTCGGGGCGTCCGGTGGGTCCGACGAGCTCGACCCACACGTTCTCGCGCGCGGCGGCGGCCTCGCGCAGCAGTGCCAACGCGGCGGCCGGGTCGTCTGTTCCGACCTCGGGGTGCGCGGTCCGCGGCGCGCCGGGGGAGGGTGCCTGCGCCTGCTCCGGCGCGGCGGCGTCGGCCGGGGCACGGTGGTCCGCCGAGCGCAGGCGTCGCACGAGCGCTGCCACGTCCGGGCTGCGGGTGACGACCGGGGAGGCGGTGCGTCGCGCGCCGCGGCGGCGCGCGCGGCGGACGGTGCGCTCCAGGTGCAGCACCTGGCCGTCCGGAGTCTCGGCGACGGGCGCCAGGCCGTGCGCGCGCAGTCGCTCGACGAGCTCGTGCGTCGAGACCTGGGCGGCGAGCACCGTGGGCGCGAGCTGGAGCAGGCCCAGGTCGGCCAGTCGCGGGTCGTCCGCCAGGCCCGCCAGCAGTGCGGGGTCGTCGGCACGCAGGTACGACGAGGCCGCCCCCGCGCGCAGGCGTCCGTGCCGCCGGGCAGCGTCCCGCACCAGGTAGTCCAGCGCCTGCGGGACCCCGCCACGCGCGGCCGCGGTCAGCTGTGCGAGGAGGTCGTCGGCGGTGAGCCCGTCGTCGAGCGCACGCCGTACGGACTCGGGCGTGAACCGCACGGTGAGCGCGCCGCCGCGGCTCTCCACCGCTGCCGCGCGGTCGAGCAACGACTCGAGCGCGGCCGTGGGCCGGCCGGGCACGATCCCTGTCAGGTCGCCCTGCAGCAGCAGGTCGCCCACCTGCGGCGGCAGCCCCGCGGCGAACGCGGACGCCGGGTCGGCCTCGCGCTCGGGGGCCAGCAGCAGGCGCGCGGCCTCGCTCACGGCGCCGGCGCCCAGCACCCCGAGCGTGGCCGCCTCCTCGAGCACGGCCTCGACCGCGCCACGCGGCGGCACCGTGCGCGGGGTCGACCACGCGAGCGCCGCGACCACCGCGTCGGCGTCCGGTGCGCCGCCCGGCTCGGCCGCCAGGACCGCGAGCACGGCACGACGCAGGCGTGGCGCCCACAATCGCGACAAATCCGGGTCGAGCGCGGCGATCAGCGACCCGCGGTCGTCGCGAGAGCCGACGAGCCACGGCGTCCGGGTCGTCGCGAGCCACGCGGAGGCCAGCGTCACCCACCGGTGCGGCAGGTCGAGCCCGGTCCACGAGTCGGCCTCCGTCGTCGGGGCGAACACCGCGGGCTCGTCGTCGTCCACCGCCAGGAGCCCCGCCGCGAAGGCGAGCTCGACCACGAACGCGGCCTCGCGCTCGTCGACGTCGAGCCGCTGCGCCGTGCGGCGCAGCTCGCGCACCGCGAGCCCGCCCGCCCGCAGCACTCCCGGCGGGTCCTGCTCCCACGCCCGCAGCAGGCGCGCGACGAGCCGGACGCACCGCTCACCGGCGCTCGCGGACTCCGCGGCCACGGTCGTCGCCGGCCGGTGCGGCACCTGCGTGAGGTCCGGCGGCGCGGCGACGCCGCGGTGCGTGCGCCCGCCGCGCAGCGCCAGCGCGACCGAGCCGGGCAGCAGGACGTGCCGCCCGGCGCCACGCACCAGGAGCCCCCGAGCGACGAGCATCGCGACCGCGTCCCCCGCAGGGGACCCCGGACCGGGCGCCAGCCCCACGGGCGGGCCCCACGTCAGTGCGTCCAGGACGGCGCGCGCCGGGGCGGCGAGCGGGTCGTCGTCCGACGGCAGCACGGTCAGGTCGGCGGGCCCGGCGACCTCGGGTGCGAGGCCCGCGGGGTGCGCACCCAGCAGCTCGGCGACCCCCGGGGCCAGGACGAGCGACCCGTCGTCGTCCGGGTGCAGCAGCGCGAGCGCGAGCGCCTCGTCGACGGCCCGCGTGACCTCGTCGTGCGGGCCGCCGGCGACCGCCTGCGTGATCGCGTCACGCGTCGCGCCCCCCAGCGCCGCCACGGCCTCGAGCACCTGGACGACGACCGCGTCGACCCCGGCGAGCGCGCGCTCGAGACTCGCCCGGCCGGTTGCGCGCACCGCGAGCGACGTGACGTTGCCGGGGAACGGCGAGGCGAGGTCGGGGCGGCGTGCGAGCAGCACCGCGAGCTCCTCGTCGGACGACGAACGCAGGTGCGCGGTGAACGTGGGCATCCGCACCACGATACGTGCCCGCCTGCGCCGACGGCACCGGCGAGGGAGGTCTGGCACGGGTGCGCGCAGGGGTACCGTCGGGCCGACGAGCACGTGACGAGCGGAGGACGACGTGGTGGGCGAGCTGACCGGGCTGTACGAGGACGCGCAGGCGATGGCGCCCGGGATCGCCGCGCTGCGGCACGCGCTGCACCGCGTGCCCGAGCTCGGTCTGGAGCTGCCGCGCACGCAGGCTCTCGTGCTCGAGGCGCTCGACGGGCTCGGCCTCGAGGTCACCACGGGCCAGGGCCTCAGCTCGGTCGTCGCCGTCCTGCACGGCGCGCGTCCCGGACCGGCGGTGCTGCTGCGCGGCGACATGGACGCCCTGCCCGTCACCGAGGACACCGGCGAGCCGTTCACCTCCGAGCGCCCCGGGCTCATGCACGCCTGCGGCCACGACCTGCACGTCGCGGGCCTCGTCGGCGCCGCCCGCCTGCTGGCCGCGCGCCGTGACGCGATCGCCGGCTCCGTCGTGTTCATGTTCCAGCCCGGTGAGGAGGGCGACGGTGGCGCCGAGCGCATGATCGCCGAGGGCGTGCTGGACGCCGCGGGCGAGCGCGTGGTCGCCGCGTACGGCGTGCACGTCTCGGCGGGTCTGCTGCCCCAGGACGTCGTCGCCGGCCGACCGGGGACTGCGATGGCCGCGCCCGACTCCGTCACCGTCACCGTCAACGGCCGGGGTGGTCACGGCTCGGCGCCGCACCGCGCCGCCGACCCGGTGCCCGTCGCGGCACACATCGTGCTGGCGCTGCAGACCATGGTGACCCGCCGGTTCGACGTGTTCGACCCCGTCGTCGTGACGGTCGGCTCGATCCACGCCGGCACCGCGAGCAACATCATCCCGGCGACCGCGACGCTCGAGATCACCGTCCGCACGTTCTCGCACGAGACGTGGACGGCCGCGCCCGAGCTCCTGCGTGAGGTGTGCGAGAACGTCGCCGCCGCCCACGGCATGACCGCCACGGTGGACTACCAGCGCGGCTACCCGGTCACCGTCAACGACCCGCACGAGCTCGAGCGCACCGCACGCCTGTCCCGCTCGTTGTTCGGCGAGCACGCGTGGCTGGAGATGCCCGCACCGCTCGCCGGCGGCGAGGACTTCTCGTACGTGCTGCGTGAGGTCCCGGGCTCGTTCGTGTTCGTCAGCGCGCTGCTGCCGGGTCAGGACCCGGCGACCGCGCCGTACAACCACTCCCCGCAGGCCAGGTTCGACGACTCGGCGCTCGCCCGCAGCGCGGCACTGCTCGCAGCCCTCGCCCTGGACCGCCTCGCCGAGGGCTGACCAGCGGGGCCCGGCGCGGGCGACCGGGTGCGCGGGCACAGGCCGTGCGGGCACGGGGCGCGCGGTCGAGGGGCCGTCGCCGGGCGACGAGCGCACAGGGCTAGTCGCTGGTGTGGAAGGTGCCCGTGAACGACACGGGCGCACCCGGTGCGACGGTGAACGTCTCGTCGTGGTGGGTCGCCTTCAGCGGGCCACCGCTGAGCAGCGTGTACGTCACCCGGTCCGGCTGGATGTCGACCTCGAGCTCCGAGCCGCGGATCCGCAGCCGGAACCGCATGCGCTGGCTACGCGTCGGCAGCATCGGCGCGAACCGCGTGCCGTGCCACCGGTACCCCGCGAAGCCCTGCACGAGCGCCATCCACGTGCCCCCGGCCGAGGCGACGTGCACGCCGTCGCGCAGGTTCCCCGCGGTGTCGGCCATGTCGAGCGCGGCAGCGTCGACGAGGTACTCCTCGGCGGTGCGGTACTTGCCGACGTCGGCGGCGGCGATCGCCTGGATGGACTCCGAGAGCGACGAGTCGCCGGTGGTCAACGGGTCGTAGTAGTCGAAGATGCGGCGGCGCTCGTCGGGCGTGAAGAGGTCCGGCAGGAGCACCGTCGCCAGCACGACGTCGGCCTGCTTGATGACCTGGTGGCGGTAGATGACCAGCGGGTGGAAGTGCAGCAGCAGGGGGTACTTGTCGCGCGGGGTGTGCGCGAAGTCCCAGCGCGGCAGGCTGAGGAAGTTCTCGTCCTGCAGGTGGACGTCGGCGGTCGGGTCGTACGGGACGTAGATCTCGGCGGCAGCGCGGCGCCACCGCGCCTCCTCGTCGTCCCGCAGCCCGATCTGTTCCACCAGGCGCTCGAGGTGGTCGGGGGCGTCGGTGCGAAGCCGCGCGACGGCGTCGGCCGCGGCGCGCATGTTGTAGGCCGCCATGACGTTCGTGTAGAGGTTGTTGTCCACGACGGTCGAGTACTCGTCGGGACCGGTGACCTTGTGGATCACGAACGCGCCGCCGTGCCGTGCCGTGAAGAACCCGAGGTCCACCCACATCCGTGCGGTCTCGACGAGCAGCTCTGCGCCGTGCCGGTACAGCAGGTCGACGTCGCCGGTGACCTCCACGTACTGGGTGAGCGCGTACGCGATGTCCGCGTTGATGTGGTATTGCGCGGTGCCCGCGGCGTAGTAGGCCGACGCCTCCTGCCCGTTGATCGTGCGCCACGGGAACAGCGCCCCGGAACACCCGACCTCGGCGGCGCGCCGACGGGCCTCGGGGAGCATCCGGATGCGGTACATCAGGAGGCTGCGGGCCACGTCCGGCGCCGTGTGGATGAGGAACGGCAGGACGTAGGCCTCGGTGTCCCAGAAGTAGTGGCCCTCGTAACCGGTGCCGGTCATGCCCTTCGACGGCATGCCGAGGCCGTCGGTGCGCCAGGTCGCCTGCAGCAGCGCGAACTGGCTGACGTGCAGGGTCTGCTGCGCCGTGCTCGCCCCCTCCCAGACGAGCTCGCCGTGGCGCCAGAACTCGTCCACCTCGCGCTCGTGCTCGGCGGTGACGAGGTCCCGTCCGGAGGCGCGGGCCTCGTGGAGAGTGAGCGTCGCGCGGTCGGCCAGCTCCGTGCCTTCCTCGGTGCCGTAGTGGTAGGCCAACCACTTCGTCACCCCGACGGGGATCCCGGCCTGCGCCTCCACGTCGAGCGCGACGTGCGCACGCGCCGCGTCGACGGTGGTCCGCAGGTGCGTGACGCCCGGGACGTCGAGGTCGTGGTCCATGCCGGCTGCCACGGTCAGCCCGCTGCCGGGCGCGCGGTAGGTGCGCACGACCCGCAGGTCGTGGACGTCGTCCTTGTCCGGCTGCAGCACGCCGTGCAGCGTCCGGCTGCGCCGAGGGTCCAGCACGACCTCCTCACCCGGACCGGTCGGCGGGTTCACCAGCTCGGACAGGAGCACGAACCGCCCCGCGGTGTCGAGCGCGGTGATCTCGTAGCGGAGGTACGCCAGGTGGCGCCGGGCGAGCGAGACGCAGCGCTCGGTGTGCACCCGCACCCTGCGCCCGTCGCGCAGCCGGTAGACGACGGTGCGGGTCAGCACGCCCCGGCGCATGTCCAGCGCCCGCTCGAAGTCGTCGATCATCGTGGTCTCGCAGGTGATCGGTTCGTCGTCGACGAGCAGGCGGATCGTGGTGCCGTCCGGGACCGGCAGGATCGTCTGACCCGTCGTGGCGAACCCGAAGGCCGGCTCGGGGTAGACGATCGGCCAGGTCTCGTGGAACCCGTTGAGCAGGGTGGCGGGGTGGGAGGACGGCGTGCCCTCCTCGAAGGACCCGCGAATGCCCAGGTAGCCGTTGGAGAGCGCGAACAGGGTCTCGGTCTGCGGGACGTACGCGGGGTTGTAGGTCCGCTCGACCAGCCGCCACGGGTCGGCGGGGTAGTCGTCGGAGATCGCGACGATGCGTCGTGCCGCTGCCAGCAGGTGGTGACCGCGTGGGCCCGCACGGTGCACGGTCGACTCGGACGAGGCGAGCAGCTCACCGAGGTCGTCGACGACCACGTCGGCGCCGTTGGCCCGCAGGGCGTCGGCCTGCTCGTCGCGGTTCACCCCGATGACCAGCCCGAACCCGCCCGCACGGCCCGCGGCGACGCCCGCCAGCGCGTCCTCGACGACGGCCGCGCGGGCGGGCGGCACGCCGAGCCGGCGCGCGCCCTCCAGGAAGCCGTCCGGCGAGGGCTTGCCCTCGAGGCCCAGCTCGATCGCCGTCTCGCCGTCGACCCGGGCGTCGAACAGGTTCGCGATGCCTGCCGCCTGCAGCACCGCTGCGCAGTTGCGGCTGCTCGAGACCACCGCCGTGCGCAGCCCCGCCTGGCGCAGCTCACGGATCCACGCCACCGACCCGGGGAACGCCTGCACCCCGTTGCGGGCGATCTCGTCCTCCACCAGGACCTGCTTGCGGTTGCCCAGCCCCCACTCGGACTGCTCGTCGGGCGGGGAGTCGGGCGTCCCGGGCGGCAGGCTGATCCCGCGCGAGGCCAGGAAGTCGTGCACGCCGACCTGGCGGGGCTTGCCGTCGACGGCCGAGACGTAGTCGGACCGCTCGTCGAACGGTGCCAGGTGCGTGCCGTGCGTGAGGTTCCACTCGGTGAGGAACTCGTCGAACATGCGCTTCCAGGCCGCCGCGTGGACCGTGCGCGTGGTCGTCAGGACGCCGTCGAGGTCGAACAGGACGGCTGCGAGGCCGTGCAGAGACACGGGCGAGGTGACGGGTGGGGGCACGGCGAACCTCCGCAGCCGACGCCCGCCGTCGCCCGGCTGGCCGTTCAGCAAGGCCGGAGCGCCATGTCCGATAGTGGTGACTTCGGAGGACCCCTGCAACAGCGCGGGAGGGTTCGCCCTGCTGAGCGTGAGGTCCTCGGGCGGGCGTCGGTCCGCCGCGCGCGAAAGGACGTGCACGGCCCGGTAGCCTTGGGGAGACGTAGCTCTTCTCAGGACAGGGGTCTGCCGTGCCTACCGGCAAGGTCAAGTGGTTCGACACCGAGCGAGGGTTCGGCTTCATCGCGTCCGACGACGGCGGCGAGGTCTTCCTGCACGCCTCGGCGCTGCCCGCCGGCGTGACCGCCCCCAAGCCGGGGACGAAGGTCGACTTCGGCGTGGCTGACGGCAAGCGCGGCCCGCAGGCGTTGTCGGTCAAGCTCCTGGACCCGATCCCGTCGGTGGCCAAGGCGCTGCGCCGCAAGCCCGACGAGATGGTCGTGGTGGTCGAGGACCTCATCAAGGTGCTCGACCGCGTCGGCGGCGACCTGCGCCGTGGACGCTACCCCGACCCTGCCCGCGGCAAGGCGTACGCCCAGGCACTGCGCGCCGTCGCCGACGAGCTCGAGGGCTGAGCGTGGCGACGGCCACGAGGTCCCGCGACGCCGTCCTCGGGGCGGCGGTCGAGCTCGCGCGTGAGGTCGCGGTCGAGCTCGCGGGCGACGCCGCGGACGTGGGCGAGCACCTCGGCGTCGTGGTCGAGGGTGAGCGGCTGGTCTCGCACCGGTTCGCCTGCCTGGCCCGCGGGTACCGCGGCTGGGAGTGGACCGTCACGGTCGCCCGCGTGCCGCGTGGCCGGACGGCGACGGTGTGCGAGGCGGCACTGCTGCCCGGTCCGGACGCGATCCTCGGGCAGCCGTGGGTGCCGTGGGCGCAGCGCTTGCGCCCCGGGGACATCGGCCCGGGTGACGTCCTGCCGTTCCGCCCCGACGACCCGCGCCTCGAGCCCGGCTGGACGCCGACGGGCGACCCGGAGCTCGACGAGGTCGCGATCGACGAGCTCGCGCTGGCGCGCGTGCGGGTGCTGTCCCCGCAGGGCCGCGACGAGGCCGCCGAGCGCTGGTACCGCGGCTCGCGCGGCCCGACGAGCGCCGGGTCGTTGGCCTCGTCCGGTGCGTGCTGGTCGTGCGGGTTCCTCGTGCCGCTGCAAGGTTCGCTCGGCACGGTCTTCGGGGTGTGCGCGAACGAGTGGTCGCCCGACGACGGTCGCGTCGTGTCCCTCGACCACGGCTGCGGTGCGCACTCGGAGACGGACGTGGACCCGGTGCCGAGCGAGTGGCCCAGCCCGGACCCGCTGATCGACGAGCTCCGTGTGGAGCTGGTGACGACGACGCCCGAGCCCGCCGAGCCCGCCGCGGACGCGGCTGCCGCCGACCAGCCCGCCGCGACCGAGCCGGTCGACGAGGTCGTGGCCGACGAGCCGGTAGCAGAGGTCGTGGCCGACGAGCCGGTCGCCGACGAGCCGGGCTCCGGTGATCCGGGAGCCGTCCAGGCCGTCGCCGAGGAGAGCGCCGACGGCCCCGGTCCCGAGCTCGACGCCCCGCAGCCCGTCGACGACGTCGACGCGCCCGACGCGGGGCAGTGACGCCGGACGAGCTCGGCACCGCTGCCCTTCGCGCGGCGGCACTGACGGCCTGGCGGTCCTCACCCGCGCGACTGCGTGAGGACGCGAACGTCGAGGAGGACCACGCGCGCGGCTACTACCGCGACCGCGTGGTCGTCGAGCTCGCGCAGAACGCGGCGGACGCCGCCGCCCGCGCCGGGGTGCCGGGCCGGCTGATGCTGCGCCTGGCGCGCACGGACGAGGGCACGACGCTCGTCGCCGCCAACACCGGCGCGGCCCTCGACGCCGCGGGCGTGGCGGCGCTGGCCTCGATGCGCGCGTCCGCGAAGCGCGGCCAACCCGGCGTGGTGGGTCGCTACGGGGTGGGCTTCGCGGCGGTCCGCGCGGTCTGCGACGAGGTCGTCGTGGTCTCCACCTCGGGCGCGGTGCGGTTCTCGCTGGCCGACACGGCGCGCGAGCTCGGCCAGGTCGCGGCGCACGTGCCCGAGCTGGCGCAGGAGCTGGTGCGGCGCGCGGGCTCGTTGCCCGCGCTGCGCCTTCCGCTGCCCGCCGAGGGCCGCCCGCCGGAGGGCTACGACACCGCGGTGGTCCTCACGTTGCGCGACGAGGTGGCTGCCGACGAGGTGCGTGAGCTGCTGTCACGGGTGGACGACGGGCTCCTGCTCGCGCTGCCCGCGCTGAGCGAGGTCGTGATCGAGGACGAGACCTCGTCGGGCGGTCCGCGGCGCCTCGCGGACGTGGCCTCGCGCTGGTTCGTCGCGAGCGCCGAGGGGGAGCTGCCGCGTGCGCTGCTCGTCGACCGCCCGGTCGAGGAGCGTGAGGCGACGCGCTGGCGCGTGACATGGGCGGTGCCGCGAGACGCCGGTCCGGCGGGGGGCCGGCCGGACCCGTTCGCCGCCCGGGCCGGCGGTCCGCCGGCCGCCGCCCGTGTGGTGCACGCCCCGACCCCGACCGACGACCTCCTCGACCTGCCCGCGCTGCTCGTCGCGACGCTGCCGCTCGACCCCACCCGCCGCCACGTGGCCGCCGGTCGCCTGACCGACGCGCTGCTGGGCCACGTGGCGGACGTGTACGCCGCGCTCGCCGAGCAGCTCGCGCGCGCGGGCCGCGACCCGCTGACGCTCGTCCCGCCGGCGGCGCCCGGTGCTCCGTGGGAGACGGCCCTGCGACCGCTGCTCGTCGAGCGTCTGGCGGCTGCGCCGATCCTCACGCCCGCCGCCGGTGCGAGCCGCGGGGCGCCCGAGGTCGGGCCTGCGCAGGGCGAGGCTGCCGCCGGGCCGGGGCTGGTGGC
>JAEYUL010000087.1 GCA_023432565.1 Actinomycetes bacterium | reverse complement strand
GCCCCCGGTGGTGTGCAATGGGGGGACGTGACTCGCGGACCGCGAGGTCACGACGACGGCGCACCGCCGGAACGGCGGAGGGCGACACGAGGGAAGGGGACGCACATGGCGCGGATCGGGGACGGTGCCGACCTTCTCAAGTGCTCCTTCTGCGGGAAGTCCCAGAAGCAGGTCAAGAAGCTCATCGCCGGGCCGGGCGTGTACATCTGCGACGAGTGCATCGACCTGTGCAACGAGATCATCGAGGAGGAGCTCGCCGAGGCGACCGAGGTCGGCATGGTCGAGCTGCCCAAGCCGCGCGAGATCTTCGACTTCCTCGAGCAGTACATCGTGGGCCAGGAGGGCGCCAAGCGGTCGCTCGCGGTCGCGGTGTACAACCACTACAAGCGGATCCAGGCCGGTGAGGGCGCGCGGACCACGGCGGGCGAGGAGCCCGTGGAGATCGCGAAGTCCAACATCCTGCTGATCGGCCCCACGGGGTGCGGCAAGACGTACCTCGCCCAGACCCTCGCGAAGATGCTCAACGTGCCGTTCGCGATCGCCGACGCCACGGCCCTCACCGAGGCGGGCTACGTCGGCGAGGACGTCGAGAACATCCTGCTCAAGCTCATCCAGGCCGCCGACTACGACGTCAAGAAGGCCGAGCAGGGGATCATCTACATCGACGAGATCGACAAGATCGCCCGCAAGAGCGAGAACCCGTCGATCACGCGTGACGTCTCCGGCGAGGGCGTGCAGCAGGCGCTGCTGAAGATCATCGAGGGCACCACGGCGTCCGTGCCGCCGCAGGGCGGCCGCAAGCACCCGCACCAGGAGTTCATCCAGATCGACACCGGGAACGTGCTGTTCATCGTGGCCGGCGCGTTCGCCGGGCTCGACGACATCATCGCGGCGCGTGCCCGCAAGCGCGTCGTGGGCTTCGGGGCCCCGCTCGTCGACGCCCACGAGGAGGGCGACCTGTTCTCCGAGGTGCGCCCGGAGGACCTGCAGAAGTACGGGCTCATCCCGGAGTTCATCGGCCGGCTGCCCGTGGTCGCCGCCGTGGGTCGCCTGGACCGTGACGCCCTCGTGCGCATCCTCACCGAGCCGCGCAACGCGCTCGTCAAGCAGTACCAGCGGATGTTCGAGATCGACGGCGTCGAGCTCGAGTTCGACGACGACGCCGTGGCGGCCATCGCGGACCAGGCGCTGCTGCGTGGCACCGGTGCGCGCGGCCTGCGGGCCATCATGGAGGAGGTCCTCCAGCAGGTGATGTTCGAGGTGCCGAGCCGCGACGACGTGGCGCGCGTGCTCATCACCCGTGAGGTCGTCCTCGAGAACGTCAACCCGACGCTGGTCCCCCGGGAGAAGCGTCCGCCGCGCGAGAAGAGCGCCTGACACGCCCGCGGGCGACCTAGGATCACGTCCGTGACCGACCAGGACGTGCCCGAAGTCCCCGTGCCCGCGATCCAGGAGCCTGCGGGCATCCCGCCCGAGCTGGCGCGCCTGCGGCACAGCATCGACAACATCGACGCCGCGCTGGTCTACCTGCTCGCGGAGCGGTTCAAGGCCACGGAGCAGGTCGGCATGCTCAAGGCGCAGCGCGGCCTGCCGCCGTCGGACCCTGCGCGTGAGGAGCGTCAGGTCACGAGGCTGCGCGCGCTCGCGCACGAGGCGGACCTGGACCCGGTGTTCGCCGAGAAGTTCCTGGAGTTCATCGTGGCGGAGGTCATCCGGCACCACGTGGCGATCGCGCAGGACCACCCCGGCGAGTCCTGAGCGGCGTCCTGGACGGGCAGCGTCGGGCTCGCCCGGATCGTCCCTGGGGGTTTGCGATCCGCTCGTTCCTGAGGTTGGTTAGGAGTGGTCAACCGACGCTCGGCCGGACCACTGACGGCCCTGTGCGAGCACGCCCGGCCAACGAGGTCCACCACGGTGGGCCGAGGGAGGTTCCCCCGGATGAATCTGCACTGGCTCAAGCCGCTCATCGGTCGCACGGGGCCGTTCACCACGGTGTTCCTCGACGCGACCCGGGCCGACTCGGCGGGGGAGTCGGAGGTGGCGGAGCGGTGGCGGGCAGCCAGACGGACGCTCGAGCGTGACGGGGCGCCGGCGCGGGTGCTCGACGAGATCGCCGAGCTGGTCACGGTGCCCACGGGGGTGCGTGGTCCGCACGGTCGGGTGGTGATCGCCGATGCCGACGAGGTCGTCGTGGACCGGGTCGTCGCCGAGCCGCCCGCGCGGCTGATGGCGACGTTCGGTCCCGTCCCTGACGTGGTGCCCGCGTTGCGCGCCGCGGACGAGGCGGTGGACCTGCTGGTCGTCGCGATCGACCGTACCGGTGCGGACCTCACGTGGAAGGGAGCCGGCGGCGCTCTCGCGGCGTCCTCGCCGGGGGACGAGCCGGTGCACGAGAGCGTCGAGGGCGACCACGACGACGTGCACAAGACCCGCGAGGGTGGGCTCTCGCGCCGTAGCCAGACACGCGCGGAGGACTCGTGGGAGCGCAACGCCGAGACGGTCGCGGCGTTCCTCGACAAGCGCGTGGCCGAACGCGCCCCGGAGCTGGTGATCCTGACCGGCGACGTGCGGGCCGTCGCGCTGGTGTGCGAGCGGACGGGCCAGCACGTCCGTGACCTGGTCGTCGAGGTGCCGGGCGGCGCCCGTGGCGAGGGTGCGAAGGCCGACTCCTTCGCCGCACGGGTGCGTGAGGCGGTCGCCACGCACCGCGAGCTGCGCCGGAGGCGCGTCCTCGATCGCTTCGCCGAGGCGCTCGGACGCGGTGCCGGTGCCGTGACGTCCCTCGACGACGTGGTCGAGGTGCTCCGGCGTGGTCAGGTCGATCAGCTGGTGATCGCCGACGACGCGCTCGCGGCGCTGCGTGAGCGTGAGGTGCTCGTGGGCCTGCAGCCGCTCGAGCTCGCGACCAGCCAGGCCGACCTCGAGATGCTCGGCGTGACCCAGGCGCGTCGCTTCCCGGCGGTCGTCGCCCTCGCGCGCGCGGCGCTCGCGCAGGATGCAGGCGTGACCTTCACCGCCGACGCGAACCCGGAGCTCGTGGACGGCGTCGGTGCGGTGCTGCGCTGGTCGGACGACTCGACGCCGAGCGAGCAGCTGCTGTCTCAGTCCGCCGACGCCAAGCGGGTGCGCACCATCGTCTGACGGTGCCGGGCGTCAGCTGGCCCGCGAGCGCGCCACCTGCTCGCGCTGCAGCCGCAGGACGAGCCGGAAGAGCGTCTCGCGCGTCGTGTGGTCGAGGTCGAGCAGCTCGCACCCGTAGCGCCAGCCCCAGGGCGCGTCCTCGATGCGCAGCACGCGGGCGCGCAGGTCGACCGCGCCGCCGTCGACCGGGAGCGAGAACCGCACGACGTCGCCCTCGTCGAGCTCCGCGCTGCTGGCGAAGCGGATGCCGGAGGCGCTGACGTCCACGACGGACACCCGCACGGCCGAGCTGTCGGGGTCGCTCTCGTGCATCGCGATGCAGGACGCCTCGTAGGAGGCGCGCGCGGCGGACCGGCGCTGGTTCTGGGTGACGAGCTCCTGCACGACGACGCTGACGTGCTCGTCCGTGATCCCGCCGAGCAGGCCGACGTAACGGCACTCTCCCTTGACGGGGTCGAGCACGACGGCCTGCACCGCGTCGCCGATGTTCTGGTCGGTCAGGGGCGCCTGCACGCGCGCGACGAGCACCCCGGCCTCGTACTGCTCGACGAAGCCGACGGTGGCGCTGTGCTTGGCACCGACGTGGCAGATCGCCAGCTCGTGCACGGCTGCCCCCTCGCCTCGTCGCGTCGTCCTCACCTGGTCAGGTGTCCAGGTGCCCATGTTCTACACCATCGACGCGAGGTGGTGCCCGCTCCAGCCCCGTGGCGGGGGAACACGCGTCCGGCGGACACCCGTGCGGGCTACGCCGGACGGGTGTCCGCCGGACGGTTGTCGACGTACAGCTCGTCGATCACGTCCGCGAAGTCCTTGAGCACCAGGGCGCGCTTCACCTTGAGCGAGGGCGTCAGGTAGCCGTTGGCCTCGGTCAGGTCCGTGGAGAGCACGGTGATCTTGCGGATGGACTCCGCACGCGAGACCGCCTCGTTCGCACGGGCGACCGCGCGGTCCAGCGCCTCGAGGACCGCCGGGTGCCGGCTCGCCGTCTCGACGTCCATCGCGGGCAGCCCGTGGTTGGTCAGCCAGCCGGGCAGCATCTCAGGGTCGAGCGTGACGAGGCCGCCGATGAACGGGCGCTGGTCGCCGACGACCACGACCTGGCTCACGAGCGGGTGCCCGCGCAGCCGGTCCTCGAGCACCGCGGGTGCGACGTTCTTGCCCCCGGCGGTCACGATGATCTCCTTGGAGCGCCCGGTGATCCGCAGGTACCCGTCCTCGTCCAGCGAACCGAGGTCACCCGTGCGGAACCAGCCGTCGACGAGAGCGGCCTTCGTCGCCTCCTCGTCGTGCCGGTACCCGCGGAAGACGTGCGGTCCCGAGACCCAGATCTCGCCGTTGTCGTCGACGCGCAGCTGCGTGCCGGGGAAGGCCGGTCCGACCGTCCCCACCTTGACGAGGCCGGGCCGGTTCACCGCCGTCGGAGCGGTCGTCTCCGTGAGCCCGTAGCCCTCCAGGACCCGCACGCCGATGCCGCGGTAGAAGTGGCCGAGGCGCTCGCCGAGCGGCGCACCCCCCGAGATCGCGTACTCCGCGCGGCCGCCGAGGGCCGCCCGGAGCTTGGCGTGCACGAGGCGGCTCGCGAGCCTGTGCTGGCCGCGCAGCGCGGCGCCCGGGCCCTCGGGGGTGTCGAGCGCGCGCGAGTACGCGATCGCCACCTTCGCCGACCAGCGGAAGATGCGCAGCGGCATCCCGCCGCCCGCCTTCTGCTCGGCCGAGTTGTAGACCTTCTCGAACACCCGCGGCACCGCGAGGATGAACGTGGGCTGGAACGCCGCCAGGTCGGGCAGCAGGTTGCGGGTGTCCGGGGTGTGACCCAGGACGGCGCCGGACGGCACGCACAGCACCTGGATGAACCGCGCGAACACGTGCGCGAGCGGCATGAACAGCAGCGTGCGCGAGTGCGGCTGCGCGCAGACCTCGGCCAGGCTGTCGATGCCGAGCAGGGTCAGTGAGACGAAGTTGCCGTGCGTGAGCTCGACGCCCTTCGGGCGGCCCGTCGTCCCGGAGGTGTAGATCACCGTCGCCAGGTCGTCCGGACCGGTGACCGCGCTGCGGCGCGCGATCTCGTCGGCGGGCACCTCGCGTCCGGCCGCGACGAGCTCGTCGACGGCGCCCGAGTCGATCACGAGCACGCCGGTCAGCCCGGGCAGGTCGTCGCGGACCTCGCCCACGAGCGCCGCGTGCGCCTCGGTCTCGACGACGAGCAGGCGTGTGCCCGCGTCCGCGCAGATCCACCGGACCTGCTCGGCCGAGGAGGTCTCGTAGACGGGCACCCCGACCGCGCCCGCGGCCCAGATGGCGAAGTCCAGCAGCGTCCACTCGTAGCGCGTGCGCGACATGATGCCGACGCGGTCGCCCGGCTGGACGCCGCGCGCCACCAGTCCCTGCGCCACTGCGGTCACCTGGGCGGCGAACTCTCGCACCGTCACGGGTGTCCAGGGCTCGCCCGGTCCCGCGGAGCGCTCGATCATCGTGCCGTCCGCGTCCCGCTCGAGGCGGCGGGCGAGCATGCCCGGGATGGACCGTGGTGCGTCGGCCAGGACGCGGGCCACGTCGACCGGCGCGACGCCCCGTCCCGCGGTCGAGGTGGTCCCGGTGGGGTTGGCGGGCATGGCGGTCTCTCCGTTCGGCACGGGCCGACCTTACCTCCGCGTCACCGGCCGGGAGCGCGGCGCAGGGCCACGCGTCCGACCGGCGACCGCTCAGGCGCCCCGCTTGACCGGCTCGCCCAGCTCTGCGTCGACCGCGACGGCCTGCTCGACCTCGGCGCCGACCACCTCGAGCGGCCCGGTGGCGCGACCCGCCGCGCGGACGTCGTCGAGAGCCAGCTCGACCGCGGCGAGCTGCGCGGTGGGCACCTCGAGCCGGGCGGAGAGGATCTCGGTGCGCATGGAGACCTTGGCCTCCGACTTCACCTTGCGCAGCGCCGCCAGGGCCGCACCGGCCGCCGTCACGGTCGCGAACGACGCGTCGCCTGCCGCCTCGTGCAGCGGCGCCGGGTCCGGCCACGGCGCGCGGTGCACCGAGCCCTCACGCCACCACGACCACACCTCCTCGGTCGCGAACGGCAGGACGGGCGCGAGGAGACGCAGCAGGACGTCGAGCGCGAGGCACAGGGCGGTGCGGGCGCTGTCGGCACCCTGGCCCTCGCCGTACGCGCGGTCCTTGACCAGCTCGAGGTAGTCGTCGCAGAACGTCCAGAAGAACGTCTCGGTCAGCTCGAGCGCACGCGTGTGGTCGTACGCCTCGAGGGCGTCCGTGGCCTGCTCCACCACGTCCGCCAGGCCGGCGAGCATCGCGCGGTCGAGGTCGACCGTGACCCGCGCGGGGTCGAGCGACGGCGCCTCGTCGGCCGAGCCGAACGACAACGCGAACTTGGAGGCGTTGAGCACCTTGATGGCCAGGCGCCGGCCGATCTTCATCTGGCCGATCTCGAACGCGGCGTCCGTACCGAGGCGGGCCGAGGCAGCCCAGTAGCGGACCGCGTCCGAGCCGTGCTCCTCCAGCAGGGCCATGGGCGTGACGACGTTGCCCTTGGACTTCGACATCTTCTTGCGGTCGGGGTCGAGGATCCAGCCGCTGATCGCCGCGTCCGTCCACGGCAACGACCCGTGCTCCAGGTGCGAGCGCACGACCGTCGAGAACAGCCACGTGCGGATGATGTCCTGGCCCTGCGGGCGCAGGTCCATCGGGAAGACGCGCGCGAACAGGTCGGGGTCGGTGCGCCAGCCGCCGGCGATCTGCGGCGTCAGCGAGGACGTCGCCCAGGTGTCCATGATGTCCGGGTCACCGATGAAGCCGCCGGGCACGCCGCGCTGGTCGGCGGAGTACCCCGCCGGGACGTCCGACGACGGGTCGACGGGCAGCTGGTCCTCGGCCGGCAGCAGCGGCTCGTCGTAGTTCGGCTCGCCGTCCGCGTCGAGCGCGTACCAGACGGGCAGCGGCACGCCGAAGAAGCGCTGACGGCTGATGAGCCAGTCGCCGTTGAGGCCGCCCACCCAGTTCTCGTAGCGCACCTGCATGAACTCGGGGTGGAAGTCGAGCTCGGCACCGCGCGCGAGCAGCGCCGCGCGCAGCTCCTCGTCGCGTCCGCCGTTGCGGATGTACCACTGGCGGCTCGTGACGATCTCGAGCGGCTTGTCGCCCTTCTCGTAGAAGTTCGCCTTGCGCTGCGTGGGGGTGGGTTCACCGTCGAGGTCGCCGGACTCGCGCAGCGCGGCGACGACCGCCTCGCGGGCCGAGAAGGTCGTCTTGCCCGCGAGCGCGGCGAAGTGCTCGCGGCCCGGCTCCGAGGTGATCCACTCGGGCGTCTCGCGCAGCAGGCGGCCGTCGCGCTGGACCACCGAACGCGTCGGGAGCTGCAGCTCGCGCCACCACTGCACGTCGGTGAGGTCACCGAACGTGCAGCACATCGCGATGCCCGCGCCCTTGTCGGGCTCGGCGGCCGGGTGCGCGAGCACCGGGACCTCGACGCCGAACAGCGGCGTGGTCACCGTGGTGCCGAACAGGTGCTGGTAGCGCTCGTCGTCGGGGTGGGCGATCAGCGCGACACAGGCCGGCAGCAGCTCGGGACGAGTCGTCTCGATGTGGACCGGGCCGTCGGCCCCGTGGAAGGCGACGCGGTGGAACGCCCCGGGGTAGTCACGCGCCTCGAGCTCGGCCTGCGCGACGGCGGTCTGGAACGTCACGTCCCACAGCCCGGGAGCCTGCGCCTGGTACGCCTCGCCGCGCTGCAGGTTGCGCAGGAACGCCTGCTGCGCGACCGCGCGCGCCTCGGCCGAGATGGTCTGGTACGTCATCGACCAGTCCACGGACAGGCCGAGCCGGCGCCACAGCGCCTCGAACTGCCGCTCGTCCTCGACCGTCAGGCGCTCGCACAGCTCGACGAAGTTGCGCCGGCTGACCGGCACCTGGTCGGACGCCTTGATCGTCTTGCCGTCGGTGCCCTCGTGCGGCGGCGTGAAGTCGGGGTCGTAGGGCAGCGACGGGTCGCAGCGCACGCCGTAGTAGTTCTGGACGCGGCGCTCGGTGGGCAGGCCGTTGTCGTCCCAGCCCATCGGGTAGAAGACCTCGGCGCCGCGCATGCGGCGGTAGCGCGCGACGACGTCGGTGTGCGTGTAGGAGAA
>JAEYUL010000080.1 GCA_023432565.1 Actinomycetes bacterium | reverse complement strand
TTGATCGCACCATCTGCTGCGGAGACCTCAGCGGCCATGACACCTCCCCCATGCCCGACCCGACCGGGCCGATGCCGGACGCGACCCGGACGAGCCACGCCGGTCCCGACGAATCAACGCGAAACCGGAGGAACGTTAACCCGGCGGGACCGGGCCCGGTCGAGCCCGGCCGGCGACCTGTGGACGGCGAGGGACCAGGTGAGGCGGCGCGGGCAGGCAGAGACGGTCGTCGCCGCGCGGGACCCGCGGGACGTGCGTCCCTGGCTATGCTGACCGGCGACCTGCCGCCGTCACCGCGGCCGACGACCACCCGAGGACGCCGATGACCGATCCGAGCACGCCGACGGCCCCCGTCGGCACCCTGCTGCGGATCTCGGTGACGGCAGGGGAGCGCCGCATCGATCTCGGCGCACCCGGCAACGTCGCCGTCGTCGAGATCGTGCCGGGGCTCGCGCGTGCGCTCGGGATGCTGGACGCCGCGTCCGTGTACGGGGGCTACCGGCTGGTGACGGCCGAGGGCAGCACGCTGGACCCGGCCCGCAGCCTCATCGCCTCGGGCGTCGAGGACGGCGCGCTCCTCACGCTCGAGTCGGGCGCCGAGCAGCCCGAGCCGCGCGTCTACGACGACGTGGTGGAGGCGGTCGCCGACGCCGTCGAGGGACGGTTCCGTGCCTGGACCCCGCACGACTCGGCGCTCGGCGCGGCGTGGGGCGCCTCGGCGATCGTCGCCGCCACGGCGCTGCTGCTGCTCGGCGCCGACCGGACGTCGTCGCTGCCGCCCGTCGTCGCCGCCGTCGCGGCGCTCCTGGCCGTGGCGTCCGGTGCCGTCGTCGCGCGCACCGGCAGGGACTCCTCGGCAGGGCGCGTCCTGGTCCTCGCGGCCGGGCTGCCCGCCGCGGTCGCCGGCCTCGCCGCCGGCACGGGCGCTCCGTCGTGGGGCTGGCCCGCTGCCGCTGCCGGAGCCGGTCTGGTCGTCGCGGGCCTGCTCGCGCTCGTCGCCCTGCCGGACGGGCGGGAGACCGCGATCGCCCCGGTCGGGCTCGGGCTGGCGCTGGCCGTCGTCGGGGCGACGGTCGAGCTCGCGCAGGCGCAACCGGCGCACGTCCTGGCCGTCGTCGTCGCGGTCGTGCTGACCGCCAGCATCGGGGTGCCCTGGCTCGCGCTGGCGAGCACGCCGCTGCGCGTCGTCTCGCCACGCTCGGACGCGGAGATCCTGCTCGACCCGGTCCCCATCGACCCGGACCGGGTGCGCCGCCAGCTCGACTCGGGCTACCGGATCCAGCTCGCGCTGCGGGTCGCGGTCGGCCTGCTCGCCCTGCTGTCCACCACGGCGCTCGTCGAGGCGGGCCCGCTCGGCACGGTGCTGCTGGTCGTCGGATGGGTCGGCCTGCTGCTGTCGACCCGGCAGTCCTACGCGCACGCCGACGTCCTCGTCGTGGTCTGCCTCGGGATCGCGGGGCTCGCGCTGACCCTCGTCGTGGCGGCGCTCGCGCACCCGGCGTGGCGCACGGCGCTCGTCTGCGCGGCCGGTGCGGGCGCCGCCGCGCTCGTGGCGCTCGGGCTCGTCGCGCCGCGGCGTCGCGTCGCGCTCGCGCGGCTCGGTGACACGCTCGAGATGACGTGCCTGGCCATCCTGCTGCCGCTCGGCGTCGCAGCCGCCGGCCTGGTCTGACGCGGGCAGGCGATGGCAGCCAAGCGTGACCTCGTCGAGGCGCAGTCGTTCAGCCGGCGCCGTCTGCTCACGGCGTTCGTCTCCGGGGCGCCGGGAGGCCAGGAGCTCGAACCCACCAAGCCGATGCGTGGGGTGCTCGCGGGCATCATGCTCAGCGTCCTCGTCGTGATCGGCTCGCTCGCCTGGGGCGCGCTGCGCAGCGACCCCGACGACTGGCACGCCAACCGCCTGGTCGTCGTCAAGGGCGAGGGAACGCGGTACGTCGCGCTGAACGACGCGCTGTACCCCGTGGTGAACACGACGAGCGCCCGGCTCGCCATCGAGCCGGGCCAGTTCGCGGTCGTCGAGCTCGCGCCGCGGGTGATCGCCGGGACCGAGCGCCGCGAGACGATCGGCATCGTCGGTGCACCCGACGCCCCGCCCCGTCCGGAGGCGCTCGTGACGACCGGGTGGACCGCGTGCGTCGCGACGGACGACGAGGCGACCGGGGTCGCCACGTCGGTCGGCACGTCGGTGCCGACGCAGGCCGGCGGCGCCGTGGTCGCACAGCTGGGCGAGGAGACGTTCGTCGTGGTCGGCGGGCTGCGGCACCGCGTCGCGCAGGCCGACCTGTCCAGCGTCCTGCGTGCGGTCGGGCTCGAGACGGCACCGCGCGTGACCGTACCCGGGGCCTGGCTCAACCTCTTCCCCGAGGGCAGCCCGCTCGCGCCGCTGACGATGCAGGGTGCCGGACGCCCCGCGCCCTCACGCGCCGGGCTCGCTGACCTCGACGTGGGGACCGTGGTGCGCGTCGCGAGCGCAGGCAGCGCCGACCGCTGGTACGTGGTCGACGGCCGCGGTGACCTGGCGGTCCTCAGCGAGTTCGCCACCGAGCTCTACCAGCTCGGTGAGCCGGCCGCGCAGGAGGTGACACGCACTCCCGCGCAGGTCGCCGACGCCGGCACCGCGGCGTCACCCGTCGCCCCCGCGGACTGGCCGAGCGCCCCCGTCGAGCCGATCACGGCCGAGCGGGCGCCCTGCGCCGTCCTCACCACGGGCGAGGACGCGACCGTCGAGCTCGTGTCGACCGACGAGGCGCCGCCCGCCGGCGTGCACGTCGTGCCCGGCGGGGGCGCGCTGGTCCTGGCCCGTTCGGCCGCCGGCGGCGCAGGCGTGCACGTGCTCGTCGACGAGATGGGCCGCCGCTTCGGGCTGCCGACCGTCGACGCCGGCGACGAGGACGTGCTCGCCCGGCTCGGCTACTCCGCCGAGCACGTGACCGTGGTCCCGCCCGCCTGGGCCGATCTGTTCGAGACCGGTCCGGACCTGACGGTCGAGGCCGCGCTCACCCCGGTCGCGCCATGAGGTCGACGCCTGCGCGCCGGCGCGCCGCGCGGCGTGGCGCGCCGCGTCTGCGGTCGGCCCTGGCGTGCCTCGCCGTGGTGGGCGCGTCGGTCGTGGGACCGGTCGCGCAGGCCGGCTCCGCGCAGGCCACCGTCACGCAGGGCTGCGGCGACGAGGCCCCGCGGTACCTCGACGAGGAGCCGCCGGCGCTCGCCCGGCTGGGCGCGCAGGAGGCCTGGCGGCTCGCGACCGGCCAGGGTGTGCTGGTCGCGGTCGTCGACTCCGGCGTCGACGACCGCAACCCTCACCTCCGCGGTGTCGTGCGCGACGGGTTCGACGTGGTGACGGGGGACGACGCGGGGCGGACGGACACCTGGGGCCACGGCACGGCGGTCGCGGGCATCATCGCGGCCCGGCGCGTGACCGGCTCCGGTGTGATCGGGCTCGCCCCGCGCGCGCAGATCCTGCCCGTGCGGGTCTACCACGCGGAGGGCGACCAGGCTGCCGAGCAGGACGTGCAGCCCACCCCGGTTCGGATCGCCGACGGGATCACGTGGGCGGCCGAGCAGGGTGCGAAGATCATCAACGTGTCGATGTCGACCGATGCCGACGACCCCGCGCTGCGCGCCGCGGTGCGGGACGCGACCGCGCGCGGCTCGCTCGTCGTCGCGAGCGCGGGCAACCGGAACACGGCCGACGACAAGGCCGACGAGGCGCGCTACCCCGCGGCGTACCCCGAGGTGCTGGCCGTCGCGGCGGTCGACGCCGAGCTGCGGCCGACGGACTCCTCCATCCACGGACCGCACGTCGACGTGGCCGCCCCCGGTGCGCAGGTCCTGACCGCGTTCCCCGGCGCGGGCGACTGCTGGTACGCGACGACCGACCCCGCACCGAGCTGGTCCACGGCGTACGCCTCGGCGGCCGCCGCGCTCCTCGCCGAGCGGTTCCCCGACGAGACGCCCGCGCAGTGGGCGCGCCGCCTGGAGGTCACGGCGGCGCGTGCCACGCCCGACGAGCGCACCGACACCACGGGGTGGGGCGTGATCCGGCCGGACCTCGCGCTGCAGCACGTCGACGGCGGCGGGCCGACGCCCGGGAGCACGCCGCGCGCGACCACCGCCGCGTCGCCGATCGTCGTCCAGGACGTCGTCGACCCGCTCGCCGAGGCTCGCCGTGGCGCGGTCTGGTGGGCGCTCGCGGGTGCGACGGTGGTCGCGCTCGTCGCGCTCGTGTGGCGCCTGGTGTCACCGCGGAGGACGCGATGACGCGGGTCCCGCTCACGTTGTCGTGGGGGAGCGCCACGTCGGCCGGCGGGCGCGCGACGAACGAGGACGCGATGCTGGCGCAGGACGACGTGTTCGTCGTCGCCGACGGGATGGGCGGGCACGACGCGGGCGAGGTCGCCAGCGCGACCGCGATCGAGGTCATGCGCACGCTCGTCGGCCACCGGCCGGACGTGGACGCCGTCCGCGCGGCGCTGATCGAGGCGAACGACCGCATCCGGGCGCTGCCCGAAGGGCCCGGACGGCGCCCGGGGACGACCGTGACGGGGGTCGTGCTCACCCTGCACGAGTCGACGCCGTGCTGGGTCGTGCTCAACGTCGGCGACTCGCGCACGTACCGGATGGCCGGTGCGGTGCTCGAGCAGGTCACACGGGACCACTCGGAGGTCGCCGAGCTCGTCGCGGACGGTCTCGTACGGCCCGACGAGGCGGCCCGCCACCCGTGGCGGCACGTGGTGACGCGGGCGCTGGGCGGCGGGAGCCCGAGCGTCGAGCCCGACCTGACGGTGATCGCGGTCAGCCCGGGCGACCGGATGCTCGTGTGCTCCGACGGCCTGACCGACACCCTGCCCGACGCGCGCATCGAGGCGGACCTCAAGGCCGAGCCCGATCCGCAGGCCGCGGCCGACCGTCTCGTGGCGACCGCGATCGCCGCCGGGGCCAGCGACAACGTCACCGTCCTCGTCGTCGACGCACCTGCGGTCCTGCCGGGCGCGTAGCGACGGCACCCGGACCGCTGCACCGCCTGCAGGGCGCTCTCGTCAGGGGTCGCCTACTCTCGGCGCGTGGACGCGATCGACGAGCGCATCATCGAGCTGCTCCGGGCGGACGGGCGGGCCTCGTACGGCCGGCTCGGGCAGCAGGTGGGGCTGTCGGCGTCCGCCGTGAACCGCCGCGTCGAACGGCTCGTGGCCGACGGGGCTATCGAGGGCTTCACCGTCCGGCCCGGTCGGGCACCGGGGTCGACGCAGATCCAGGCGTACGTCGAGATCCGGTGCGCGGTGAACACCTCGGCGCAGGCGCTGCGCGCGACGCTCGAGGCCATCCCGGAGGTCCGCCGGGCGGGCACGGTGTCCGGCGGCATGGACGCGATGGCGTACCTGGTGGCGCCGACGATCACCCGGCTGGAGGCCGCGATCGGGCGCATCCGCGGGGCCGAGCACGTCGAGCACACGGTCAGCTCGATCGTGCTGACGGACCTGGTCGACCGCTGAGCAGCGCGACCGGCCCGGGGGCGTTCCAGGGTGTCCGCATGCTGATGTGCGGGCAGGATCCGGACACGGGGAGGACCTAGGATGACCGCCAGCACGCCCTGCCCGCCGCGACCTGCGCTGCGAGGCGCCCGGTCTCAGAGCGCGGCGCGGGCCCGCAGGGCCACGTCCCCGAATCGGAAGGTCCGCCCGTGAGCACCCCGACCCTGCGCGTCGCCGTCGTCGGAGCCGGTCCCGCCGGCATCTACGCCTCGGACATCCTGTCCAAGACCGATCTCGACGTGAGCATCGACCTGTTCGAGCGCCTGCCCGCGCCGTTCGGGCTCGTGCGTTACGGCGTGGCGCCCGACCACCCGCGGATCAAGCAGATCATCGTCGCGCTGCACAAGGTGCTGGAGCGCGGCGACATCCGCCTGCTCGCGAACGTGGACTACGGCACCGACGTCAAGCTCGACGACCTGCGTCAGTTCTACGACGCGGTGATCTTCTCGACCGGCTCGATCCGGGACGCGGCCCTGCCGATCCCGGGGATCGACCTCGAGGGCTCGTTCGGCGCCGCCGACTTCGTGTCGTGGTACGACGGCCACCCCGACGTCCCGCGCACGTGGCCGCTCGAGCACCAGACGGTGGCCGTGATCGGCGCCGGGAACGTGGCGCTCGACGTCGCGCGCATCCTGGCCAAGCACGCCGACGACCTCCTGCCCACCGAGGTCCCCGCGAACGTGTACGACATCCTCAAGACGAACCCGATCACCGACGTGCACGTGTTCGCCCGGCGCGGCCCCGCGCAGGTCAAGTTCTCGCCGCTCGAGCTGCGCGAGCTCGGCCACGTGCCGGACGTGGACGTCATCGTCTACCCGGAGGACTTCGAGTTCGACGAGGGCTCGATGGCCGCGATCCACTCCTCGAACCAGACCAAGCAGGTCGTCAAGACGCTCACCGACTGGACGCTCAAGGAGCCCGAGGAGCTGACCGCCTCGCGCCGGATCCACCTGCACTTCCTGCACCGACCCGTGGAGGTCCTGGGCGAGGACGGCAAGGTCGTCGGCCTGCGCACCGAGCGGACCGCGCTCAACGGCGACGGCAACGTGACGGGCACGGGGCAGCTCCACGACTGGCCGGTGCAGGCGGTCTACCGCGCCGTGGGGTACTTCGGCTCTCCGCTCGTCGACATCCCGTTCGACGACGTCGCCGGGGTGATCCCGAACCGTGAGGGGCGCGTGGTCGACGTCGACGGTGACCCGATGTCGGGCGTGTACGCGACCGGCTGGATCAAGCGCGGACCGGTCGGGCTGATCGGCCACACGAAGTCGGACGCCTCGGAGACGATCCGTCACCTCACCGAGGACGTGGCGGCTGCGGGCGAGTCGTTCTACACCGCGGCCGACCGCGACCCGGCCGCCGTGACGCAGTTCCTCGCGTCCCGTGGGGTCGAGGTCATCGAGTGGTCCGGCTGGGAGCTGCTCGACGCGTACGAGCGCTCGTTGGGCGAGCCGCACGGGCGTGAGCGCATCAAGGTCGTGCCGCGCGAGGAGATGGTCGACATCGCGCTCGGCCGCACCTCGCAGGGCTGAGCGCGCGCGACGAGAGCCGCACCCCACGCCGGGTGCGGCTCTCGTGCTGTCGCACGGGGTGCGCGCTCGTCGGGCGGCCCGCATGCTGCGTGCAGCGCCTGGTCGTCGTGGTGCCCCCGGCGCGCGCCGCGCCGAGGGGAACGTGGCGCGAGCGTGGCGCGTTCTTCGTCGTGACAGACATTCACCAGCGGAGGGACGACATGAGTTCGCGGCACCACTTCAACGGCGTCAAGACCGCCGCGCTGTTCGGCGTGATGTGGGGTGTGCTGCTGCTCGTCGGGTGGTTCCTGGGCGGCGGGACGCCGAGGTTCCTGTGGATCTTCACGATCCTCGGCCTCGTCGGCACGGCCGTGAGCTACTGGAACTCGGACAAGATCGCGATCCGCACGATGCAGGCCGTCCCGGTGACCGAGGTCCAGCAGCCTGCGATGTACCGGATCGTGCGCGAGCTCTCCACCCGCGCGGGTCAGCCGATGCCGCGCCTGTACGTCTCGCCGACGATGGCGCCCAACGCGTTCGCCACGGGGCGCAACCCGCGCAACGCGGCCGTGTGCTGCACGGCCGGCATCCTGCAGCTCCTCGACGAGCGTGAGCTGCGCGGCGTGCTCGGCCACGAGCTGCAGCACGTGTACAACCGGGACATCCTCACGTCGTCGGTCGCGGCGGCCGTCGCCGGTGTCATCACGTCGCTTGCGCAGATGGCGGTGTGGTTCGGCGGTGGCGACCGGCGCGACGGAGGCAACCCGATCGCAGGTCTGCTGCTCCTGATCCTCGCGCCGCTGGCGGCCTCGATGATCCAGCTGGCGATCAGCCGCACGCGGGAGTACGACGCGGACGAGGACGGCGCCGCGCTGACCGGCGACCCGCTCGCTCTCGCCTCCGCGCTGCGCAAGCTCGAGCTCGGCACCGCGGCCCGCCCTCTGCCGCAGGACCAGCGGCTCGAGAACGTGTCGCACCTGATGATCGCCAACCCGTTCAAGGGCGGCGCAGGGTTGGCGCGGCTGTTCTCGACGCACCCGCCGATGTCCGACCGCATCGCGCGCCTCGAGGCCCAGGCGGGCGCCCAGGGCGGCATCACCCGCTACTGAGCTCGCGCTCCGGCCCCGGCCTACGCACACGCGAGCGCGGGCGATCCGTCACGAGCGCGGTCCCGGTGGGCCGTCGCTCGCGGTGGATCACCCGCGCTCGCGCGCGTTCGTGGGTGGCTCAGCGGTAGTTTGTGAACTGCAGCGCCGCGTCGACGTCGGCGCCCTTGAGCAGGGCGATCACGGCCTGCAGGTCGTCGCGGCTCTTGCTCGACACCCGCAGCTCGTCGCCCTGGATCTGCGTCTTGACCGCCTTGGGCCCCTCGTCGCGCACGAGCTTGGCGAGCTTCTTGGCGACCTCGGACGACAGGCCCTCCTTGATCCCCGCCACCAGGCGGTACTCCTTGCCGGAGGGCTTCGGCTCTCCGTCGCCCAGGTCGAGCGCCTTGAGTGAGATGCCGCGCTTGATCAGCTTGGACTGCAGCACGTCGAGCACTGCGAGCACGCGATCCGAGGAGTTCGCGACCATCAGGATCGAGTCGCCGGACCAGGCGACCGACGCGCCCACGCCCTTGAAGTCGTACCGCTGGGCGATCTCCTTCGCGGCCTGGTTCACGGCGTTGTCGACCTCCTGCCGGTCGACCTTGCTGACGACGTCGAACGACGACTCGCTCGCCATGGGCTGTCCTCCTCGTGTTCCTGGTGCTGTGCCGTTCCCACCGTCGAACCGGCCGACGAGCGGCCGCGATGGTCCCGCGGGCCGCCGTTTTCTCGACGGGGCCCTGGTGTTGCTATCCTTCCACGGCACGCCGCGCGAGCGACGACCAGGCCTGTGGGCCGTCGGTCGACGATCGTCGGTGCCGCACCCCGGCGGGTTACCCGAGTGGCCAAAGGGGGCTGACTGTAAATCAGCTGGCAACGCCTACGGGGGTTCGAATCCCTCACCCGCCACGTTGCCGAAGGGGCGCCCCGCAAGGGGCGCCCCTTCGTCGTCTCTCCGGGCGCCGCTCCCGCCCTGCTCCCAGCGCGCCCGCTGACCCTGCACCCGCGCAGCTCCCGCCACATCTGCACCCGCGCAGCCCCGGCTCACCAGCACCCGCGCAGCCCCGGCTCACGAGCACCCGCGCCGCCCCGGCTCACGAGCACCCGCGCCGCCCCGGCTCACGAGCACCCGCGCCGCCCCGGCTCACGAGCACCCGCGCCGCTCCCGTTCCCGCCGCCCCTCCGCGCGTCCTGCACATGCCGGCCTCCGCGCCGAGCGCGGCCGTACGGTCACGAGCGCGGCCCGCACACGCCCGCGCTCGCGCCGCCCGCCCCGCGTTCGCCTCACGCGCCCCGCACCGCCCGCCTGCGCCGACGTCACGCCACAGCGCGCGCACCACGCTGGGCTCGTGAGCCCACTCCCGAGCGCGGGTCGAGGGGTGCCGGTGCGGTCCTGGGGCGGACGCGCTCGGGCCTGTCCTGCCGCGCTCGGCTCCGGGCTCGCGGACGCGCACCCCCGAGCGCGGGTCGAGGGGTGCCGGCGCGGTCCCGGGGCGGACGCGCTCGGGCCGGTTCTGCCGCGCTCGGCTCCGGCTTGCTCCACCGGGGTCGGGGCTCGCGAGCGGACACCCCCGAGCGCGGGTCGAGGGGTGCCGGCGCGGTCCGCGGGCGTGCGCGCTCGGGCCGGTTCTGCCGCGCTCGGGTCGGGGACGGCGTGCCTGGGCCAGGCGCGGGGACGGTGAGGGGAGCCGGGCTGGGGATGGGCGGGGCGGGTGCGGGGCCGGGCGTGGCACGCTGCGCCGATGCAGAGCGACGACGGCCTGCGGGGCCTCATGACGGTGAGCGGCGAGACCGCGCGGCTCGTGCGTAGGCGAGGCGCGCGGGCCGAGCACGTCCGGCTACGTCGCGGCGCGTACGTGGGGGCAGCGCACTGGGCGAGCCTGACGGCCGACGAGCGGCACCTCGTCCGGGTCGACGCCGTCGCCGCCGCCTGCACCGACCCGGTGTTCTCGCACTGGTCGGCCGCCGCGGTCTGGGGCCTGCCGACGGTCGGCCGCCCCGACGAGAGCGTCCACGTGTCCATCCCGGCAGCGGGCGGGGGTCGCTCGCAGGGCGACGTGGTGCGGCATGCGACGCGCGTGCCGATCGAGCCGGAACGCCGCGGTGGGATGTTCGTCACAGGGGTCGCTCGCACGGTCGTCGACCTCGCGCGCGCCGGTGGCCTGGCATGCGGCCTCGTCGCAGCCGACGCGGCCGTCCGAGCGGGTCTGGTCGACCAGGAGGCGCTCGCGATCGAGGCAGAGCGGGCGGGGGCCGGGCGGGGAAGCCGGGCCGCTCGGGCCGTCGTCGTGCACGCCGACGGCAGGAGCGAGTCGCCGGGGGAGTCCCTGAGCAGGGCGCGGATGATCGAGCACGGGCTGCCGGTCCCTGTCCTGCAGCACGAGCTGCGCGACGAGCGGGGGTTCGTCGGCCGCGTGGACTTCTGGTGGCCGGCGGCCGGAGTCGTCGGGGAGTTCGACGGGCGCGTGAAGTACGGGCTCGACGAGCGCACGGCGGCGGACGCCGTGTGGAGCGAGAAGAAGCGCGAGGACCGCATCCGTGCCGTCGTCACCGGCTTCGCGCGCTGGACCTGGGACGACGCGTGGCGTGGGGGCGCCATGGTCGCCGCGTTGCGCCGCGCGGGCGTGCGCTGACGCCACCGCCCCTCAGAGCACCCGCGAGCGCGGTCGATCCGACGCGCGCGCTGGACCTGCGCGGCAGCGCCCGGGCCGGATCGACCGCGCTCGAGGGGAGCGCGGCGGAGCGGGTGCGGAGCGCGCCGATGGGGTGCGTGGCGGGGTGCCGGCGGACGTGAGGTGCTCGCGGCGCGGAGGGTGGGCAGCAGTCGGGACGCGATTTCGCGGGTGGGCGCCTCGTTGTGTAGCCTGTTCCGCGCTGCCCCGATAGCTCAGTCGGCAGAGCGTCTCCATGGTAAGGAGAAGGTCAAGGGTTCGATTCCCTTTCGGGGCTCTGTGGTGTGTCTCGGGGTGCGGCTGCGGCCGCACCTCCGGGGCCGCCCGAGGCGGGGTAGCTCAGTTGGTGAGAGCGCACGACTCATAATCGTGAGGTCGCGGGTTCGAACCCCGCTCCCGCTACACAGCCGGTAACTCCAGGCGTGCGTCGGCCGGCGCAGCGCTGAACGAATCGCAGACGCGTCATTGCGCGAGAGGTGGCAAGACCATGGCCAGCAAGAGCTCGGACGTCCGTCCGAAGATCACGCTCGCTTGCACCGAGTGCAAGGAGCGCAACTACATCACGAAGAAGAACCGTCGGAACAACCCCGACCGTCTCGAGATGAAGAAGTTCTGCCCGCGCGAGAACCGCCACACGCTGCACCGCGAGACCCGCTGACCCTGGCGATGCCGGTCGACACCGGGTACGCCGGGCGCGAGTACGCGCCGAACGCCGTCTTCGAGGTCGGGCGTGAGCACCTGCGGTCCTTCGCGGCCGCGGTCGGGGCACAGCACCCCGCGCACACCGACGCGGAGGCGGCGCGTGCGTTGGGCCACCCTGACGTCATCGCGCCACCGACCTTCGCAGTCGTGGTCGCGCAGCGCGCCGAGGCGCAGCTGTTCGAGGACCCCGCCGCAGGGATCGACTTCTCGCGCGTCGTGCACGCCGACGAGCGCTTCACGCACCACCGTCCGATCCACGCGGGCGACCGACTGGTCACGGTCCTGCACGTCGACTCGATCGTCGAGCGCGCCGGCCTGGCGATGATCACGACGCGCGCCGAGATCGCCGACGAGGCCGGCCGGCCCGTCACGACCGTCGTGAGCACGCTCGCGGTCCGGCCGGAGGAGTCCTGATGAGTCCGCGCCTCGCCGAGCTCGAGGTCGGCCAGGAGGTGGCCCGGACGCAGGTCGTCGTCGACCGCGCCCGCCTCGTGCGCTACGCCGCCGCCTCGGGCGACTTCAATCCCATCCACTGGAACGAGCGCGTCGCACGCTCGGTCGGTCTGCCCGACGTGATCGCGCACGGCATGTGGACCATGGGCGCGGCCGTCGGCCCCGTCGCGGACTGGGCCGGCGATCCCGGCAGGGTCGTCGACTACCAGGTGCGGTTCACCCGCCCCATCCCGGTGCCGGACCCGGGCGGCGCGACCATCGAGGTCGTCGCCACGGTGGGATCGCTCGACGAGGCCGCAGGCACGGCGCGCATCGACCTGGCGGTGACGCTCGACGGTCAGCGTGTGCTCGGCAAGGCGCAGGCGGTCGTGCGCCTCGACTGAGGTGGTGCGCGCGACGAGCGCGGCGCGGCCCCCGGCCGGTCGCGGTCGGCGCGGCGGTCGCGGTCAGCGCGGCGAGGGGCCGGTCGTCGTTCCTGGACGCAGCGTGACGGCGAGCTCGACGGGCTCGGGCATCTCGCCCGCCAGCAGGCTCGCCACGGCTCGTCCGACCGCCGCCCCCTTCTCCGCGAGCGGCTGGGCGACCGAGGTCAGGACGTCGGGCGCGAGCCAGGGCAGATCGAGGCCGTCGAAGCCTGCGACGGACACGTCCTGCGGCACGCGCAGCCCGAGCTCACGCGCGGCGAGCACGACGCCGGAGGCCAGCAGGTCGGACTGGCACACGACGGCGGTGGGGCGCTGCGGTGTGGACAGGAGCGCGAGGCCCGCGGCCTTGCCGTGCTCGACGAGCGAGGCGGGCGTCTCGTAGACGGCGACGGGCGTGACGCCGGTGTCGAGGACGCCGTCGAGGCGGCGCCGCGTCACCTGCCAGACGACGTCGTCCCAGCGTTCGGGCGGGACGAGGCCCTCGCCGCGGTGCCGGTCGAACGCCAGGGTCACGCAGGCGATGCTCTCGTGGCCCAGCGACTGCAGGTGGCGGACCAGCTCGGTCATGCCGCGGCGGTCGTCGAGGCCGACGGTCGCGACGTCGGGGTCCGGGACGCCCTCGACGACGACGGTCGGGACGCCGCGGCGCCGGAGCGCCTCGAGCACCGGGTCCTGCCTGCCGGAGCCCCACAGGAGGACGGCGACGTCCATCCCGGCGGACAGGATGAGCGGGTCGACGGGCGGTTCGGCGGGGTCGGTCGGTCCGGGGATGAGCAGGACGCCGAGCCCCATCTCCCCGAGCGTGCCGACGAGGCCGTCGAGCACCTGGATGGCGACGGGGTCGCGGAACGAGCGGCGCAGCGCGTCGCCGACGACGACGCCGACGATCCCGGATCGTCCGCTGCGCAGCTGGCGGCCCAGCGGGTTCGGGCCGAGGTAGCCGAGCTCGGCGGCGGCGGCGAGCACGCGCTCACGGGTGGCCGAGGCGATGGGACCCGCGCCGGAGAACGCGAGGGAGGCCGTGGAGACCGAGACGCCGGCCGCGGAGGCCACGTCGGCGAGGGTCGGGCGGGACGACAGCGGGCACCTCCGGGCGGCGACGCGGGCACGGTCCGACGGCCGTGGGCGGCCGGTGGCGTGGTCCCGACGAGGGCGCGGCGGGGCCGGCGCACGTCGGTTGACGCAGCGGTCAGCGTACCCGCAGAATGGTCGGCGATCCTCAAATCGATTCGACCGCCCTGGCGGCGCACGTCTCGAATCGATTCGACCCGGGTCGAGGACGGGCGGTCACCACCGCGTGCACTCGCCGGACCCCCGCCGTACGACCGCTCGGAGCAGCACACCCGTGACCTCGCGCGCCCACGCCCCCCGCGCCCCCGGCGACCGCCCTCGCACGCCTCGTCGCCCCGAAACCGCCCCGCTCGCGCCGCAGGTTGTGCGAGCGCGGCTCCTGCTTCTGGGCCTGTTCGGCCTGCAGGGCATCGTGTTCTCGAGCTGGCTCGCCAGGCTGCCCGCCGTCCGCGACGCGCTCGACCTGACGCCCTCCGCGCTCGGCGGCGTGCTGCTGGTCGGCTCGGTCGGCGCACTGCTCACGGTCACCGTGGCCGGGGTCGTCGTGCAGCGGTGGGGCAGTCGCGCCGCGGTCGTGGCGTCCACCGTGGCGCTCGCGCTCGCCTACGTGCTCATGGGCGCCGGCCCGCTGACGGGATCCGTGGCCGTGCTGTGCGTCGGGGTGTTCCTCAACGGCGTGTCCATCGCGCTGGGCAACGTGCCCCTCAACGTCGAGTCCGCCCGCGTGGAGCGAGCGATGCGACGCACCGTGATCCCGCAGTTCCACGCCGCGTACTCCATCGGAGCCGTGCTCGGCTCGGGCCTGGGAGCCCTTGCCTCGGCACAGGGCGTCTCACCCGCCGTGCACTTCGTGGGCGTCGCCGCGGTGGCGGTCGTCTGGCGGTTCGCGTCGCTGCGGGGAGTCGTTCTCGCACCCGGGCCGTTCGACGCCCCGCTCGTCGTGCCTACCGCTGCGCCGGGCTCCGACCACGCCGCAGCGACCGGCGCCGCCCCGCGCCCGCGCCGTCGCCTCGGCAGCGCGCTCGACGCCTGGCGCGAGCCGCGCACCCTGCTCATCGGCGTCGTCGTCATGGCCGCGGCCTTCTCGGAGGGCTCGGCCAACGACTGGCTGTCCATCGCGGTGGTCGACGGGTTCGGGCGCAGCGAGGCCGTCGGCGGTGCCGTCCTCGCGCTGTACGTCGCGGCGATGACGGCCGTGCGCCTGGTCGGGACCCGGTTGATCGACCGCCACGGCCGGGTGCTCGTGCTACGGGTGTCGGGGGTCGTCTCGATCGCCGGCCTGGTCCTCTTCGGTCTGGCGCCGTCGTTCGAGCTCGCCTCGCTCGGCGTGATGGCCTGGGGGTTCGGTGCGGCGCTGGCGGTGCCGATCGGGATCGCGGCCGCGTCCGACGACCCGGTACGCGCAGCCGGTCGCGTGGCCGTGATCTCGTCGTTCTCCTCGGTCGCCTCGATCGCCGCCCCGCCGCTGCTCGGCCTCGCCGCGCAGTCGATGGGTGCGCGCAACGCGCTCGTGCTGATCGCCGCGGCGATGGTCGCGAGCGTGTGCTTCGCGGACCGGACGGCACCCGAGCGCACGCCGCGGGACGAGGTGGCCAGGCCCGTGCCCGGCGACGCCGACACGAGCGCGCTCACGCCGGTGAGCACGCACGAGGAGAGGGTTCGCGTACCGTGAGCAGCGTCTCGAACGACGACGTCAGGGAGGACGCGGTGCGACCGGCGACCTTGCGCGACCCGGTGCGCGCCGCCTCGTTCGCGGTCTTCGCGACCTTCTTTCTCAGCGGCTTCAACTTCGCGAGCTGGGCGTCGCGCCTGCCTGCTGTCCGCGACGGCCTCGAGCTGTCGGCCGGCCGGGTCGGCCTGCTGCTCCTCGTCGGGTCGGTGGGCTCGCTCGTCGCACTTCCGCTGTCGGGGACGATCATCGAGCGGATCGGCGCACGCCGGACGGTCGTGGCCTCGGCGTGCCTCAACGCGGGTGGCCTCTCGCTCGCGGCGGTCGGCGTCGCGGCCGGCTCGGTCCCGCTCGCCGGGCTCGGGCTCGTGGTCTACGGGGTCGGCACGGGCGTGTGGGACGCCGCGATGAACGTCGAGGGTGCGGTCGTCGAGCAGCGGCTCGGCCGCACCGTGATGCCGCGCTACCACGCCGGCTTCTCGCTCGGGACGGTGGCTGCCGCGGGCGTCGCCGCGGTGGCGGCCTGGCTGCACGTCCCCGTCGTCGTGCACCTTCCGGTGGTGCTCGCGGTGTCGACCGTCGCGGTGCTCGTGTCGGTGCGGGCGTACCTCGTCGAGACCGCACCGGCTCAGGCGCACCACGCGGAGGCCACGGCGTCCGCGACCGGGTCGACGGGCCGCGCCCGCCGCGCGCTCGCCGCGTGGCTCGAGCCGCGCACGCTGCTCATCGGGCTGGTGGTGCTGGCCGCCGCCCTCACCGAGGGCGCGGCGAACGACTGGGTGAGCCTGGCGGTCGTCGACGGCTTCGAGACCGCGCACGCGGTCGGTGCCGTGGCCCTCGCGGTGTTCCTGGGCTCCATGACGACGATGCGCTGGTTCGGCACGGCACTCCTGGACCGCTACGGCCGGGTGTTCGTCCTGCGGCTGTGCGCGCTGCTCGCGCTCGTCGGCCTCGCGCTGTTCGGCCTCGCGCCGACGATGTGGCTGGCGATCGTCGGCGTCGTCGCCTGGGGAGCCGGTGCGGCGCTGGGGTTCCCCGTGGGGATGAGTGCCGCGGCCGACGACCCGTTGCGCGCCGCCGCGCGCGTGAGCGTCGTGTCGACCATCGGCTACTCGGCGTTCCTCGCCGGGCCGCCGCTCCTCGGGCTGCTCGCCCAGCACGTGGGCTACCGGCACGCGCTGCTGGTGATCCTCGTGCCGGTGGCGTTGGGCGTGTTCGTGGCCGGCGCGGCCGCGCCGCTGACGCGGAACGTCCCGGAGCCCGCCGACGCGACGGCCGGGCCGACCGACGAGGTGCCCGAGTCGACCGACGAGGTGCCCGAGCCGGTCCGTGAGACGCCCGAGCCTGCCGACCGCCCGTAGCCTGGTCGCATGACCGTCGGCACCACACCACGCCTCGCGGACCTGACGACCCTCGGAGTCGGCGGCCCGGTCGGCAGGTACGTCGAGACGACCACCGAGGCCGAGCTGATCGACGCGGTGCGGACGGCGGACGACGCGGGTGAGCCGCTGCTCGTGCTGGGCGGTGGCTCCAACCTGCTCGTCGCGGACGCGGGCTTCGACGGCGTCGTCGTGCGCGACGTACGGACCGGCATCGACGTCCCCGACCACTCGGCCTGCGCCGGCGTGACCTACACCGTGCCCGCGGGGACCCCGTGGGACGACGTCGTCGCCGAGGCGACGAGCCACCGGCTCTACGGCATCGAGGCCTTGTCGGGGATCCCGGGATCCACCGGGGCGACGCCCGTGCAGAACGTCGGGGCGTACGGCCAGGAGGTCGCGCAGACGATCGCGACCGTGCGCGTGTGGGACCGCGAGCGGGCCCGCGTGCGGACGCTGCCCGTCGTCGACCTGCGGTTCGGCTACCGCACCTCGCTGCTCAAGCGTTCGCTGCTGGCGTCCGACGACCCGCGCCGCGACCCGCGCGACCCGGCCGACGAGCGCGCGCCGTGGGGCCCGACGCCGCGGTACGTGGTGCTCGACGTGACGCTGCAGCTGCGCCAGGGCACCCTCTCGGCGCCGATCGCCTACGGCGAGCTGGCACGCACGCTCGGCGTCGAGGTCGGCGAACGCGCGCCCCTGCTCGACGTCCGTGCGGCGGTGCTCGACCTGCGCAGCCGCAAGGGCATGGTGCTCGACCCGGACGACGCGGACACGCGCAGCGCAGGGTCGTTCTTCACCAACCCGATCCTCACGACGGACGCGGCCGCCGCGCTGCCCGGCGACGCCCCACGGTTCCCGACGGGCGACGGAAAGGTCAAGACGAGCGCCGCGTGGCTGATCGAGCACGCGGGGTTCGCGCGCGGGTACGGCCTGCCCGGTCGGGCCGCGCTGTCGACGAAGCACACCCTGGCGGTCACGAACCGCGGCGGTGCGACGAGCGCGGACGTCGTCGCGCTCGCGCGGCAGGTGCGCGACGGGGTGCGGGAGACGTTCGGTGTGGTGCTCGAACCCGAGCCGGTGCTCGTCGGGCTCGAGCTCTAGCTAGCGGCGCGGGCCGGACGAGCCCCGGTGCGGTGCGGTCTGCTCCGCCGGGCCCGCCAGCCAGTCGTCGACACCACGGAGCAGGCGCGCGCGCACCTCGTCGTTCGCGCGGCTCGCTCGGATCGACGAACGCGCGAGGTCCGCGAGCGCCTCGTCGTCGAACCCGTGCACGTCCCGGGCGGCCTCGTACTGCGCGAGCAGGCGCGAACGGAACAGCAGCGGGTCGTCGGCGCCGAGCGCGACCTGCGCTCCCGCGTCGACGAGCGTGCCCAGCGGGACGGATGCGGCGTCCGGGTACACACCCAGCGAGACGTTCGACGCGGGGCAGACCTCGAACGCGACCCCGGAGGCGACGAGCTCGTCGAGCAGCCGGGGGTCCTCACCGGTGCGCACGCCGTGCCCGAGCCGGTCGGGGTGCAGGTGCGTGACGACGTCCTGGACGTGCGCGGGCCCCAGCAGCTCGCCGCCGTGGGGTACCGAGGCGAGCCCGGCCCGTCGGGCGATCGCGAACGCGGGGGCGAACTCGGCGGTCTCCCCACGCCGCTCGTCGTTCGACAGGCCGAACCCGACGACCTCACCAGGACCGTCCCCGGCGTGCCGTGCGGCGAGTCGGGCGAGCGTGCGCGCCTCGAGCGGGTGCCGCATGCGGGACGCCGCGACGACCACGCCGACGTCGACGCCCGAGCGCTCGCTCGCGGCGCGGGCCTCGTCGAGCACGATCTCGAGCGCGGGCGTGATCCCGCCGACGAAGGGCGCGTAGGACGTCGGGTCGACCTGGATCTCGAGCCGCCCCGAGCCCTCGGCGGCGTCGTCCGCAGCCGCCTCGGCGATGATCCGACGCATGTCCGCCTCGCCGCGCACGCAGGCGCGGGCCGCGTCGTACAGGCGCTGGAACCTGAACCAGCCGCGCTCGTCGGCCGGGACGTGCAACGGGTCCGCGTCGAGCAGGGCCGAGGGCAGCCGGATGCCGTGCTGCTGCGCGAGCTCGGCGAGCGTGCTCACGCGCATCGACCCCGTGAAGTGCAGGTGCAGGTGCGCCTTCGGGAGCAGGGCCAGGTCACGCACGCCGTCAGTCTGCCAGGTGAGCCGTGGGGCGCTCGCGGGGTGAATGGTGTCCGTCCTGGGGACATCCGTCACGCGTGAACTGCCCGGTTCCCTACGATGTGCGGGCCGTCGCCGTCCCCGGCGTCGTGCGACGACTTCTGGGGGTTTCATGAACCACGACCCGTACGCCGCGCTCGTCGACGACCCGTCGACGTCGCCGGCGCAGCTCGCCCGGCTGGCCGCCGAGCGCCCGGACCTGCGCGCACGTATCGCCGCGCACCCGGCGGCGTATCCCGAGCTGCTCGGGTGGCTCGCGGCGCAGGGGGACCCGGTCGTCGCCGCGGCCGTCGCCGCCCGGACGGCCGCCGCTGCGCCCGGGG
>JAEYUL010000178.1 GCA_023432565.1 Actinomycetes bacterium | reverse complement strand
CCCCCTGCCCGATCCAGGCGCGCGCCGCCTGCTCGGAGGCACCGTCGGGCCCCTGTGCCCGGGGCGCCCACTGCGCGAGCACCGCCTGCGCGCCGGGCGGCCCGTCGGCGAGGGCCTGCCGCAGGTCGTGGTCCGCGTCCCGCGCCGCCGCCGTCAGGACGGCCGTGGCGGCGTGGGCGATCTCGGTGCGCAGCGCGTCCAGGGCGTTCTCGCGCTCGGCGCGCCCACGGGCAGAGCCGCGCACCTTCCCGCCCCGCACCACCGAGCCGACCGCGCCGCGCGGCGAGGTCAGCTCGGCCCAGCGGACGCCGACGGCACCGCGCGCCACGTCACCGCGCGCGACGGCCGCGCTCGCCCGCTCGAGGGGCACGGCGACGGCCTCGTCGAGCAGAGCGCCCACCTGCGCCGCCGCGTCGGCCTGCTCCTGCACCGCCTCGGCGAGCTCGTCGACCCACGTGCGCAGCGCCGCCAGGGACCCGCGCAGCGTGCGGCCGATCACGGTGCGCGCCCGGTCCGGACCCGCGAGCATGAGCAGCCAGCGCCGCACGGGCGCGACGACGCGCGGCTCGAGCGGGCCCTCGTGAGGTCCTTGGTCCGGCACGACGAACAGCGCCGAGCCCGCCAGGCCGTGCTCACGCAGCCGCGCGAGGAGGTCGCCGCGCACCGCCGGCAGCGACGACGGCGGCACGCGGTTGAGCACCATGGCGATCGACGCGCCTCGCGCGACCGCGTCCTGCAGCACGCGCCACGGCAGCGCGTCGCCGTAGCGCGCGGCCGTCGTGACGAACAACCACAGGTCGGCCGCCTCGAGCAGCCGGTGGGCGGCGTCCCGGTTGGCGTCGAGCACCGAGTCAAGGTCGGGCGCGTCGAGAAGCGCGATGCCACGCGGCACGGCCTCGTCGGCCACGGCCTGCGCCGTACCGATCAGCGGGTGAGCGGCCAGCAGGTCCGTGTCCGCCGGGTGGTGCACCAGCACGGGCTCGCGCGTCGTCGGGCGCAGCACCCCGGCGGTCGTCACCTCGCGTCCGACGAGGGAGTTCACCAGCGTCGACTTGCCCGCCCCCGTCGACCCGGCGACGACGACGACAGCGGGTGCGGACAGCTCCGTCAGGCGCGGGACGAGGTGCTCGCGCAGCTGGTCGACGAGACGCGCGCGCGACGCGCGCGCCTCCTGCGTCCCGGGCAGGTCGAGCGGGAACGTCGTCTCCTCGACGTCGCGGCGCAGGTCACGCACCGCGTCCAGGAGCGAGCCCGCGGCCAACGGCCGGGCCAGGACGGCACGCGGGTCGTCGGCCGTGTGGCGCCCCGGCTGCCGCTCCGCCTCGTCGGGCTCCGGCAGCGCGTGGCGCGCTCCCCCGCCCTGCGGGGCGTCCGCCGGCGGGCTCGCGACCGCGCCCGCGGGGGCGTCACCCGCGGGCTGTGCCGCCGTCGTGCCGGGCTGGACGCTCACGTCCTCATTCTCACGGCCAGGGATGACCTGCACAAACGCGCCACGCGGGCGACCGCCGCACGTTTCGTCCGGAATCTGGCCACCGGTACCGGCCCGGCGGGTCGAGCCTGCCCGGCGTCGGCCGTCAGCCCGCCAGCGCGCCCCCGGCAGGACTCGAACCTGCGACCGACCGCTTAGAAGGCGGCTGCTCTGTCCGCTGAGCTACGGGGGCCCAGGAGGCGCAGGTTACCCGCCGCACGCCGCACGCCGGGGCGCGGTCCGACCCGTCCGGGGGAAATTGACGTGACCTGCGTATCAGTCGCGTGGTCCAGTTGTCCTGCTCAGCAGCCGCACCCGGGTCTCGGGTGGACGGCTCTCCCGCGGCTCGACCGCACCCACCTCACCACCAGGAGTACGTCATGCATGCCTTCTTGTCCTTCGACCTCTTCCAGGTCCAGTACTGCGAGCTCCAGAGGCTCTCCGAGCTCGCACGCCGCCGGGCCCGCCGTGAGGCCGATCTCGGGCACGCCTCGAGTCATCCACCGGAACGCCGCCGGCGTCGCGCCGCGAAGGTCGCGCGACCCGTCCGCGCTCGCGCGGCCTTCTGACCGTGACGACGCGGCACCAGCCCCACGAACGGGCGTGGCCCCAGCCGGGCCACGCCCGTTCTCGTACCCACGGCAGGAGCGCACCGGCTGCTGCTCGCGCCGCGCGGGTTGTCGCGTCCTGACCGCTCGTGCGTGCCACGATGGCCACATGCATGCAGGTCAGACCGGCACCTACGCCGCGCGTGCTCGGGGCCGCTGATGGGCCGCCACGCGGGGACCGCACCACCGGTCGACCCGCGCTCGCGACTGACGGTGTGGCTCGAGCGCGTGCTCGTCGGCATCGGCGCCGGCGGCGTGATCGCGGTCGTGCTGCGGTGGGCGGGCACGTCGACGAGCACCGCGGTGACCGTCGGGCTGGCGGTCCTGCTGCTCGTGCCGGTGGCCGCGTGGGTCGCCTCGACCGTCCCGTCGCCGTCCCGCGGGCCTGACGACGAGCCGGGCGAGCACGCAGCCGACGAGCGCCACTGACCGCTGGACGCGCCGGAGATGACGGCGGGACGCCACCGCTCGTCCTAGGCTGGCCCGCGTGACGAGCACGCCGACCCAGCCCAACGGACACGAGAGCGCCGACCGCATCGTCTGGATCGACTGCGAGATGACCGGCCTCGACCTCGCAGCGGACGCCCTGGTCGAGGTGGCCGTGGTCGTCACCGACTCCGAGCTCAACGTGCTCGGCGAGGGGGTCGACGTGCTGATCGCACCGCCCCCCGAGGCGCTCGAGCAGATGGGCGACTTCGTCCGCACGATGCACACGACCTCCGGCCTGCTGGACGCGTTGCCGACCGGCACGACGCTCGAGGACGCCCAGCGCCAGGTCCTGGACTACGTGCGCACGTGGGTCCCCGAGCCCGGCAAGGCGCCCCTGGCGGGCAACTCGGTCGGCACGGACAAGACGTTCCTCGACCGCGACATGCCCGAGCTCGTCGCGCACCTGCACTACCGGATCATCGACGTGTCGTCGATCAAGGAGCTCGCGCGGCGGTGGTACCCCCGGGTGTACTTCGCCTCGCCGCCCAAGAACGGCGGGCACCGTGCGCTGGCCGACATCCTCGAGAGCATCGACGAGCTGCGCTACTACCGCGCCGCGCTGTTCCCGGCTGCGCCCGGCCCCGACTCGACCGCCGCGCGCCGCATCGCCGCGCAGATCGTCGCCACCTCGGTCGCCAAGCCCTGAGACGCGTCGGGGCTGCCGGGGCGCCCGTGCGGCGCCGCCGGGCGGCAAAGACGAAGGGCGCCGACATCGTCGACGCCCTTCGCCACAGTGGGGTGGCTAACGGGACTTGAACCCGCGACCCCCTGGACCACAACCAGGTGCTCTACCTGCTGAGCTATAGCCACCGCGTCCCGGTATCACCGGGCCGTGGACGAGTGTAACGGCTCCGCAGCGCGTGTTCGCACACGAGTGCGCCGGTCACGCTGTGACGCGCGCGACCACCGCGTCGGCGAAGCGGTCGAGCGCGCCCTCGCCGTGCTGGAAGAACAGGCTCGGCTCCGTGAGCTCGAGCTCGAGCAGCACGGGGTTGCCGTCGTCGTCCGGGATGAGGTCGACGCGCGCGTACAGCAGCGGGCCGGACAGACCCAGCACCTCGGGCAGCACTCCCATCACCTGCCGCGCCAGCGCGAGCTCGGCCTCGCTCGGCTCCGCCGGCGACATCGTCTCCTCGCGGTACAGGTGCCCCTCGTCGGAGCCCTCCTTGTACGGGCCGGACAGCAGCGCACCCTTGCGCACCGCGTGCGAGAACTCGCCCTCGACGAAGACGAGCGCAGCCTCGCCGACCGAGTCGACCTGGCGCAGGTACCGCTGGATCATCACCCAGCGCCCGACGCCGAGCAGGTTCTTGGCGTGCATGATCGCCTGCGAGCGCTGCGGGGTCTCGTCCGCGCGGTACCGGCCGGTGTCGCGCGATCCCGCGCTCACCGTGGGCTTGACGACGAAGTCGCCGAACGCGGGGAACCGCGTGTGGATCGCGCGGGAGTTGAAGTTGCGCGCCGGGTCGAGCCAGATCGTCGGGACGGTCGGCACGTCACGCGCCTCGAGGTCGCGCAGGTACGTCTTGTCGATGTTCCACGTCACGACCGATGCGGGGTTGAGCAGCGTGCTCGACGCCTCGACGCGGCGGGTCCAGTCGACGAACTGCACGGGACGCTGCGTGTAGTCCCACGTCGAGCGGATGAGCACGTGGTGGTACGTGCCCCAGTCGATCGTCGGGTCGTCCCAGACGACGACGTCGGTGGGGATGCCGCGCGCCTCGAGGGCGTCGCGCAGCGGGACGTCGTCAGGATCGAGGTCCGGGAGCTCGGCACAGGTCGCCAGGGCCAGACGAGCGGGCTGCGTGCGCGATGACGTGGTCACGCTCGAAGCGTACCCAGCGGCGTCGTCGGCCGGCCCCGCGTCATCCTGGTCACCGCACGCGCTGCCGAGGTCGGCGGCCGCTGCGACGGCCTCCGCTCCGGGCGGCCCGAGACATGACGAAGGCCCCCGGCACAGGAGTGCCGAGGGCCTTCGTCGGGTGGTACGGCACCAGGGACTCGAACCCTGAACCCGCTGATTAAGAGTCAGCTGCTCTGCCAGTTGAGCTAGTGCCGCGCGGGAAAGAACGTTAGCAGGCCCCGGGCCCCGCGAGCGAACCGGCGCCCTCCCCCGTGACGAGTCTCACGGCCGTTGCGGGCGGGACGCCGTCGGGCACGGGCCGGGCCCGCACCCAGGTCACGAGCGCGGCCACGTGCACGCTCTCCGGTGTGGTCATGTGCGCGGCCGACGCCCGCTCACAGGTAGAGGCCGGTGCCCTCGCCCAGCGAGCGCGGCGCCGCCACCGCGTGGACGTCCTTCTCCCGGAGCAGGAGGTAGGTGGCGCCCTCGAGCTCGACCTCGGCACGCTCGTCGGGGTCGAACAGCACGCGGTCCCCGACCTCGACCTGACGCACGTGCTGCCCGACGGCTCGCACGTGCGCCCACGCGAGCCGCTTGCCCACCGTGGCCGTGGCGGGGATCACGATGCCCGCCGCCGAGCGCCGCTCGGCGCCCGCGGAGTCCAGCTCGACGAGGAGACGGTCGTTGAGCATGCGGATCGGGAGCGCACCTGGCTCGCCCGGGCGGGCCGGGAGGCGGGACGCGTCGTTGTCAGCACGTGGATCAGGTGTGGCGCTCACGCGAGGACCGTACCTCGCGCTCGTGGTCCCGTACGCGCGGGGACCTAGGCTGGCCCCGACCAGCACCCCTCGCGAAGGAGCCCGCCATGCCTCGCCTCGCCGTCGGCGACACCGCACCCGACTTCACGCTCCCGACGGCCGACGGCGGCACGCTCACGCTCTCGGACCTGCGCGGTCAGCGCGTGATCGTGTACTTCTACCCGGCTGCGGGCACCCCCGGGTGCACGAAGCAGGCGTGCGACTTCCGGGACTCGCTGGCCGCCCTGCAGGGCGCCGGGTTCGCGGTCGTCGGGGTGTCTCCCGACCCGGTGGCCCGGCTCGCCCAGTTCGCCGAAGCCGAGGGGCTCACGTTCCCGCTGGTGTCCGACGAGTCCCGCGGCGTCCTGGAGGCGTGGGGCGCGTACGGCACCAAGCAGCTCTACGGCAAGACCGTCACGGGCGTGATCCGCTCGACCGTCGTGCTCGACGCGCAGGGCGTGGTCGAGCTTGCGCAGTACAACGTGCGCGCCACGGGCCACGTCGCCAAGCTGCGCCGAGACCTCGGCCTCGACTGACGCGACCCTCCGCTGTGGGAGGATCGGCGGGCCGGCGGGAGTGGTGAAACGGCAGCCACGCCAGGTTTAGGTCCTGGTGCCCTCACGGGCGTGCGGGTTCAAGTCCCGCCTCCCGCACCGAGAGTGCAGACGGACGTGCCGCGGCCGGCGAGGGCCGGACGGCGCCGTGCGCCGGGATCCTGCGTGCGACGTCCGCGACCTCACTCGTCCGGGTGAAGCGATTGGGCACTTCCGGCGGGCCTCTCGCCGCAGGACCCTGCCTCCGAGGGGCAGATCGGCCCGCCTCGCCGCGGCCTGGTGCCGGGCGCGGGCCCGGCGAGAGGACGATCAGCATGCAGCGCACGACGAGGCTCTGGCACACGGCTCTGGCGGTGGTCGCCGCGGCCGCGGTGCTGATCGGGACGACGCTGGCGGGCGTGGCCGCCGCCGGCGGGGCGCACGCGGCGGGTGCCTGTCAGGTCACGTGGAGCATGAGCTCCTGGCCCGGCGGTCTCACCGCCGACGTGCGGGTCACCCCGAGCCAGGCGGTGCACGGGTGGCGGCTGACCTGGACGTGGCCGTCGGGGCAGAGAGTCACCCAGTCCTGGAGCTCGACTGTCACGCAGTCGGGTGCGGCGGTCACCGCGACGAACGCGCCGTGGAACGGCGAGCTGAGGGCCGGCGAGACCGCGTCGTTCGGCTTCCAGGGCACGTGGAGCGGCGCGAACGTCGCACCGACGGACTTCGCGCTCGACGGCGTCGCGTGCAACGGCGCGCCGACCCCGAGCCCGAGTGCCACGCCGATGCCCACCCAGGAACCGACCCCCACGCAGGAACCCACACCCACGCAGGAACCGACGCCCACGCAGGGTCCGACGCCCACGCAGGAACCCACCCCGACGCAGGTGCCCACCGGGGCGCCCGGCGCGTGCGACACGGCGCTCTTCTGCGACGGCCTGGAGGGCCAGACGAGCAGCACCCCGTCGGGGACGTGGGCCGTGACGTACCCCGACTGCTCCGGGACCGGGCGGGCCACGGTCGACTCGACGGTCGCACACTCGGGCAGCAGGTCGCTGCGCGTCGACGGCGGGGTCGGCTACTGCAACCACGTCTTCGTCCAGGCCCAGCCCTCCCGGGCGCTGGGCAGCACCGTCTACGTGCGGTTCTGGGTGCGGCACACCACGGCGCTGCCCGTCTCGCACACGACGTTCCTGGCCATGAGGGACGCGAACGACGGCAACCGTGACCTGCGCATGGGCGGGCAGAACGCACTGATGCAGTGGAACCGCTCGTCGGACGACGCGACGCTGCCCGAGCAGAGCCCCGCCGGGCTCTCCCGCACCGCCGAGCTGCCCGCCGGCTCGTCCTGGCACTGCGCCGAGCTCCTCGTCGAGGGGACCGCGGGGCACCTGACGACGTACCTCGACGGACAGGCGGTGCCCGGCCTGGCCGTCGACGGCACGCCGACGCACGATCTCGACGGCCAGTGGCTCAGCAAGCCGTGGTCACCGCGCCTGACGGACCTGCGGCTCGGCTGGGAGTCCTACGGCGACGGCGCGGACACTCTGTGGTTCGACGACGTCGTGATCGCCGACACCCGGCTGGGCTGCTGACTCCCGCCGCCGAGCGGGGTCTCGCGGCCGCAGCGGACCCACCTCGACCGTCGGTCGCCGAGCACGACGAAGCCCACCGGTGCACGGTGGGCTTCGTCGTGTCGTGGTGCTGCGCGCGGTCAGGCCTGGCCGTCGGACGCTGCGGCGATCTTCGCGCGCACCTCGTCCATGTCGAGGTCCTTGACGGCCTGGACGACCTGCTCGAGCGCCGGGGCGGGCAGCGCGCCGGCCTGGTTGAAGACGAGGATGCCGTCGCGGAAGGCCATGAGCGTCGGGATCGAGTAGATCTGGAGCTCGGCGGCGAGCTGCTGCTCGGCCTCGGTGTCGACCTTGGCGTGCACGACGTCCGGGTGGGCGTCCGACGAGGCCTCGAAGACCGGTCCGAACCGCTTGCACGGGCCGCACCAGTCGGCCCAGAAGTCGACGAGCACGATCTCGTTCTCGCTGATGGTCTGACCGATCGTCTCGGCGGTCAGTGTCGTGGTGGCCATCCGGCCCTCCTTGCGCTCTCGGGGTCCGCCTCCTTCAAGTGTGCCTCCGTGCCGGCTATTCCCCTGCCCGCGACCGGGACCCGCCGCGACCGTCGGCGGCGGGCCGCGATGTGCTGCACGTCCTGCCGCGCGCTCCTGCGCGCCTGTGGCGGCTCGGCGCTGCAGGGAGGTAGAACGGCACGGTGACCGAGACGGCCGACTACCCCCCGAACCCTGAGCGCCCCTCCGGGTGGCTCCCTGCCGAGGAGATCGCCCGCATCCGGGCACTGATGCCGCTGGTGTACGTCGACGCGGTGCCGGTTCGGGTCGACGACTCGGGTGACGTGATCGCGGTCGGCCTGCTGCTGCGCGTGACGCGCGAGGGCGTGATGTCCCGCGCGCTGGTCTCGGGCCGGGTGATGTACCACGAGCGGGTGCGCGACGCGCTCGTGCGGCACATCGAGAAGGACCTCGGACCGGTCGCGCTGCCGCAGATCCCGGCCGCGCCGCAGCCGTTCACGGTTGCGGAGTACCTCCCGACACCCGGGATCACCTCGTACCACGACCCCCGCCAGCACGCGGTGTCGCTCGCGTACGTCGTGCCCGTGCTCGGCGACTGCCGGCCGCAGCAGGACGCGATCGACCTCGCGTGGCTCACGCCCGAGGAGGCGTGCGCCGAGCAGGTCCAGGTCGAGATGACGGGTGGTCAGGGCGTCCTGCTGCGCCAGGCGATGGCCCACGTGGGCCGCCTGTCCTGACGCGCGCCCGTCAGCGGGACCGACCCGTCAGGACAGCTCGAGCACGGGCCAGTCGGCGAGGTCGGCGCGCATGCGGCGGTCGTGCGTCGCGACGACGACCGCGGCCGACGTCGCGCGCAGCGCCGCGGTCAGCTCGTCGACCAGCCCGACCGACAGGTGGTTCGTCGGCTCGTCGAGGACGAGCACGTGCGGTGCGGCGAGCAGCGCGCACGCGAGGTCGAACCGCCGCCGCTGACCGACGGACAGCTCCCGCACGGGACGCTCCAGGTCGGCCTCGGTGAGCAGGCCCAAGGCCGCCACGGGGACGAGCTGGTCCGGGTCGAGCAGGCCGGCTCCCAGCAGGTCGAGCGCGTGCCGCGCGTAGGCATCGAAGGCGGTCGGCCCGCCCGCGGGACCACCCGCCGCGTCGGCGTGCTCGGTCGGCCCTTCCTGCGCGAGCACCCCGAGGCGCACGCCCGACGCCACCGAGCGTGTGCCCCGGTCGAGCTCGACGCGGCCCGCGAGCGCCGCGAGCAGCGTGGACTTGCCGGAGCCGTTGGGCCCGACGACGAGCAGACGCGAGGCGGGCAGGACGGCCAGGCGCCGCCCGGGCAGGTCGAGCCGTGGTCCGTGCGGGCCGTCGACGCGCGGCGCACGCACCTCGAGCAGCGGGCCGTCGTGCGCCGCGGCGCGGTCCGCGGCGGGGTCGAGGGGCCGGTCGGGATCGGCTGCCGTCGACGCGCGGCGCGGCAGGCTCGGCAGGTCCGGGAACACCAGCGACGGCGGAGGTACCGGCACTGCCACGGCCTGCGCCTCGAGCCGCTGCACGAGGCGGTCCGCGGCCTTGACGTGGATGCGCGCGCCGGTGGCTCGGCGGTGCTTGTCGGACCCCTTGGGTGGGCGCCACTCGTCGGACAGGCCCTCGTACGACCTGTCGAGCCGCTGCGCGAGCTGCACGGCTCGCTTGCGCTCCTGCCGGTAGCGGACCCTCCACCGGCGCAGCATCTGGTCCTTGGCGTACCGGTAGTCGGCGTAGCGCGTGGCGCCGTAGAGCGCGGGCTTCCCGTCCATCGCCGGGTCGAGGTCGAGGATCGCCGTCATCACGTCGTCGAGCAGCTGACGGTCGTGGGTGACGATCACGACCGCGCCCGCCCACTGCCGCAGCAGACCCGTGAGGTAGTCGATGCCCGCGGCGTCGAGGTGGTTCGTCGGCTCGTCGAGCAGCAGCACGTCGGCACGCTCGCCGATCCGGCACGCGAGCCGCACCCGGTAGCGCTCACCGACGCTGAGCTCGGCGAGCCGGCGCTCGGGGTCCCGTGGTGCACCGAACCGGGTGAGCGCCTCGTCGACCCGGCGGTCGGCGTCCCACGCCTCGAGCTGCTCGTAGCGCGTCATCGCCGCGGTCAGGTCTGCGAGGTCCCCCTCCTCGTGGTCGAAGCCCGCGATCGCCTCCTCGAGCCGAGCAGCGGCGGCACGCACGGTCGCGCCGGTCGCGGCCACGAGCGTCCCGACGGTGTCGTCGGGCCGCACGGCGAGCTCCTGGTCGACGACCGCGAGCGAGCCCGTGCGCCGCACCGTGCCTGACGACGGCGCCAGCTCGCCGGCCAGGACGCGCAGCAGGGTCGTCTTGCCTGCACCGTTCTCCCCCACGAGCCCGACCCGGTCCCCGGCGCTGACCGTCAGGTCGAGCCGGTCGAGCACGGGGCGTCCCGGGTACCCGAACGAGACGGCCTCGGCGACGAGCTGCACGCGGCCGTACGCGTCGTCAGCGGACTCCATCGGCCATCGGGTCGGGCGCCTGACCGCCGGCGAGCACGCGCGCGACGACGGGCGCCAGCGCGCGGAACGCCTGCCCGCGGTGGCTGATCGCGTTCTTCTCGGCCGGGCTGAGCTCGGCGCACGTGCGGGTCTCGCCGAGCGGCACGAGCGCCGGGTCGTAGCCGAACCCGCCGGAGCCGCGAGGCTCGTGGGCGAGGGTCCCGACGAGCGCGCCGGTCTCGACGTGCTCGAACCCGTCGGGCGTGACGAGCGCGGCCGCGCACACGAACCTCGCACCGCGGTGGGCGTCCGCGATGTCGGCGAGCTGGGCCAGCAGCAGCGCGAGGTTCGCGGCGTCGTCGCCGTGCCGGCCCGCCCAGCGGGCCGAGAAGATCCCCGGTGCGCCACCGAGCACGTCGACCGCGAGGCCGGAGTCGTCCGCGACGGCCGGCAGGCCGGTGAACGCCGCGAGCGCGCGCGCCTTGAGCAGTGCGTTCTCCGCGAACGTCACACCGTCCTCGACCGGCTCGGGCGCGCCCACGTCGCGCGCGCCGACCACCGCCTCGGGAGCCAGCCCGGGCAGGACGGGCGCGAGGATGGCGCGCAGCTCGCCCACCTTGTGCGCGTTGTGCGTGGCCAGCACGAGGCGGGCGCCGGGCGGCACGCTCATGCCGACGTCCCGGGCTGCCGTGCGGGAGCCGGGACCGCGCGGGTCCCGGAGCCGTCGGAGGCCGGCTGCGCGAGCGCGGCGGCCTGCAGCGCGGCCAGCTGCGCCGTGCCGGACAGCGCGAGGTCGAGCATCGCGTCGAGCTCGGCACGGACGAACGGCGCGTGCTCGGCGGTGCCCTGCACCTCGACGAACGCGCCCGAGCCGGTGACGACCACGTTCATGTCGGTGTCGGCACGCACGTCCTCCACGTACGGCAGGTCGAGCACCGGCACGCCGTCGACGATGCCGACGCTCACCGCCGCGACCGAGTCCCGCAGCACCGTGCGGCTGGGCGCGACCATCCTGTTCTCCTTGGCCCACGCGACGGCGTCAGCGAGCGCGACGTACGCACCGGTGATGGCCGCGGTGCGCGTGCCGCCGTCGGCCTGCAGCACGTCGCAGTCGAGCACGATCGTGTTCTCGCCGAGCGCGCCGACGTCGATGATCGCGCGCAGCGACCGGCCGATCAGGCGGGAGATCTCGTGGGTGCGGCCGCCGATCTTGCCGCGCACGGACTCGCGGTCGGAGCGGCTGTCGGTCGCGCGCGGCAGCATCGAGTACTCCGCCGTCACCCAGCCCTGGCCGGAGCCCTTGCGCCAGCGCGGGACACCTTGCGTGAAGGACGCGACGCACAGCACCTTGGTGCCGCCGAACTCGACGAGGACCGAGCCCTCTCCGGCGGACAGGAACCGCCGGGTGATCGTGACGGCGCGCAGCTCGTCGGGGGCGCGGCCGTCCGGGCGCGCAGAGGTCACGGCAGATGCAGACATGCCCCGAGCCTAACGACCGCCCGGACCGGGCCGGCCCTCGGGGCGCCCGCCGCGGGCGCGCGCCTACAGGCGGAAGACCGCTCCCGGTCGAGCGACGTCGATCGGACCGGAGTAGGACGCGGCCGCGTGCGCGGCGACCTGCTCCGGCGCCTCCCACGCGGTCAGGTGCGTCAGCACCAGGCGGCCCGCGCCGGCGCGCTGCGCCACCTGGCCCGCGCGACCGCCGGTGAGGTGGATGCCACGCACGTCGTCGTCGAGCTCGTCACGGAAGCCCGCCTCGCACAGCAGCAGGTCGCTCGCGGCGAGCACGTCGATGCCCGGGCAGTCGTCGGTGTCACCCGTGTACCCGAGCGTCACGGTGCGCTGCGGGTCCTGATCGGACGGTCCCGTCACGCGCACGCCGAACGCTGTCACCGGGTGCTCGACGGGCACGGCCGTGAGGGTCATCGGGCCCACGACGACCGGAGCGCCCGGGTCCCACGTGCGGAACCGGAACTGGCCGTCGACGCCCGTGGCCGGGTCCTTGCCCGCCATCTCGGCGATCCGCTCCGCCGTGCCCTCGGGACCCCACACGTCGACGGGCGGCAGCGGGCCGTCCGGCCGGTAGCGGCGCAGCACGTTGAGGACCACGAGATCGGCGACGTGGTCGGAGTGCAGGTGCGAGACCCCGATCGCGTCGAGCGTCGTCGGGTCCCCGTAGCGCTGCAGGGGGCTCAGAGCCCCGTTGCCCAGGTCGAGCAGCACGTTCCACGTCCGGCCGTCGGCGTCGTCCGCCTGCACCAGGTACGACGACGCCGCCGCGTCGAGCGACGGGTAGGAGCCCGCGCAGCCGAGCACCACCAGCCTCACCGGGCCGCTCCCCGCGCGCTGCCGGCCCTCACCGCAGGGCCCCCACCGGCTCGACCGCGTCGACCTCGGGACCCAGGAACCGGCGTGCGAGCGTGCGGAAGGAGTCCGGGTCGCCCGTGGCCAGGAACCGGTGCTGCGGCGCGCCGTCGGCGGGTGTGCGCTCCAGCCCGTGGGCGACGAGCGTGCGGTACACGTCCTTGGCGGTCTCCTCGGCGCTCGAGACGAGCGTGACCTCGTCGCCCATGACGTAGGAGATCGCGCCGGTCAGCAGGGGGTAGTGGGTGCAGCCGAGCACGAGCGTGTCCACGCCCGCCTCGCGTACCGGGTCGAGGTACTCGTGCGCGACGGACAGCACCTCCGGGCCGGAGGTCACGCCCGCCTCGACGAGCTCGACGAACCGCGGGCACGCCTGGGTGACGAGCGAGACGCCCGGCGCGACGGCGAACGCGTCGTCGTAGGCGAGGGACTCCACGGTCGCGCGCGTGGCGATCACGCCGATCTTGCCGGTCCGGGTCGCGGCGACCGCACGCCGGGCGGCGGGCAGGATCACCTCGACCACGGGGATGCCGCGCCGTAGCGTGTACCGCTCACGGGCGTCGCGCAGCATGGCCGCCGAGGCGGTGTTGCACGCGATGACCAGCACCTTGACGCCTGCGTCGACCAGGTCGTCCATGACCTCGAGCGCGAAGGCACGCACCGCCGCCAACGGCTTGGTGCCGTACGGCGTGTTGAGCGTGTCACCGATGTAGAGGGTCGACTCGTTCGGGAGCTGGTCGAGGATCGCTCGTGCGACCGTCAGGCCCCCGACGCCGGAGTCGAAGATCCCGATGGGCGCGTCGTTCACGGCGACGAGCCTAGCCCGCGGCGCCGCGGCCGCTGTCCGAGTCGCCCTGTGACGTCCGCCGCGCACGCGCCTGTGCGAGCATCGCGCCCACGAGCGTCTCCTGGAGCTCGGAGAGCATCGCGTAGACCCCGACGAACGCACGACGCACCGCCATCGCCTCGGCGGCGTCCGAGCCGTCCGGCGGCGCGGGAGCCGGTGCGGCCAGCTCGAGGTACACGCGCTCGCCGTCCTCGTCGGTCCGGATGCCCAGGCGGTCGGCGAGCACGAGGCGCACGTCCGTCATCGCCGCGGCGATCGCCGGGGCTTCTGCCGCGGTCACCGCGACGGCGTCCCCCTGCCGTCCGCCCGGTGCCCGCAGGGCGCGCCACCAGGTGCGCAGCCCGGCGATCTTGCGCTCGCGCAGGTCCGCGTCCGTCAGCCGACGGAACTCCGCGGCCTGCTCGGGGTCGTCGCTCGCGTCGGGCAGCAGGCGCCGCACCGCCGGGTCGGTCGGCCTCTCGACGGGCCGTTGCCACGGCCAGCCGAGTGCCGACAGCGGAGGGTCGTCGTCCTGCTCGTCGTCCGGGAGCTCGTCGCCGACGCCGTGAGGGTCGGCGTCCTGCCCCGCCGCCGCCGCCGGTCCCCGGGACTCGTGCCGGAACGGCACGGCGCCCAGCAGTACCGCGACCTCGGAGGCGATGCCGGCCAGCACCGCGCGCTCGTCGGCGTCGAGCCGGGCCACGTACTCGTGCTGCCGTGCGACGAAGCCCCGCATCACCGACCGCTGCTCTGGAGCGTGGCCCACAGCCCGAAGCCGTGCATCGCCTGGACGTCGATCTCCATCGCCTCGAGCGTCCCGCGCGACACGATCGCCCGGCCCTCGGTGTGCACGCGTCGCATCAGGTGCTCGGCCACCTGGCGCGGGTGACCGAAGTACGTCTCGAACACGTAGGTCACGTATGTCATGAGGTTCACCGGGTCGTTCCACACGACGGTCACCCACGGTGCGTCAAGCGAGGCGTGGGCGTCCGAGGCGACGACCTCGTCGAGGTGGGGTGCGGAGCTCACGGGTCCACTCTAGGCAAGGCGCGTTTCGTGCGCTTCGGCCTACCGTGTGCGCATGACAAGGCTGCCGAGCACGCCGCCGCCCAGCACGGCGCTGCTCACCGACCGCTACGAGCTGACGATGCTCCAGGCCGCGCTGCGCGACGGGACCGCGGCCCGCCGGTGCGTGTTCGAGGTCTACACCCGGCGCCTGCCACCCGGGCGCCGCTACGGCGTCGTCGCGGGGACGGGGCGCGTCCTGGAGGAGCTCGCGCGCTTCCGGTTCGGCACCGCCGAGCTCGACTGGCTCGCCGACGAGCGGGTCGTGGACGACGCGACGCTGGCCTTCCTGGCCGACTACCGCTTCCGTGGCTCGGTCGTCGGGTACGCCGAGGGCGAGGTCTTCTTCCCGTACTCCCCCGTGCTCGTCGTCGAGGGCACCTTCGCCGAGGCCGTGCTCCTCGAGACGCTCGTGCTGTCGATCCTCAACTACGACTCGGCGGTCGCGTCGGCCGCCTCGCGCATGACGAGCGCCGCGGTGGACCGGCCGTGCCTCGAGATGGGCTCGCGTCGGGCGCACGAGTGGGCGGGTGTCGCAGCCGCCCGGGCCGCGGTCGTCGCTGGCTTCGCGGGCAGCTCGAACCTCGAGGCCGGCCGCAGGTACCAGATCCCGACCATCGGCACGTCGGCGCACGCGTTCACGCTGCTGCACGACGACGAGGCGTCCGCGTTCAGGTCCCAGGTGGACGCGCTGGGCTCCGGCACGACGCTGCTGGTCGACACCTACGACGTCAAGGAGGGTGTCGCGCGCGCGCTCGCCGCCGCAGGGCCACGGCTCGGTGCCGTACGGCTCGACTCGGGCGACCTGGCCGTGCTCGCGCACGAGGTGCGCGCCCAGCTCGACGCCGCGGGCGCGCACGACGTGCGGATCACGGTCACCTCCGATCTCGACGAGCACGCGATCGCATCGCTCGCGGTGGCCCCGGTCGACTCCTACGGCGTCGGCACCTCGGTGGTCACCGGGTCGGGCGCGCCCACCTGCGGGATGGTCTACAAGCTCGTCGCGCGCCAGGACGCGCACGGCAGGCTGCAACCCGTGGCGAAGGCGTCCACGGCCAAGACCAGCGTGGGCGGGCGCAAGTCCGCCGCGCGCCGCGCGGTGGCCGGCCGGGACGTCGAGGAGGTGCTCGTCACGGGTCCCGACCCCCGGGTGCGCGAGCTGTCGGCGTCGCCTCAGGCGGCGCGGGACGCGCTGGCGGCGCTCGACGACGGACGGCGCGGGCCCGGCGAGCTGCGGCCGCTGCACGTCCTGCTCGTCGCGGACGGCGAGGTCGACGAGCGCTGGACGGGCCCTCAGGGCGTGCGCACCGCCGCCGAGCGGCACCGGACGTCGCGCGCCATGCTCCCCCGCGGTGCTCGTCGGCTGTCCGCGGACGAGGCGGCTCTGCCCACGGTGACCCTCACGCTGCCCGGCTCCTGACGGTCACCGCCTGTGACGGTGACCGCCTGTGACGGTGACCGCCTGTGACGGCGACCGCCTGTGACGGTGACCGCCTGCCCCCGACCGAGCCAGACGCCGGCCCGCTCATCGCAAGCGGGCCGGCGTCGGCGTTCCAGGGGGTGCCGGAAGGGGAACCCGGCGATGCCGCGTGCTACACGCGGCTGCGACCCGCGAGGGCCAGGATCAGGCTGACGGCCAGGACCGCCACGCCGATCCACAGGAAGATCGTTCCGAGGCCCCCGAACCCGAGGACGACCAGGACGACGCCGAGGATGACGAGGATGAGCCACGAAGGCATCGCGTACTCCTTTCGTCGTGCCGACAGCGTGCTGCCGACGAAGGGACGGGGCTCGGTGTTCCGGGCCCCGAAGCACGACAACGTTCCCGCGGACGACCTGACTCGGCACGTCGAGCGACGGGGTTGCGGACGCCGTCATCAATGGTATGGAGCGCGCTCCCACGCCTGTGACCTGCGATTTCTCACCGTGGACGGGCGGTTTTCACCCATCCACATCGTGAGACGGGGATTGCGGGCCGTGCACCCCGGGGGAAACGTAGAAGGTTCGTCCGCGGGCGGTCGCCGGGCCGGCGCCCCGCGCTGAGGCGCCCTCGAGCCCCGCGCACGGCCTGGGGTCGCGCCGGCGGTCGACCACCGCGCCCCGCACCGAGCGGGTCGTCAGCGCTTGCCGACGAACCACCCGCGGATCATCGCCACACGCGACTCGAGCTGGTCCGGGTCGGCCAGCGCGACCTCCGGCCCCCCGCACCTGCGCCGCAGCTCGCTGTGCACCGCGCCGTGCGGCTGGCCGCTGCGCCGCGACCACGCGCCCACCAGCTGGGCGAGCTCCTTGCGCAGCTCGGCCTGCCGGCGGTGGTCCATCGCCTCGAGGTCGGCCGCCTGGTCCCGCGGCGAGCGACGCCCCTTGAGCTGGTCGGCCTGCCGCTGGCGCAGCAGCGCGGAGACCTGGTCGGCGTCGAGCAGGCCCGGCAGGCCCAGGAAGTCGAGCTCCTCCTCGGACCCGACCTCCGCACCCGTGCCGAACTCGCCGCCGTCGAACAGCACGCGGTCGAACGACGCCTGCGCCTCGAGCGCCTCGAACGTCCCCTGGACGCCGTCCGGCCCCACCGCGTCCGGCCCGTTGCGCTCGGAGCTCGCGGCCGCGAGCAACGCGTCCTCCGGGTTGAACCCGGCGCCCTCCTCCTCGGCGGTCTTCGGGCGGTCGAGCGCGTGGTCGCGCTCGACCTCGAGCGCGTTGGCGAGTGCGAGCAGCTGCGGCACCGACGGCAGGAACACCGACGCGGTCTCGCCGCGTTTGCGCGCGCGCACGAACCGTCCGACGGCCTGCGCGAAGAACAGCGGCGTCGCGGTGCTCGTGGCGTACACGCCGACCGCGAGCCGCGGCACGTCGACGCCCTCCGAGACCATCCGGACCGCGACGAGCCAGCGCGAGTCATCGCGGGAGAACTCGTCGATCTTGTCGCTCGCGGTCGGGTCGTCGGACAGCACGACGGTCGGCGACTGCCCCGTCAGACGCGCCAGGTGGCCCGCATAGGCACGCGCGTCCGCCTGGTCGGTGGCGATGATCATCGCGCCGGCGTCCGGCACGGTCCGCCGCACCTCGGTCAGCCGACGGTCGGCGCCGGCGAGCACCGCGGGGATCCACTCGCCGCCGGGATCGAGCGCCGTGCGCCAGGCCTGCGCGGTCATGTCCTTGGTGAGCGCCTCGCCCAGGCGCGCGCTGACCTCGTCGCCCGTCTTCGTGCGCCAGCGCATGTTGCCGGAGTAGGACAGGAAGATCACCGGCCGCACGACGTGGTCGCGCAGCGCGTCGCCGTAGTTGTAGCTGTAGTCGGCGACCGAGCGCCGGATCCCCTGCGCGTCGCGCTCGTAGGTGACGAACGGGATCGCCGCGGTGTCCGAGCGGAACGGCGTGCCCGTGAGCGCGAGCCGCCGCGTCGCGCCCTCGAACGCCTCGCGCACGCCGTCACCCCACGACAGCGCGTCGCCACCGTGGTGCACCTCGTCGAGGATGACGAGCGTCGGCGCGGCGCCCGTGCGCGCGGCGTGCAGCGCGGGCTTGTTCGCCACCTGGGCGTACGTGACCGCCACGCCGTCGAAGCCGTGCCCGTGGCGACCTTGGGCGTTGCTGAAGTTCGGGTCGAGGCGGATGCCGACGCGGGCCGCGGCGTCGGCCCACTGCCGCTTGAGGTGGTCGGTCGGCGCGACGACCGTCACCCGGCGCACGACGCGCGCCTCGAGCAGCTCGGTCGCGATGCGCAGCGCGAACGTCGTCTTGCCGGCGCCCGGGGTCGCGACCGCGAGGAAGTCACGAGGTGCGCGCGCGCGGTACAGCTCGAGCGCCTCCGCCTGCCACGCGCGCAGCTTGCCGGCCGTCCCCCACGGAGCACGCGCCGGGAACGCCGGGGGCAGGTGGGATGCCGCCGACGACGACGCGTGAGTGGTGGACGGTTCGAACGCCGCGCTCAACGTCCGGACGAGCCGCGGCCGAAGCCCCAGCGGCGCCCGCCGCCCGAGCCGCCCGAGCCGCCCGACGGCCCTCCGCTCGAGCCGTCGTCGCCGTCCTGGGGCGGTCGCAGCCCTTCGTAGATCTCCTTGCACACCGGGCAGACGGGGAACTTGTTCGGGTCACGACCCGGCACCCAGACCTTGCCGCACAGCGCCACGACCGGCCTGCCCGTCACGGCCGACTCGGTGATCTTCTCCTTGCGCACGTAGTGCGCGAAGCGCTCGTGGTCGCCCGGCTCGACCTGCTCGGTCGTCTCGGCGCGCTCGAGGACGCTCGTCCCCGTCGCCTGGTCCGGACCGAACGGGT
>JAEYUL010000042.1 GCA_023432565.1 Actinomycetes bacterium | reverse complement strand
GGGACGACCTCACGCGGCGGTCCCACCCGCTGCGCACGCCACCACACCACGAACCCGTACGCGACCACGACGCCGTACACGAGGTACAGCGCGGCCGACGGGTAGTAGCCGGCGGAGAGCAGCAGGGCACGCCCACGACGTCCACCGCGACGTGCAGCGCCTGGAGAACTGAGCGCGGGTCAGTCCACCACAGGCACGTCGTCGAGGCCCAGGCGGGTGCGTACCTCTTGCTGGGGAGAGCCCGTGGGCGTGTACGTGTTCCAGACCGCCCAGGTCTCGTCCTCCGAGGTCGTCGTCGCGAGCGAGCGCAGCATGACGACGTTGTCCGACACGTCGGCGATCAGGGCGTCGACCGCGGGCTGCACGTCGTCAGGCCAGGCGTAGGCGATCAGTCCGTCGCAGAAGGTGCGCAGCGCGTCCGCGTACAGCGTCGCCTGCTTGCGCAGCTCAGGCAGGTCTTCGGCCTGGAACGCGTCGCTAAGCCCGACGAGCACCTCGTTCGAGGCGGAGGCGAGCTCCAGGTACCGTGCGGCGGCCTCGTCCCTCGACGGCGCGGTCGGCGTCGGGGAGGCGACCTGCTCGGGCGTCGGGGTCGGCTCGGCGGGCGCGCTCGTCGCTGTCGGGTTGGGGTCGGTGGGTGCCGTGCTCGCGCCAGAGCTCTCGCCGCAGGCGGACAGGCTTAACGCGAGCACGGTCGCGCCCGACACAGAGAACAGCCTGAGCAGGGCGGACCTCGACGCACGACGCGACATGGCACACCTCCACGGAGCGGTTCTCACCACGCTAGGCGCGATGCGGCCGGCGGTGGTCGCGTTCATGGAAAACTCACCCGCCCGACGGCCGGCGTCAGTCGGCTACGGGGAGCTCGTACTGCAACTCTTCGAGCGTCGGGAACTCGTAGTCGTCCGGGACCTCGAAATCGCAATTGTCCAGGTACAGCTGCTGCGCCTTGCGCACCATCTCCTCGGTGTAGACCTGCGCGTGCAGCTCCTTGGTTGCCGCCTCGAACTTCTCGTGCGCATCGGTCAGGTCGGGGTAGTCCGATGCCCACAGCTCCTTCTCGCGTTCGGAGCGCGCCTTGACGACCTCCAGGTACTCGTCGTCGAGAACCGAGATGTCGTCGAGCGAGAGGTCTGGTTCGGCGTCGATCTTGTCCTGGATGGCGCGCGTCGCTTCCAGGATGGCGTCCGACCTGATCTCGGAGGCCGCAGCAGTCCAGGTGCTGCGCAGGAGGTCTTGCAGCGCCCACCGCTGGTCCGAGTACGGGTCGTCCTCGTCGTAGGGCTCGGACACGTACCGCTTGCACATCTGCTCCACCGCGGCCGCCTGTGCGTCGCCCGCGGTAGGGTCGGTGGTCGCGCGAAGGCGCAGCCCCTGCGCCCCGGAGGTGACCTCCCCGGTGAGGTAGTCGAAGTCCTGGTCTTGGTCGTACGCCACCGACGAACGCACCTGCCAGTCCCACCCGTCTTGGAGGTCGGGCTCACCGTCACCGGAGGAACAGCCGGCCAGGAGTGCGGGCACGGCGATGAGGGCGAGGGCGGCTGCTCCGGTGCGCATGCAGGCTTCATCGGCGTCGCAGGCGTGCCGCACGAGGGTGAATCACGGCCCGACGGTCAGTCACCCGCTCGTCGATCTCGTCCTCCCGCACCTGCTCACGGTGCGGCGTCTCGACGTAAGCGGCCCCGTTCGGGTAGCGGTACTCGACGGCGCCGGAGGCGTGCTCGGCTCGCAGGGTCCAGCCGGGTGACGGGCCTGTTGGGGTCGGGCGAGAGCGCGGCGACTCATGCTGCGTCAGGGGCTTCGAGCGCAGGCGTGACAGCTCGGTGACGTGGTGGGTGCCGGCGACCCGGCAGGTCTTGACGCCGCCACCGAGCGCCTCGATGGTGTCCCCCACGCGCGGAACGTCATCTGAGCTCGTGGTCCACTCGACCCGGTGCTCGTACTCGTCGCGCATGACGACGCGCACGGCGTCTCGCCGCCAGCTCTTGCGGGCGACCGGCACCGAGGTCGGTTCGATGGCCTCCACGCGCAGAGTCCGAGGCCCTCGTCCTGCCCGCTGGCACTGCAGCGGTCACAGCGCCCCGAGCTCGCGGCGAGCTCTATGCGACCGCCTGGTGCTCGTCGTAGCCCTGGGTCACGCGCCACGAGGCCAGGCGCGCCTCGTAGCCGGCGGCGGTGTCCGGGCCGGGGCGCCCGGTGCCGCGCACGTAGCCGCGGACGACCGCCTCCTGGGCGTAGCCCCGGTCGGACCGGGTGGCCAGCAGCATGTAGATCGAGTCGAGGGCCGCGCTGTCGGGCGTGAGCTCGTTGGCGCTGCGGGTGCGCCGCCACCTGGCGAGCCGTTCGGTGGCGGCCTCGGCGCTGACCGTGTCCCGGCAGGGGTCCGGCCGGCCGGTGCCGAAGATCGTCGAGGCGATCGACGCGAGCGTCGTCTTCGGGTCGGCGCCGGGTGCCGACTTGGCGAGCTCGCTCGCGATCAGGTCGGTGCCCTTGGTGTCTGCGGCCTGCCCGATGTGCAGGCTGTCGGCAGCGATCTGCTCGGCCACGTCGCACCGGTCGCACAACGCGCCGGTCAGGACGTCGGACTCCCGGCCGCACCAGTCGCAGTCGCCCGCCGGGAACGACAGGGCCCTGAGACCCCCGGCGGTCTCCTCGATCGCCTTCGCGGTGAACTTGCCGTCCTCGGCGCGCGGGTGCTCGAGTGCACGGAACTCGACCGTGGCGGTCATGCTCCCACCGCCCCGGCGTAGTTCGGGTCCTCGAACCGGGCGGCCGCATCGGTGCGGCCTGGCTCGCGTTCGGGCTGTTCGGGTCGACCCGCGCCAGGAAGCTCTCCAACTCGGTCAGGTAGGCCATGTCCCAGGCGGCGCGCTCCTTTCGGGCGGCGGCATCGGTCATGTCGCGGTCGGCGTGCACCAGGTCGCTCGTCGCGGCGGCGATGTCGACCGACTGCGAGCCCTGGGCGCGACGGGCCTCCAGGCGCTCCCAAGCCGCGTCGTACCCGGAGCGGGCCACTGCCAGCACGGTGCGCGCCTCGGTCAGGATCGCGTACGCGCGCTCGACGGTGATCGGGGCGGCGACGTGCGAGCCGCGCCAGTCGAGGTACTCGCGCACGACCGTGCGTGCGATGCGGGGTGCCGGATGAAGGGCAGCGACTCGCATCGCTGGGTGACCTCGTCGGCGACCGACGCGGCCTCCTCGTCGTCGAGCCGGGACAGCGCACCCGCACCGATGCCGTACCCGCGAAGCACGACGCGCGCCGCGGCGACCTGTGTGCCGGGCAGGGCGTCCGTCAGCGCGGACAGTCCGCCGGCAGCCTCCGGGGTCGCCTTGGGGGCGAACTTCCCGTCGGGCTCGCGAGGGTGCTGGGTCTCCTGGAACTCGGTCATGCCCACGTGCTGACGGGGGCGCCAGGTCGTGACCAGCCGGGGCGTCAGGTCGCGGGGCGGCGGATGTCGGCGAACCGCTGGGGCGCCCAGCACATGTCCCGCTCGACAGGCTGACGCAGGCGTCCGACGGCGACCTCCTCCACCTCAGGCAGGCTGATGCTGCCCCACTCCGGGTCACCGAAGCCCAGGTCGGCGTAGCCGAACGCCTCGCCCGTCGACCAGTCGGCCTCGGGGATGCACCAGTCCGCGCCGCCGACGAAGCAGTGGGCGTGGATGGTCTTGTCCGGCGTCGGCGCCGACTCGGTCGCGCCCAGGCGCGGGATGCGGGTGCGCTCGGCCTTCGGCAGGTGGAACGCGTGGCCGCGACGACGACGCTGGGTCTCCTGGCAGCGCGGGCCGAGATCGGGGTCGTTCACGCTCGACGCCTTCGCCGGGGCGAACACCTCCATCTGGCCGGCGACCACGCCGCGCCACAGGCTCCTGACGATGTCGGGCTCGTCGCCCCATCGCGGCTCGCCGCCGTCCTGGCGCATCCGCTAGTCGTACGCCAGGCGCGCCGCGTCGTCCGGGCCGGACAGCGCGTCGAGTCCTTCGGCCGCCTCCACCACGGGCTTCGTCGCGAACGTCCCGTCAATGGCGCGCGGGTGCTCGGACTCGATGAACGTCGTCATGCCCTCGTGTTGACGGCGGCCGAGGACAGCGGCCTCGTTGAGGGTCGTCGTGCACGCAGGCTCGCGGAACGGGTGGGGTGTTGCTGGGCTCGATGCCGCCCAACGCTTCCGCCTAGGGCGTGTCTCCCATATCTGAGGTGAGTCCTCCGGGAGGCTGTGCGGGTGACGTCGTCTTCGCGGTTTCGGGTGTTCTCGGACGAGCAGTGGGCGCGGGTCGAGCCGTTGCTGCCGTCGAACGC
>JAEYUL010000192.1 GCA_023432565.1 Actinomycetes bacterium | reverse complement strand
CCTCGAGCGCGTAGCCCGCCTCGTCGTGCGCCCGTGCGAGCGGGCCGGCGACCTCCGCCGGCACCTGCGGCGGCACGACGACCGCGGCCGCCGTCGCGGCCCCGGGCGCCTCCTCGCCGAGCGCGGCGGCGAGCCTGGCGGCCAGGTCGGCCCGGGACACCGCGATCGACCCGATGAGTCGGGCGAGGGGGCCGTCGGTCGTGCTGTTCGCGTCGTCGCCTGCCGTGGTGGTCGTGTGACCGAGGAGAGCGAGCACGTCCTGGGCGGTGACCGCGGCGGCGGCGGTGGGCGACGCGGACGGTGTGGGCGCGTCCTGCGGCTCGATCCCCGACTCGTACGGGCCTCCGAGCGCTGCGACGTGCTGCGCGCAGAAGGCGACGACCAGGTCGAGCAGCGGCTTGGTCGCGTCGTCGTCGGCGGCGGTCGCGAGCGCGCCCTGCGCCGCGGTCTGCAGCGCGAGCGCGTCGTCCACGGTGCGCGCACGCACCTGCTCGACCGCGTCGGGCGAGGGCTCGACGGGAGGAGGCGTCTCGAGCCGCAGCCCGCACCCCGAGACCAGTGCGGACAGCGCGAGCACGGCCGCGAGGAGGGCGCGACGCCGCGTGATCCTCGCCACGTGCGAGCCGGTGGGCCAAGGGCAGATCGTGGTGCTCATCGCGGGCGATCCTCCCACGCGCGGGCGCGTCGGCCGGTCCGGCCCGGCGCAGCGTGCCGGAGTCGTTACGCTGGAGGGACAACTAGAGGGTCGCCCGTCGGCCCCGCACACGAAGGAGGCGGTCATGGTCGCAGCCGCATCCGCGCAGCGGGTCAGGGACGTGCTGACCCCGGTGGTCGCCGCCGACGGGCTCGTGCTCGAGGACGTGCGCGTGCGCCGCTCCGCAGGGCGCCAGCTCGTCGAGGTCCTCGTCGGGCAGACCGAGGACGACGAGCGCGAGCTCGACCTCGACCGGGTGGCCGACGTGACGCGAGCGGTGTCCGACGCGCTCGACGCGTCCGACCCGGTCGCCGGCGAGTACACCCTCGAGGTGGGCACCCGAGGCGCCGACAGCCCGCTCGTCGAGCGGCGGCACTTCGTGCGCGCCGTCGGGCGCGCCGTCCGCGTGCGTCGAGCGGACGGGACGGTCCTGACGGGCAGGCTCACGGGCGTCGAGGCGGACGCGATCGTCGTCGTGCCGGTGACCGCCGGGGTCAAGGGCCGGCCGCCGCGGGTGGGCGCCCCGGTCACGATCGTGCTCGACGACGTCGCGGACGCGCGCGTCGAGGTGGACATGACGGGGCTCGGCCCCGATGACGACGGCGACGCCGGACAGGAGAGCTGATGGACATCGACATGCAGGCGTTGCGGCTGCTCGAGCGTGAGCGCGAGATCAGCCTCGACGTGCTCGTCTCCGCGATCGAGCAGGCGCTGCTGTCCGCGTACCACCGCACGCCGGGCGCGCACCAGAGGGCCCGTGTCGAGGTCGACCGCCGCACGGGCCACGTCACGGTGTGGGCGCGGGAGGCGGCCGCCGTCGACGAGGACGGGCACACGCTCGCCGAGCCGCCCGAGTTCGACGACACGCCCGCGGGTTTCGGCCGGATCGCCACCGCCACCGCGCGCCAGGTCATCGTCCAGCGGCTGCGCGACGCCGAGGACGACCAGGTGCTGGGCACCTTCCGCGGCAAGGAGGGCGAGGTCCTGGGCGGTGTCATCCAGCAGGGCTCCGACCCCCGCGTGGTGCTGGTCGACGTCGGCGGGACCGAGGCGGTCCTGCCGCCCCACGAGCAGGTGCCGTCCGAGACCTATGTGCACGGCGAGCGGATCCGGGGCTACGTGCTCGACGTCGCTCGCGGCGCGCGCGGCCCCCAGGTGACGCTCTCGCGGACCCACCCGGGGCTGGTGCGCAAGCTCTTCGAGCTCGAGGTGCCCGAGGTCGCCGACGGCACCGTCGAGATCACGGCGCTCGCCCGCGAGGCGGGCCACCGCTCGAAGATGGCCGTGCGCGCGACCGTGCCGGGCGTCAACGCCAAGGGTGCGTGCATCGGGCCGATGGGCGGGCGTGTGCGCGCCGTCATGGCCGAGCTGCGCGGCGAGAAGATCGACATCGTCGACCACTCGGACGACCCGGCGGAGATGGTGGCGCACGCGTTGTCGCCGGCGCGGGTGATCTCGGTCACGGTCGTCGACGAGGCCGCTCGCGCGGCGCGCGTGGTCGTGCCGGACTACCAGCTGTCGCTCGCGATCGGCAAGGAGGGCCAGAACGCGCGTCTGGCGGCCAAGCTGACCGGTTGGCGCATCGACATCCGGTCCGACGCCGACGTCGTCGAGGCGGGCGCTGACGACGCGGACGGCGCCGCTGACGCGGCGGCGGACGACGCCGGGTGAGCCGCAGGGGTAGACTGACCGCGGCTGGGCCGGATGCCCGGCAGTCCCCGCATGCTGGCAAGCGGCTCGTGGACGTCCCCGAGCGCCTCACGAGGCGATCGGCGGGTGCCCCGGTCCGTACGTGCGTGGGGTGCCGAACGACCGGCCTCAGGTCCGCCCTGCTGAGGGTGGTCGCCGCCGACGACGGCACGGGAGCTCCCGTGCTGGTCGTGGACGTCGACCGCAGGATGCCGGGCCGGGGTGCCTGGCTGCACCCCGATCCTGGATGCCTCGAGCTCGCCACGCGCCGCCGCGCGTTCGGCCGGGCCCTGCGACTGCAGGTCCCGCCGGACCTCGGTGCGGTACGCGGCCATCTCGAGCACCATGTCACGACGCCGGGATCCCCGGCGTCGACCGTCGATGAAGGAAGCGGGTTGGAAGCCGATGGCGACCCGATGAGCACGCTCCGATGAGTGCCCAGCGATGAGCACAGCCATGAGCGCACCAATGAGCACCAGGAACTAACCACGGTCCGACCCTGTCCGGGTGGGCCGAGACAGGGAGAGAAGTGGCCAAGCTTCGCGTCTACGAGCTCGCGAAGGAGCTCGGGGTCGACAGCAAGACCATCATGACGAAGCTCACCGACATGGGTGAGTTCGTCCGCTCGGCGTCCTCGACGATCGAGCCGCCGGTCGTCCGCAAGCTGCGCGACGAGTACCCCGCGGCGGGTGGTGCGGCTGCGCCGCAGCCCGCGGCACGTCCGGCCGCGCCCGCGCGTCCGGCCCC
>JAEYUL010000177.1 GCA_023432565.1 Actinomycetes bacterium | reverse complement strand
TCGGCTCCCCCGGTGACGACCCCGCGGCCGCCCCGCGGTACACCGAGTGCAAGATGGCCCCGCTCGCCATGGAGATGGTGCGGGACATCGACGAGGACACGGTCGACTTCGGCGACAACTACGACGGGCGGACGCAGGAGCCGCAGGTCCTGCCGAGCCGCTTCCCGAACCTGCTGGTCAACGGCTCGTCGGGCATTGCGGTCGGCATGGCGACGAACATCCCGCCGCACAACCTGCGGGAGGTCGCCGCCGGTGTGCAGTGGCACCTGGACCACCCGGACGCGAGCAAGGAGGAGCTCCTCGAGGCGCTCATGGAGCGCATCAAGGGCCCGGACTTCCCGACGGCGGCGACGATCCTGGGTCGCAAGGGCATCGAGGACGCGTACCGCACGGGTCGTGGGTCGATCACGATGCGCGCGGTGGTCGAGGTCGAGGAGATCCAGGGGCGGATCTGCCTCGTCGTGACCGAGCTGCCGTACCAGGTCAACCCGGACGCTCTGGCGAAGAAGATCGCCGAGCTGGTCCGCGAGAACCGCGTCGGCGGGATCGCGGACATCCGCGACGAGACGTCGGGCCGCACGGGTCAGCGTCTCGTGATCGTGCTCAAGCGCGACGCGGTCGCGAAGGTCGTGCTGAACAACCTGTACAAGCACACGCAGCTGCAGGACACGTTCGGCGCGAACATGCTCGCGCTCGTCGACGGCGTGCCGCGCACGCTGAGCATCGACGCGTTCGTCCGGCACTGGACGACGCACCAGATCGACGTCATCCGCCGGCGCACGGCGTTCCGCCTGCGCAAGGCCGAAGAGCAGATCCACATCTACCGCGGCTACCTCAAGGCGCTCGACGCGCTGGACGCGGTCATCGCGCTCATCCGCCGCTCCCCCGACGCCGACGAGGCCCGTACGGGGCTCATGGAGCTCCTCGACGTCGACGAGGTGCAGGCGAACGCGATCCTCAACCTGCAGCTGCGCCGCCTGGCGGCGCTGCAGCGCCAGGAGATCCTGGACCGGTACGCCGAGCTCGAGGCGCAGATCGCCGGCTACAACGAGATCCTCGGCTCGGTCCAGCGCCAGCGTGACCTGGTCTCGGCAGAGCTCGCGGAGATCGTCGAGAAGTACGGCGACGAGCGGCGCACGCGGATCCTGCCGTTCGACGGCGAGGTGAGCGTCGAGGACCTCATCGCCGAGGAGGAGGTCGTCGTCACGATCACGCGCGGCGGCTACGCCAAGCGCACGCGCTCGGACAACTACCGTGCGCAGCGTCGCGGCGGCAAGGGCATCAAGGGTGCCCAGCTGCGCGAGGACGACATCGTCGACCACTTCTTCGTCACGACGACGCACCACTGGTTGCTGTTCTTCACCAACCTGGGCCGGGTGTACCGCGCCAAGGCGTACGAGCTGCCCGAGGGCGGGCGGGACGCCAAGGGGCAGCACGTCGCGAACCTGCTGGCGTTCCAGCCCGAGGAGAAGATCGCCCAGGTGCTCGCGCTGCGCGACTACGAGCAGGCCGAGTACCTGGTGCTGGCGACCAAGCGCGGCCTGGTGAAGAAGACGCGGCTGACGGACTACGACTCGAACCGCTCGGGCGGCGTCATCGCGGTCAACCTGCGCGAGGACGACGAGGGACGTCCGGACGAGCTGGTCTCGGCACGCCTCGTCGACCCGGATCAGGACATGATCCTGGTCTCGCGCGAGGGTCAGTCGATCCGGTTCACGGCGGACGACGAGCAGCTGCGCCCGATGGGCCGCGCGACGAGCGGCGTGACGGGCATGAAGTTCCGCGGCGACGACGAGCTGCTCGCGGCCGACGTCGTGCGGGAGGACGCGTACCTGTTCACCGTCACCGAGGGCGGCATCGCCAAGCGCACCGCGTTGACGGTCGAGAACTACCGCCAGCAGAACCGCAACGGCTACGGCATCCGCGTGGCGAACCTGCCCGAGCAGAACGGCAACCTGGTCGGCGCGCTCGTCGTCGACGAGAACGACGAGGTCCTGGTGATCATGGAGCGCGGCAAGGTCGTGCGCTCTGCGGTCGACGAGGTGCACGCCACGGGCCGCACCACGCAGGGCGTGATCTTCGCCAAGCCCGACTCGGGGGACCGGATCATCGCGGTCGCGCGCAACGCAGAGCGCCCGGAAGCGGACGATGCCGGTACCGTGGTCGGCGACAGTGACGCGCCGAGCGTCCCAACCGGCCCTGACTCGGCTGCCGACACGAGCGCTGACCGCGCCACCGAGACGCCCGCGGAGGACGCATGACAGACCCCGCTCCCCCTTCCATCCCGCCCAAGAACCGACCGACCTCGAAGTCCGCGTCCGCGGCGCGCACGGTGACGTCGCCGGCCGGCCGGGACACGGGTGAGTCGGGTCAGGGCAAGCCGGCGCCGACGAGGCCCGTCGGCGGCCAGGACGGTGGGTCGTCGGCGCCGAGGGACGGGTCGAAGGTCGCGCCGCAGGGGCCGACCACGGCTGCAGAATCGTCGTCCGGCGACGGTCCCGTCGCCACGCCGCCTGCCGCGGACGAGCGTCCCTCGGGCGCACCGCAGCAGGACCCGCCCACCCCGCTGATGGCGGCCGTGGACAAGACCACCGCCTGGATCAAGAAGACGGCCGGCGCGACGAGCGCCGCGATCTCCACGGCCGCCCGGCCCCGGAACGAGGACCCCGCCATGACGACCACTCCCACGGCGCCCCCGTCGTCCGCCGGCGCAGCCGGCAACCCGCCGTCGGTCCCCCCGCGCACCTCGACGACGGCACCGCCGAGCTCCGGGACGACGGGTGCCCGCCCGCAGACGGGCCGCATCCCGACCGTCGCGGCGGCAGGTGGACCGCGTCGCGTCCGCCTCGCGATCTCGCGCATCGACCCGTGGTCGGTGATGAAGCTGTCGTTCCTGATGTCGGTCGCGTTCGGCATCCTGCTCGTCGTCGCGGTCGGCGTGGTCTGGTACACGCTCAACGGCCTGCACGTGTTCACGAACATCGACGACCTGGTCACCCAGGTCACGGGGACCGAGGGCAACATCGACATCCTGTCGTACGTCGAGTTCAAGCGGGTCATCTCGGGTGCGACGCTCGTCGCCGTCGTCGACGTGTTCCTGCTGACCGCGCTCGCGACGATCGGTGCGTTCCTCTACAACATCGTCGCTGCGCTCGTCGGCGGGCTGCACGTGACCATGACGGACGAGTGACGGACGGTCGCTGACCGCGGACGCCTGACGCGTGCCCCGTCGGTTTGGGCGGCGGGCACGCGCTGGGGTAGTCTCGTCCGGCGCGCTGCGGCTGCAGCGGTGCACGGGCCTATAGCTCAGACGGTTAGAGCGCTTCCCTGATAAGGAAGAGGTCACAGGTTCAAGTCCTGTTAGGCCCACTCCCGACCTCGTGGGGGACCGATGAAGAAGCTTCTGCTCCTGGTGGCCCTGGCCGCCGTCGGCTACGTCGTGTACCAGAAGGTCGCGCAGGACCGCGATGAGCGGGACCTGTGGGCCGAGGTCACCGATACCTTCGAGTGATCCCCGCCTGATCGCCGCTCCCCCGGGCCGCGGCGTACGGCTCCGGGGCCATGGCGCAATTGGTAGCGCACCTGCTTTGCAAGCAGGGGGTTAGGGGTTCGAGTCCCCTTGGCTCCACCACGTCCGACCTGGGCCGCAGCGATGCGCCCAGGTCTTCGTGTCTCTGGACTATCCCGGCCGCAGGGGTGGCTGCAGGACTACGCCTCATCTGAGGCGGCTTCTCGTGCAGGTCAGCAGGCGTCGCGGGCGACTCGTCGGTCGGCTTCTCCTTGACGGTCTTGAGGTCCTTGAGGAGGACATCCAGGACGCTCGGCCCGGACTGGAGCACGGGTCGCAGATCGCGTTCCTCGCGGCGTGCTCCGACGAGGGCTGGGAGCTCCCGGAGGGTTGGCCGTCGCTCATCGGGCCGGCTGGTCCTGCACGGGTTCGCCCAGGATGTCGTCGTCGGGCGCCTCGCCGACCTCGTCGTCGGGTGCGCGGGCGTCCTGCGCGTCGAGCGTCGCGGCGGCGGCCTCGCGCGGGCGCACGACGACGTGCACGACGAGGCCGACGACGAGCGCCCAGAACGCCGAGCTGACGCCGGCGATCGACAGCCCGCTCGCGGCGAGCAGGAGGGCGAGCGCGGCCGCGATCCGGTCCGCTGCGGACGACATCGCGGCGTGCAGCGACGCGGCGAACGTGGTGAGCAGGGCGAGACCGGCGACGGACTCCACGAGGCCGCAGGGTCCGGCGTCGACGAGCGCGATGAGCGCGGGTGCGAGCGGCGCCAGGACGACGTACGTCCACCCGGCGGCCTGCGAGGCGCGCCAGCGCTGCGCCGGGTCGGGGTCCGCGTCGGGTGAGGCCGGCAGCGCGGCGGTGATCGCGGCGAGGTTGATCGCGTGCGCGCCGGCGGGTGCGCCGAGCGCGGTCCCGAGGCCGGTCAGCAGCATCGTCGGACGCCACGGCGCGGTGTAGCCGGCCGTCGCGAGCACGGCCGCGCCCGGGACGTTCTGGGACGCCATCGTCACCACGTAGAGAGGGAGCGCGACGCCGACGATCGCGCCGACCTCGAACGCGGGCGCGGTGAGCCGCATGCCGGGCACGTCGGCCCACGCGAGCAGGTCGGATCCGACCGCGAAGACGACGGCGACGAGAAGCGCGACCGCGAACGCGGCGGGCGCCGACCAGCGCGGCGCGTAACGCTGCACGACGAGCCACACGACGACGATCGGCAGCACGTACAGCGGTGTGTCGACGGCGGCCAGCACGGGCGCGAGGCACAGGGGCAGCAGGATGCCGGCGAGCATCGCGTGCGCGAGCCACACGGGGATCGCGGCGACGAGGCGGCCGAGCGCGCCCCACAGCCCGGTCGCGGCGATGAGCAGGCCGGTCACCAGGAACGCACCGACTGCGGCGCGCCACGAGACGAGGGCCGAGGTCACAAGCAGCGCGGCGCCGGGCGTGGACCACGCGAGCGTGATCGGTGTGCGGTACCGGCGGCTCAGCCAGACGGTCCCGACCCCCTGCAGCACGCACAGTGCGACGAGCCCCGAGGAGGCCTGCGACTCGTCGGCGCCCACGGCGCGCAGGCCGGCGAGCACACCACGGCGAACGAGCTCGTGAAGCCGACGAGCGCCGTGACGACACCGACCGGGACGGCCGAGGAACGGGGTTCCGACATGGCGGAACTCTAGGGTCAGTCCCCGGCGCGCCGGGCGCGTTCGGTGATCTCGTTGAGCACGCGCGGCGTGTAGACGGCCACCGGCGCGGGCGTCTCGGGGCCGTGCTCGAGCGTGGTCCACTGCCAGTACGGCGTGACGGACGCGCGGCGGCCCTCGGTGTGCAGGCGCAGGTCGAGCAGCATCGCGTACCGGTAGCCGAACCGCTGCTGGAGCGCGAGCGCGGCCTCGATTCCGGGGCCGTCGTCCGCGGCGGACGCGGAGTCGACTGCGACGTGGACGAGCAGCAGGTTGTGCTCGGGGCCGAGCAGGCCGCGGTGGTGGACGATGAGGTTGGGGACGTGACCGGCCTGCGACCCGAACCTGACGGAGGGCTCGAGCATCATCCCGGAGCGGTCGTACTCGCTGTCGACGTTCCACGAACGTTCGACGGTCTGGCGCACGTACCACCCGAGCTGGAACGCGATCGTGCGCTCGCTGGGGCGGCTCGTGCCGGTGGTCGGGGTGAACAGCGTCCACTCCTCGACCAGCGTGTTGGTCAGGGCGATGCGCAAGCGCGACTGAAGGTCGGCGAGGATCATGCACGGACGCTACTCGCCCTCACGTCACGGGAGACGGGCCCTTCGGCTACCAGCACGTTTCGTTCCGGCTTCACCGGTGGTGGACGCCGTGAGACGTCTGGCACGCGACCGAGATGGCCGGCACCGGTCGACAGAACGGTGCAGGTCGAGAGCAGTGCAGGTCGAGAGCGGTGCAGGTCGAGAGCGGTGCCGCTCGAGAGCAGTGCAGGTCAGAGAAGGGCGCGGCGGCGCCGGCTGCCGGACACGGCGGAGACGAAGATCACCGCGAGGCCGATCTGCAGCGCGAGCTCGATCCAGTCGACGCCGGGGGTGTCCTTCACGCCGATGAGGTAGGCGAGGAAGGTGCCGACGAGTGCGGCGACGATCCCGACGAGGATCGTGCCGAGCACGCCGATGCGCTGACGGCCGCGTGCCAGCAGCCGGCCGAGCACGCCGATGATGGCGCCGATGACGATCGCACTGAGGATGCCGGTGATGGTCATGTCGAACTCCTTGACATCGAGGGGCTCTGGCAGGTCAAGGAACCTACGGGCGACGAGCGACAGCCGCACGGCGAGCCGTGTGCTGAAAGGGTTCGGCGCGTGTCGGTCGCCCCGGTTAACGTTGCGGACTGTGACCGCAGCAAGCTCCCCGTCCCCCGTCATCTCCGCGCACGGTCTCACCAAGCGGTTCGGCGACTTCACGGCCGTCGACGGCATCGACTTCGAGGTCCCACCCGGTGAGTCGTTCGGGCTGCTCGGTCCGAACGGTGCGGGCAAGTCGACGACGATGCGCATGGTCGGGGCGGTCTCGCAGCGCACGGACGGTGACCTGCGGGTCGTGGGCCTCGACCCGGACACGCACGGGCCGGAGATCCGCTCGCAGCTGGGCGTGGTCCCGCAGGAGGACAACCTCGACACCGAGCTGCGGGTGCGCGAGAACCTCATCGTCTACGGGCGCTACTTCGGCATCCCGCGGTCGGTGTGCGCGCAGCGGGCCGACGAGCTGTTGTCGTTCGCGCAGCTCGAGGACAAGGCGAAGGCCAAGGTCGACGACCTGTCGGGCGGCATGAAGCGGCGCCTGACGATCGCGCGCGCCCTGATCAACGAGCCGCGGATCCTCATGCTCGACGAGCCGACGACGGGCCTGGACCCGCAGGCGCGGCACGTGCTGTGGGACCGGCTGTTCCGCCTCAAGGAGCGCGGGACCACGCTCGTGCTCACCACGCACTACATGGACGAGGCAGAGCAGCTGTGCGACCGGCTGATCGTCGTCGACAAGGGCCGGATCATGGCCGAGGGCTCGCCCGCCGCGCTGATCCGTCAGTACTCGACACGTGAGGTCGTCGAGCTGCGGTTCGGCTCGGACCGCAACGCGTCCGCGGCGGAGCAGCTCGCGGGGACGGCCGACCGCATCGAGGTGCTCCCGGACCGCGTGCTGCTGTACACCGACGACGGCGAGCGGCTTCTCGAGCGCGTCGCCCACGTGGGGCTGCATCCCACGACGAGCCTCGTGCGGCGCTCGTCGCTCGAGGACGTGTTCCTGCGCCTGACCGGTCGGAGCCTGATCGAGTGAGCGCCGAGGTGTCCGTGACGAGGAACGAGCCCGCCATGGTGGGCGCGGCGCTCGATGCTGCCGTGCGCCCCCGCCGGTTCGGCTGGTGGTACATCGCCGAGCACCAGCTGCGGCAGATGCGGTCCTACGGCTGGACCGTGGTGATGACGGGCATCGGCAGCCCGTTGATCTACATGCTGGGCATCGGGCTCGGGCTCGCGGCGTTCCTGACCGTGCCCGTGGCGAGCGGGCCGGACGGGCCTGTGGACTACCTGTGGTTCGTCGCGCCCGCACTGCTGGCGACCGCGGCGGTCTCGGTGACCACCGAGGAGTTCACCTACACCGTCATGGGCGGGTTCCGGTGGCGGCGGGTGTTCTGGGCGATGAACGCCTCCCCCGTGAGTCCGCACCAGATCTGCACGGGCCTGGTGGTCGCCGTGACCCTGCGCATGGTGTTCGTCTCGGTCGCGTACTACGCCCTCATGGTCGCGTTCGGCGCCGTGGGCCACGTCGCGGCCGGTGCGCTCGTCGTGCCGGTCGGGGTGCTCGCGGGCCTGGCGTTCGGCCTGCCGCTGCTCGCCTTCTCGGCGAGCCTGAAGGAGGACACCGGCCAGTTCGCCATGGTGCAGCGGTTCGTGTTCACGCCGCTGTTCCTGTTCTCCGGCACGTTCTACCCGCTGTCGACCTTGCCTGGCTGGCTGCAGTGGATCGGCTGGGTCTCCCCCATCTGGCACGCGAGCGAGGTCGGCCGCACGCTGTCCTACGGCGCGGGTCCGGGGTCGTGGCCGATCGCCGCGCACCTCGCCGTGCTCGCCGTCCTGGCGGCGGCCGGCTGGGTGGTCGCACGGCGCGTCTTCGTCGGGAGGTTGCGCGGATGAGCACCGTGGTCTCCCCCTCGGCCCCGTCCCGGATCCGCGCGCTGTACGCGGGCAACGCGCGCGCGGTCGTCGCGCGGTCGCTGCAGGCCACCCGTTCGAGCAACTGGGCGGTCGTCGTCTCCGGGTTCTTCGAGCCTGTCTTCTACCTGCTCGCGATGGGCTGGGGCCTGGGCTCCTTCATCGGCGAGGTGACGCTGTCCACCGGCAAGGAGGTCCCGTACGCGGCGTTCATCGCCCCGGGCCTGCTCGCGGTGTCCGCGATGAACGGCGCGATCTACGACTCCACGTGGAACGTGTTCTTCAAGATGCGGTTCGGCCGCCTGTACGACGCGATGCTCGCGACGTCGATCGGTCCGCTCGACGTCGCACTCGGTGAGATCACCTACGCGCTGCTGCGCGGCGGCGTGTACGCCGCGGGCTTCCTCACCGTGATGCAGGTCCTCGGCCTGAACCTGTCGTGGACCGCGGCGCTGGCGATCCCCGCGGTGCTGCTCGTCGCGTTCGGGTTCGCGTCGGTCGGGATGGCCATCACCAGCTTCATGAAGACCTTCCAGCAGATGGACTGGATCAGCTTCGTGCTGCTGCCGATGTTCCTGTTCTCCGCGACGTTCTACCCCCTGTCGGTCTACAGCGAGCCGATCCAGTGGCTCATCAAGGCGTTCCCGCTGTGGCACGCCGTCGAGCTGATCCGCGGCCTGACGACGGGCGCGCTGAGCACGGCGATGCTCGGGCACGTCGCGTACTTCCTGGTGATGATCGCCGCGGGCGTCACGTTCACGACGACGAGGCTGCGCGCGCTGTTCCTGTCCTGACCGGGGAGCTCGGCATCGGGGAGCTCGGCACTTCCGCGCCACCTCGGCAGTTCAGACTGCCGACCTCGCCCGGGAGTGCCGAGCTCACCCGGGAGTGCCGAGCCGCCCGCCCGGGAGTGCCGAGCCGCCCGGGAGTGCCGAGCCGCTCGCCCGCAGGTGGCGCCCGGGTCAGCCGAGGGCGCGACCCAGGACGTAGAGGGCGACGGCGGTCAGCGCAACGGGCACGACCAGGGCGAGCTGTGCGATCCACGTGCCGCGGTGACTGGCCGGGGCGGGGGCGTCGAACGGCGAGACGACCAGGTCGTCTGGCTCGCGACGGCCCTGCCGCACCGAGACCACGACGGTCGAGGCGAGCAGAAGGGCACCGGCACCGAGCGAGACCGCCCCCGGGAGCTCGAACGCGACCGTACGCATCAGCGCAGCCGGGAGCGCGACGAGCCCCACCAGCGCGACGCCGCCGACGAGCGCCCCGGCGCTGCGCGCGCTGCGCGCACGAGCGGTGACCAGGAACCGAAGCACCTGGTCGCCGTTGCGGATCACCACGAGACCGACGAGCGTGGCCAGGACCGCGGAGCACACCAGGCCCCAGGTGACCGCGGCAGGCTCGCGTGCGCCGAGGGCGGCCGCGCCGCCGAGCATCATGACGGCACCGACGACCTGGGCCGCGTACAGCGCGACGACCGCCGGTCGCGCGGCGAGGTTCTGGTGCGGGTCGGACGGGAGGTCGAGCGAGCGCGCGTACTGCACCGGGTCGCCGAACGCCGTCAGGGCGTCCTCGCCGCTGTCCACGACGTGCGCCTCGACCTCGGTCAGCACGCCCGCGATCGTCGTCCCGGCGACGCCCTGCAGGCGGAGCTCGAGCAGGACGGCTTCGGTCCACAGCGCGTCGACATGGGGCGCCAGCGACCGCTCGATGGCGTACCGCCGCCCTGCCTGGGTGGCCTTCGCTCCCGCCGATCCGTCTGCCCCCGCCGCCGCCTCGGCCCCGGCCGTCTCCTTGGTCATGGTCACTCGTCTCCCCCTGCGTCGTCGGTGCTGGTCAGCAGGGCGCGTGCGGCGTCGCTGAACGCGAGCCAGTCCGCGCTGCGGCGTGCGGCCTCGGCCCGGCCGGCGTCGGTGAGCGTGTAGTACTTGCGGCCGGGACCGCTGGTGCCCGGGCGCCACTCGACAGCGACGAGGCCCGCGGTCTCGAAGCGGGCGAGCAGCGGGTACAGCGTGCCGCCCTTGACGGTGCCGAGCACCGCGTCCTCGAGCGCCTGCGCGATCGCGTAGCCGTACGTCGGCCCACAGCCGATGACTCGCAGCACGCACACCTCGAGGACGCCGCGCATCCACTCGGCAGGCCACCGCACGTCGTCGTCCACGGGCTAGACAGTACGGCTATCTAGTCAGGCGCACAACCTACTCCGGTCGCACCACGCTGCGGCACCTGCGCCGGTGCGCGCTCACCGCCGCGGTCGCGACCGTCTCCGCGGTCCGCGGGAGGTCTAGTCCTCGAGGCCGAGGAACTCGCGCAGTGCCGCGACGCCCTCCAGGGTCACGTCCGGGCGGAGCGCTGCGGGACGCGCCTGCCAGTCCGTGTCGTGCAGGACGTACCGCAGCGAGCGCACCGCGCTGCCCTCGCGAACGACCGTCGTCTCGCCGTTGGGGTGATAGCCGAGGCGCCGGGTCACGCCGTTCGACGGACCGTTGTCCTCGAAAGCCGAGGTCGTCGCGTGCTGCGCGCCGAGCCCGTCGAACAGCAGGTGCAGGATCGCCAGCCGCATGCGCGTGCCGACGCCCTGGCCCTGGTGACGCAGGCCGAGCCACGAGCCGGTCTCCGCCTCGCGCGTGACTGCGAAGTCCTGGGCGTACACGCCCTGGATGCCGAGCACCTCGCCGTCGCGCAGCACCCCGAGCTCGAGCGACCACTTCTCGCGCGACCACGAGCCGCGCAGGCCCCACTGGTACTGCAGGACCGAGCGCTGCACCTGCTGCGGCGTGCCGCGCGTCCACGGCTGGACGAACGGCATGAAGTCCGGTGCGTGCACGCCCTCGCCCGCGAGCTCGGCGAGCCGGACGAGCAGGTCGTCGGTGAGGAACCGCAGCTCCAGGTCGCCGCACAGGATGCGGACGCCGGCGGGGGGCCACTTCTCGACGAGCTCAGGAGTCATGCGTCGAGGGTGTCGGCCGCCCGCACCTGCAGCAACACCATTTGCCTCCGGTCGGTCGGGAACGTCGACGAGATCGGCACACTCGCGCGAGGTCGTGCGTCCGGACTGCCGATCTCGTGCACGAGTGCCGAGCTGGCGCACGAGCACCGACCCCGGCGAGGGGTCGGGGACAAGGGGAGGGGGTCGGCGCTGGTGCGCCGACCCCCTCCGGGCCTTACCTCAGGCTGCTGTCAGCCGCAGACCGTGCCGTTCACCGTGAAGCTCGTCGGTGACGGGTTGGAGCCCGAGTGCGTGCCCTGGTACCCGATCTCGGTGCTCGCACCCGGCGCGAGCGTCTGGTTCCAGGACATGCCCGTCGCGGTCACGCTCGTGCCGGTCTGGGTCCACGTCGCGCTCCAGCCGTTGGACAGCTTCTGTCCCGCGGTCAGGTCGAACGCGAGAGACCAGGTCAGCGGGGACGTGCCCGTGTTGGTGATCTTGAGCGAGGCCGTGAAGCCGGTGTTCCAGCTGTTCGGCGTGTAGACCACCGTGCACGTGCCGGTCGGCGTGCTGCCGAGCGTGCGGAAGGTGACCGCGCTGCTCGCCGCCGAGGTGTTGCCGGCCGCGTCGACCGCGCGCACCACGTACGAGTACGAGGTGTCGGCGGTGAGCCCGGTCAGCGACGTCGACGTGGTCGCCGGGGACGCCACGAGCGTGAGCGTGGACCCGGAGACGCGCAGCACCTCGTACTTGGCGACGCCCGAGCCCGCGTCGGTCGACGCCGCCCAGGTCAGCGTCGCGCCGGTCGTGGTGATGCCCGACGCCGTGGGCGTGCCCGGCACGGTGGGTGCCGTCGTGTCCGCAGGGATCTCGAGCGTCGAGAACGTCACCGCCGACGAGGCCGCAGAGACGTTGCCGGCGGCGTCGCGGGCCCGGACCACGTACGTGTACGAGGTCGCGGGGGTGAGCCCGGTGAGCGTCGTCGTCGCGGTCGTCGGGGAGGCGACGAGCGTGCTCGTCGTGCCCTGCACGCGGTACACGTCGTACGCCGCCAGCCCCGAGCCGGCGTCAGTCGACGCCGCCCACGTGAGGGTTGCGCCCGTCGTGGAGACGGACGAGGCCACGGGCGTGCCGGGGACGGTCGGCGGCGTGGTGTCGACGGGCGCCGCGGTCGTCGTGAACGTCACCGACGACGAGGCCGCGGAGACGTTGCCGGCCGCGTCCCGCGCCTTCACGTTGTACGTGTACGACGTGCCGGCGCTCAGCCCGGTGAGCGTCGTCGTCGCGGTCGTCGGGGAGGCGACGAGCGTGCTCGTCGTGCCCTGCACGCGGTACACGTCGTACGCGGTGACGGCCGTGTCGTCGGTGGACGCGGCCCAGGTGAGGGTCGCGCCGGTCGAGGTGATCGACGAGGCCACGGGTGTGCCCGGAACGGTGGGCGCAGTCGTGTCACCGGGCTGGGTGCCGGTGGGCTCCTTGCCGTACAGGAGCGTGCTGCCGTCGTACAGGGTGATGGCCGGGGCCTTGGCCAGGCCGGTCGAGGTCAGGCCGATGAACGACGGGTCGTTGGTCGCGTCCCAGCCGGACGGGCCGGTCAGCCGGAACTGCAGCTCGCGACGGTGCTGCGACTGGCCGCCGGGGTAGATGTTCTGCCCGACGCAGCTGAGCTCGACGTAGCCGAGCGTGCCGCCCGCGCTCACGCCCTTGCCGGACTGCGCGCCGCACTCGGAGTAGTTCGAGCTGAGCGTGACGTCGGAGGCCGCGAAGCCGTCCGTGCGGAACCAGTAGCGGACCTTGGCGTTCTTGAGCGAGCGGGCCGGGAACGCCGACTGGTTGCGCACGATCGCCTTGATCTCGGTGAACGTGCCGCCCGGGGGCTGGTTGAGCTGCGCCTCGACGAAGAACTGGTCGCCGTCGGGCGTCTCCGCGCTCGGGAAGCTCGCCAGCGGCGTGCCACCGTACTCGTCGACCAGGTACGCCAGCGCGGAGGAGAAGCCCGCGTTGTAGTCCGTGGCGACCTCGTTGGCCACGTAGTCCTGGCGGTCGTCGGTGTACGCGTCGTTCGCGGAGCCCGGGCCGCCGACGAGCGCGCCGTACAGGACGTGCCGCGACTGCGCCGGGCTCGTGATCGAGTCCAGCCACGAGCCGTGCGCGGTGCGGTGGTGCGGCTTGGTGGGCGGGTTGGTGCCGAAGCCGACGACGTAGGAGGACTTGCGCGGGTTGTCGCCGAGCGCGTAGTTGATCTGCCGCACCCCGAAGTCGTGGTACCTCGCCTTGAGCGTGGCGTCCGTGACCCAGTCGGAGTACACGAGCGCGACGAACGAGGTGTTCGCGGCGTAGCGCAGCGAGCCCCACGAGTCGAGGACGGCCTGGCCGCCCGGGGAGTAGGTGATCCGCTGGCCGTTGTAGCCGACGGTCCAGTAGTCGAGCCAGCGGTTCGCGTCCTCGACGTACTTCTGCTTGCCGGTCTCCATCGCCAGCAGCGCGTACGTGGCGAACTGCTTGTTGTCCCACGCGACGGTCCACTTGTAGGACCGCGTCGTCGACTGGTTCTCGGTGCCGAGCTTGTCGTACTCGGCCTCGGCCTTCGCCAGGTACGTCGCGTCACCCGTGGCCTTGTAGAGCCAGTACGCGCCCCACACGAGCTCGTCCTGGTAGCCGGACCACGACTTGTAGTACGCCGAGGCGCCGGTCACGCAGTCGGAGTACGAGCCGCGGTAGGTGTCCGCGAACGAGTACAGCTGCTTGGCGTGGCTGACGAGCTTGGCGGCGTACGTCGGGTCGTCGCCCTTGAAGACGATCGAGGAGGCGGCCATCGCCGCCGCGGTCTCCCCCGCGACGTCCGAGCCGGGGCACGACGCCGTGATCTTGGCGGCCGGGCGGGCCATGGCCATGACCTCGGCCGGTCCCCACCACTTGTGGTCCGCCTCGCCGTCGCCCACCTGGACGTACAGCTCGTTGGGTGCCGTGTGCGCCTTGACGAAGTAGTCGTTGACCCAGCGCAGGTTGCCCTTGAGCTCGTCGAGCTGACCGGCCTTCGTGTACCCGTCCGGGCTGGCGACGGCGCCCCAGGCGAGCATCGTCGTCGTGAACGCCATCGGGAAGCCGAACTTCACGTGGTCGCCTGCGTCGTACCAGCCGCCGGTGAGGTCGACCCCGACGTCGGAGCCGTCGTTCAGGCCCGAGTCGCCGCGCCAGGAGACCGGGTAGTTGTCGGGCAGGTCCCCCGAGGCCTGCGCCTGGTAGAAGAACATCGACTTCTGCAGGGCCTCGGCGTAGTTGAACGCGGGGGCGGCGCTCGCGCTCGTCGCCAGGGGGACGACGATGGCGGTCGCGGTCAGGGCAACGCTGAGGCCGGCGGCCACGCGTGCGCGGCCCCCTCGCCTGCGTGGACCGGACGGGTGGGGGGACTCGGCTCGATGACGCATGGTTCCTCTTCCTACGCGCGGAACGGCAGGCGTCCGCGACCGGAGGAGGTCGCACCGGTGCGACACGCCAGGCGAATCGTCAGGTGATGCACGCGTGGGCCACAACGTCCTAAACGGTTCGACACGGCGCGTCCGACGCCGGGTGCCGACCCGGCCGTCCGTGCGTGGGCCCCCTGCGCCTGTCAGCCCACGCGCCCGGCCGGGCATGACAAAGCCCGGCCGCCGCAGGGCGGGCCGGGCTTCGTCGGCGTGGGCGTCGGCGTCAGCTGGTCGAGGTGTCACCCTCGGTGCGGGCGACGGGGTCGCCCTCGGTCGTCGGCGAGGCGGCCTCGTCCTCGGCGGCCGGGGCCTCGCCCTGCGCCGCGGCGGTCGGACGCTTGGGGGCCGAGCGCCGCGTCGCCTTGCGCGCGGTCTGCGCGGCCGCGTCCTTGGCGTCGGCGAGCTTGTCGCCCACGTCCTCCTTCGCGTCGGCGAGGCGCTCGCCGAGCTCCTCACGGACCTCGCTCAGGGACTCCGCCGCCTTCGCGGCGGCGTCGCGGCCCTTGGCCACCGCGGTGCCCGCCGCCTCACCGATCGCGTCGGCCGCGTCCCCCGCCGACTCCGCGAGGTCGTTGGCGGCACCGTGCGCGCGCTCGCGCAGCGTCGTCGTCCCGGTCGACGAGCCCAGCGCGTCAGTCGGCTCCCACGGCTCGGCCCACGGGTCGGTCGTGTCCCGCGACCGCTTCCAGGCGACGAGCACCGCACCGAGCCCGAGCAGGCCGGCGAGGGTCCAGAACACCTTGGCGCCCTTGTGCGACTTGTGCTCCTTCGCCTTCGCGGCGGCGAGCGCGGCCGTCGCGGCGGCGCCGGCGTTGGCCTTGGCGCTCGCGGCGTCGACCGCCTTCTCCGCGGCGCCACCCGCCTTCTCGGCGGCCTCGTGGATCGCCTGCACCAGACGCGGCAGCACCTCGTCGACGAGCTTGTCGTGCGCCGTGTCGATCTTCGGTGAGACGCGCTCCGCAGCCTGCTCGACCTTCGGTGCCGCGGCCTTCACGCTCTCCTTGTACAGGTGGTCCAGGCGCGGCGTCAGCCACTCCAGGAACGCCTCGACCCGCGGCGCCGTCCACTCCTTGGCCACGACGGCTGCGTCGGCGGCCCTGGCCGCAGCCGTGCTGCTCGCATCCTTGATCGACCCGGCGGCGACCTTCGCCTGACCGGCCGCCAGCCCCGCCTGCTTCTTCAGCTGCTCGGTGTCGACGTCGATGTTCGGACGGCTCTTGAAAGGCATGTCCACTCCCCACGGTTCCACGTTCGGGTTCCCCGGCGCTGACCTCACACTCTGCCACCGCAGCGGCGCGCGTGCAGCGGACCTGCGCTCAGTCACCCGTGCGAGACTGGCGGCATGTTCGCGACCCTGCACACGACCGCCGGTGACATCCGGATCGAGCTCTACCCGAACCACGCCCCGAAGACGGTGGCGAACTTCGTCGGTCTGGCGAAGGGGACCCAGGAGTGGACGGACCCCGCGACGGGCGAGAAGCGCACCGAGCCGCTCTACCCGGGCACCGTGTTCCACCGCGTCATCGACGGCTTCATGATCCAGGGCGGGGACCCGCTCGGGAACGGCCGCGGTGGACCGGGCTACACGTTCGACGACGAGATCCACCCCGAGCTCACGTTCTCCGAGCCCTACCTGCTGGCCATGGCCAACGCCGGCAAGCGCCTCGACCCGATCACCGGCAAGGTCGGCGGGACGAACGGCTCGCAGTTCTTCATCTCGGTGGCGGCGACGGGCTGGCTCAACGGCAAGCACACCATCTTCGGCAAGGTCGCCGACGACGCGAGCCGCGCCGTGGTCGACGCGATCGCCACCTCCCCGACCCGCCCCGGTGACCGTCCCGTGACGGACGTCGTCATCGAGTCCATCGACATCGAGGACTGACCTCCCGACCCCGAGGACCGGCCATCAGCGAGAACACCGTCCCCCCGGGGGCGACGGGCGCCGCGCCCATGGACGCGGCGCCGGTCTGCCCGCGCCACCCGGACCGGGTGTCCTACGTCCGGTGCCAGCGCTGCGGGCGCCCCGTGTGCCCCCAGTGCCAGCGGCCCGCCGCAGTCGGGGTGCAGTGCGTCGACTGCGTGCGTGAGGCAGCGGCGAACCAGCGCACGACCCGCACCGCGTTCGGCGGGGTCCTGCGACCGGGTACGCGGCCCGTCGCCACGCTCGCGATCATCGCGGTGTGCGTGGTCGCGTTCATCGCCCAGCGCACCGTGCCGGACTTCACGGGCCGCTGGGCGTACTCGCCGTTCTGGGGCCACGAGGAGCCGTGGCGCTTCCTGACCTCGGCGTTCCTGCACTCCGAACGCTCGTTCTTCCACATCCTGCTGAACATGGTGGCGCTGTGGGCGGTCGGGCCCTACCTGGAGGTGCAGCTGGGCAGGGCGCGCTTCGTCACGTTGTACCTGCTCAGCGCGGTGGGCGGCAGCGTCATGGTGCTCGCGTCGGCCGCGCTCGGGTGGTCCGACTGGTTCGGCGGAGTGGTCGGTGCCTCGGGGGCGATCTTCGGGCTGTTCGGCGCGGCGTTCGTCGTGATGTGGCGCTCGGGTCATCCCGCGCAGAGCATCCTGGGGATCATCGCGATCAACATGGTGTTCAGCTTCGTCGTGCCGGGGATCTCCTGGCAGGGCCACCTCGGCGGGCTCGTCGTCGGGGCGCTGATCGCCGCGGCTTACGCGTTCGCGCCGCAGCCTCGTCGCCGCCTCGTCGCCGTGGTGCTGCCCGTGGTCGTCGTCGCGCTGCTCGTCGCCGTCACACTGTGGGCCTATGCGGCCGCTCCCGAGCAGATCCGCATGCTGTGGCTGCTCCAGCAGGCGCAGTAGGACGGTCCGCGAGGGCCGCGTGGCCCACCCGACCGCTCCTGACGACGAGAACTACACGGGTGTAGTTATCCACAGCTGTGTCCACCGCTGGGGACGACGGGTCCCGTCCGCGGACACCCCGGACGCACGAGAGGCGCCGACCCCGGCAGGGGCGGCGCCTCTCGTGACAGTCGGCCGGCTCAGCGCCAACGCGTGGTCATGCTGAAGCCGGCGATGATCATGGCGGCACCGATGGCCAGGTTCCAGCTGCCGATCGGGAGCGGCAGGTCGGATCCGTTCGTCGAACGGGCGATGTAGAACGTCACGATCCACACGAGCCCCACCACCATGAGGCCGAGCATGACCGGTACCCACCAGCGCGGGTTCGGCTTGCTCGCGGCCTTCGCCGGGGGAGGCGTGTACGTGGCCTTCTTGCGCGACTTCGACTCGGGCACCGAGATCTCCTGCTCTGCGACGAGGCCTGCGCCGGACGGCTGCCTCACCGGGATGGTCGGACGGCGGCGGAAGTCGGAACGAGCTGGCCCGGCTGCCGGCACCATCGCCTAGCGTAGTGGGCGACAATACCGTGCCGGTGCGTGGCGGCTCGCCCCGCACCACGCGTGCACCGCAGGACCCTCGCCACCGCCCGCGAGCCGAGAGGACGCCGTGACCGAACGCCCGCACCGCGCGTCCCGGCGCGTGCCCCGTGGCACCGTCTCGGTGACCGTGGTGCTCGTCCTGTCCGGCGCGCTCTTCGCCGCGAACGCCAAGTTCGCCCGGGCCGACGACGCACAGCGGCACCCGCAGGACCTGCGCGAGCTCACCGTCGCCGAGGTCGAGCGGGTCGAGCGACTCACCGCCGAGGTCGACGAGCTGCGCAGCGAGGTCGACGGCCTCACCGCGGCGGCGGCGCAGGCCGCGGGCACGCGCGTGCTCGACCCGCCGACGGCCTACCGGATCGAGGCCGGTGCGGTGCCCGTGACCGGTCCTGGCCTCACCGTGCGGCTCGACGACGCCCCGCAGGATCAGCCCGGGCTCGAGGAGATCAGCCCGGACGTCCTCGTCGTGCACCAGCAGGACATCCAGTCCGTCATGAACGCCCTGTGGGCCGGTGGCGCCGAGGCCATGTCACTCATGGGGCAGCGCGTGATCTCGACGAGCGCGTTCCGGTGCGTGGGCAACGTCCTGCGCCTGCAGGGGCGGGTGTACTCCCCGCCCTACATCATCCGTGCCGTCGGGGACCCGGACCGGCTCCGCAAGGCGCTGAACGACTCGCCCCAGGTCCGCGCGTACAAGTCCGACGCCGCCGCGGTCGGGCTCGGCTGGTCCGTCGAGACGAACGACACGCTCGAGCTCGACGCCTACTCGGGCTCGACCGACCTGCAGTACGCGACCGTCCCGGAGGGGACGCCCGTGCTCCCCGGCGTCGACGACGACACCGCGATCCCGCAGGCCGGCGGTGCCGTGGGCGCGGGCCCCGCACCCACCCGATGAGCCACCCCACGAGCACCCGGTCCCGCGCACCGGCGCGACGCCGGCCGTCCCGCGGCGCGCGCGTGGCCTACGGCGTGCTCGGCGTCGTCGGGGAGCTGCTCATCACGCTCGGCGTGCTGGTGCTGGCGTTCCTCGTCTGGCAGCTGTGGTGGACCGACGTGCAGGGCAACCGCGCGCAGGCCGAGGTGGTCCGTGAGCTGCCGCGAGTCGATGTCCCGACGCCGGCACCCAGCGCGACGGGCCCGCTGGTCGCCCCCGAGCGACGCGACGAGCCGCCCGTGATGGGCGACGTCGAGCACGCGGTCACGTTCGCGACCGTCCAGGTGCCGCGCTGGGACGGCGAGCCGGAACGTCCCGTCAGCGAGGGCGTGGATCGCGCGACCGTCCTGGATGTGCTCGGCGTCGGCCACTACCCCGGCACCGCGATGCCGGGCGGTCTGGGGAACGTCGCGCTCGCGGGGCACCGCACGACCTTCGCCAAGCCGTTCAACCGGGTGGCCGAGCTGCAGGTGGGCGACCCGATCGTGGTGCGGACCGCGACGGTCGACGGAGGCCCGGGGACGGACACCTGGTACGTGTACCGCGTCACGTCGTGGCAGATCGTCCGGCCCACGCAGACGGAGGTGATCGCCCCCGTCCCCGGCAAGCCCGGCGAGTCCCCGACGAAGCGCTACCTCACCCTGACGACGTGCCACCCGATGTTCTCCGCGCGCGAGCGGTACGTCGTGCACGCCGAGCTCGACTACTGGGCGCCCGTCGCGGACGGCACCCCGGCCGAGCTGCTCGAGGGCGCATCATGAGGACGCGGGTCGGCAATGCCGTTGGTCGCGACGACCGTGGGAGGCGATGATGTACGCCTGGCTCTGGCGCCACCTGCCCGGCCCGGTGGCGGTGCGCGTGCTGCTCGTGGCGGTCCTCGTGGCCGCCGCGCTCGCGGTCTGCTTCACGTGGGTGTTCCCCGCTGTCGCGCCGTTCATGCCCTTCAACGACACCACGGTGGGTGAGTGATGACCCGGATCCTCGTGATCGACAACTACGACTCGTTCGTCTACACGATCGTGGGCTACCTCAACCAGCTCGGTGCCGAGACGGTCGTGGTGCGCAACGACGCGGTGCCGCCGCTGGCCGAGCGTGCCGAGTTCGACGGGGTGCTCGTGTCGCCCGGCCCCGGGACGCCGGCCGAGGCGGGTTCGAGCATGGACGTGATCCGTGACTGCGCCGCCACGGGGACGCCGATGCTCGGCGTCTGCCTCGGTCACCAGGCGCTCGGCGAGGTCTACGGGGGCACGGTCACGCACGCTCCCGAGCTCATGCACGGCAAGACCAGCCCGGTCGAGCACGACGGGCAGGGCGTCCTCGCGGGCCTGCCGTCACCGTTCACCGCGACGCGGTACCACTCGCTCGCGGTGGTCAACGGGACGGTGTCCGACGAGCTCGTCGTGACGGCTCGCACGGGGGACGTGATCATGGGCCTGCAGCACCGTGACCTGCCGCTGTTCGGTGTCCAGTTCCACCCCGAGTCGGTGATGACCGAGGGTGGCCACCGCCTGCTGGCCAACTGGTTGCAGGCCTGCGGCGACGACGAGGCGGTGGCCCGCTCGGCGGGCCTGCACCCGCTCGTCCGCCTCTGACGCTGCCACCGAGCCACCACAACCCGACGACCCCGCGCCCGCTCCGGCTCTGAGCGCTCAGAACCGGAGCAGACGCGGGGTCGTGGTGTGTGCGGGGCGGCCGGGCGAGGTCAGCCCTGCCCGTCACCGCCCGGACCGGGATCCTGCGTGTCCCCCGGGTTCGGGTCCGGCTGCTGCTGAGGGCCGCGCGAGACGTGGATGACGATGAGCTGGTCGAGCTCGACCTCCGAGCTCTTGCGCGGGTCCGTCCACAGGACGCGGCCGGCCTCCTGCTCGGAGTCCTCCTCCTGCTTCTGGACGTTCGTGAGACCGACCGCCGCGAGAGCCTGCACCGCCTCCGAGTAGGTCATCCCGGTCACGTCGGGGACCGTGGCGGTCTCCGGCGCGACGGCGACCTCGATGGTCACGCGCGTGCCCTGGGAGACGAGGCCCGCCTGACGGTCCTGGCTGAGCACGGTCCCCGGGTCCTTCTCGGTCGTGGTGACCTCGCGGACCGACGAGACCAGCTTGAGGCCCGCCAGGATGTCGAGCGCCTCGTCCTGGGACTTGCCCACCAGATCGGGCAGCTCGACGTTGCCCGTCGAGACGTACAGCGTCACCGACGTCCCGGCATCGACCGTGTCGCCTGCTGCCGGGTCGGTCTTGGTGACCTGGCCCTTCGGGAAGTTCGGGTTGTTGTCGTCCTGCTGGTCCCCGTTGACCACGAGACCCTGGCCCTCGAGGATCTTCTCCGCCGCCGACGCCGTGCGTCCCGAGACGTCCTCGACCTTGACGGAGTCCGGACCGGAGGACAGGACGTAGTCGATCGGCGTCTCGGGGTCGACCATGGTGCCCTCAGGCGGGTCGGTGCTGATGACCTGACCCTGCGGGGCGTCGGACGGCGCGGCGGTGCGCTTGCCGACGACGAGGTCGGCCTCGGTGATCGCCGCCTTCGCCTCGTCCTCGGTGAGGCCGACGAGCGTCGGCACGGCGATCTGCTCCGGCTCCTTGTCGCCCGCGTTCGCGACGAGGAGCGCCACGATGCCCGCGACCGCGAGCACCGCGATCGCGACGAGCACCCAGATGAGCCAGGGTCGCTTGTTCTCCTCGTCCTCGGGGGGCGTGTCGGTGGCGACCGTCGTCACGCCGGTGGCCCCCCACGGCGCCGCGACCGGCGGGAACGCCTGCGTCGCCGGCGTGGGCGCCAGGACCTGCGTGGCGTCGCCCGCCGGGACGGCCGCGACCATCGCCGTGCCGACCGGGGGGGCGCCGACCGCGCCGCCGCGCAGCACGGCCTCCAGGTCCGAGCGGAACTCGGCGGCGCTGGAGTAGCGCTGCTCACGGTCCTTGGCCAGGGCCTTCATGGTGATGCGGTCGAGCGCCTCGGGGACGTCGGACGCGATCGAGCTCGGCACCGGCGCGGCCTCGCGGACGTGCTGGTAGGCGACCGAGACGAGCGAGTCGCCGACGAACGGCGGGCGACCCGTGAGCAGCTCGAACAGCAGGCAGCCCGTGGAGTACAGGTCCGACCGGGCGTCGACGGACTCGCCGCGCGCCTGCTCGGGCGACAGGTACTGCGCGGTGCCGATCACGGCCTGCGTGGCCGTCATGGTCGCGGCGGAGTCCGCGACGGCCCGCGCGATGCCGAAGTCCATGACCTTGACCGCGCCCGTGGGCGTGAGCATGACGTTGGCCGGCTTGATGTCCCGGTGGACGATGCCCGCGTGGTGGGAGTACTCGAGCGCCGAGAGGACGCCGATGGTGATCTCGACGGCCTCCTCGATGGGCACCGCGTGCCCGTCGCGCAGGATGTCGCGCACCGTGTGGCCCTCGACGTACTCCATGACGATGAACGGCACGTGCGCCACGACGCCCGTGGGCTCGGTGAAGACGTCCTCGCCGGTGTCGTAGACCGCCACGATCGCCGGGTGGTTCAGTGCCGCGGCGGCCTGCGCCTCGCGCCGGAACCGGTTCTGGAACGACGGGTCACGTGCGAGGTCCGAGCGCAGGATCTTGATCGCGACGGTCCGGCCCAGCCGGGTGTCGTGCCCGATGTGCACCTCGGCCATGCCGCCGCGGCCGATGAGCTCACCGACCTCGTACCGACCGGCGAGGATGCGGGGTCCGCTGTCCACCACTAGGCGTCCTTCACTTCCGTCTGGGGTCCCTGGCTG
>JAEYUL010000142.1 GCA_023432565.1 Actinomycetes bacterium | reverse complement strand
GATCACGACGGGCCCGATCACGACGGCCCCGATCACGACGGGCCCGCCGGCGACGACGGGAGCCGCGCCGTCGGTGCCCGCCGCCGCTGCGCCTCCTGTCGCCTCCGGGCAGACGCGCGACGACGCGAGCGCCGGTGCCTGGGTGCGACCAGCGCCCCCCGCGGGGGAGACCGCCGCCGGCCCGGCGGACCTCATCGACGCCCCCGCGACGATCGGCCTGGTCCCGCTGCCGCCCGGCGTCGGCACCCGAGCCGGTGACCGGGTGGACCCCGCGCCGCTCATCACCGCGGCGCCGGCGGCGCCGACGACCGGCACGTCGCAGCCGCTGGCGGGCGACGCGTTGTCGTCCCGGACCCTCGGCGACACGCCTGCTGCGGGCGCGGAGCGCGTGACCGACCCGGTCGCGCCCGCGTCCGGTGAGGCGCCGGACTCGGGGGCGCAGGTGGGCGAGCCGAGCGCGCTTGACCCCGTCGCGCCCCCCGGCCTCGGCGCGCCAGCCGAGCCCGATTCACCAGCCGAGCCCGGCGCGGCAGCCGAGCCCGATGCACCAGCCGAGCCCCACACGGCAGCCGCGGCCGTTGCGGCCCCCGAGCCCGTCACCGGGCCCGCAACCCCCGCGGTGTCACGGTGGTCCGGCGAGGAGCTCGACGAGATCGAGCTGACACGACTGCGTACGCCCGCCACGGGGATCGCGCCGGTCCCGCACGCGCTGCGCCTCGTGTTCGACACGGGTGAGCGCGTCGACGTCGAGGGCGAGGGCGTCGTCGGGCGTGCGCCGCAGGGCTCCGTGGCGCACGTCATCGCGATCGACGACCCGGCACGCTCGCTGTCCAAGACGCACCTGTCGTTCGGCCCGGCCGGTCCCGGCGAGCTGTGGCTCGTCGACCGCGGCTCGACCAACGGCACGGTCGTCGTGCGGCCGGACGGCGCTGCCGCCACGCTGCCCCCGGGCATGCGGGCGGTCGTCACGGTCGGCTGGTCGCTGCGCCTGGGCGAGCGCACGGTGCGCGTCGAGGGGCGCTGACACCGCGACGAGCCCCGCGGTCGTAGCCGCTCGCTGTCGCCCGCGGGCGAGCCGCGAGCGTCGCCGCCCGCCGAGGACGGCGACGAGGTGGCGTTGCTGCGCAGCCCCTCGACCGCATCGGGCGAGCCGGACGACGCGCGTCGGCTCGCGGCCCGCGGCGCGGTGGGCACCGCCTGCGCGGACCGCGAGCCCGGCTCAGGTCGTCGACGGAGTCCAGGCGAGCTGCACGACCTGCAGACCTGAGTCGCGCGTGACCAGCTGGGCGCGTCCCGGCACGGAGGCCATGGGACGTGCCGCGCCGACGAGCGCGCCCTCGTCGGGGCTGCCCGACATGACCAGGCCCGGCGCCGCGAGGTCCCGCAGCGACTGGACGACGGGGTCGAACAGCGCGCGGGAGGCGCCGCCCGTCCGGCGCGTCAGCACCAGGTGCAGCCCGACGTCACCGGCCTGCGCCAGCAGCGGCACGAGCGCGGCGAGCGGGTTGCCGGACGACGTCGCGACGAGGTCGTAGTCGTCGACGAGCACGTACACCTCGGCGCCCGACCACCACGAGCGGGTGCGCAGCTGCTCGGGAGTGACGTCGGGGCCGGGCAGGCGTCCGCGCAGGTACGCCGCGAGCTCGGAGATCTCCGCCGCTGCCTGCTCGTGCGTCGTCAGGTAGCTCGTCAGGTACTCGTCGGGGATCTCGCCGAGCAGCGCGCGCCGGAAGTCGACCGCGACGATCTGCGCCTGCTGCGGCGTGTGCAGGCGCTGCACCTCGCGTGCGACCAGCCGCAGGAGCCCGGACTTGCCGGCCCCCGAGTCGCCGAAGGCGTACAGGTGGTGCTCCTCGCGCACGTCGAGCACGACGGGGGCGAGCGCCGCCTCGTCGATGCCCAGCAGGAGGCCCGGCGCGCGGGGCGCTCGAGCGCGCAGCTCGTCGAGCGGGACCTGCTCGGGCAGCAGGCGCAGCTTGGGCGGGGGAGCGCCCCGCCAGGACTGCGCCACGGACTGCACGAGGTGCTGCACCCCTGCGCCCAGGGTCTGCGCCGAGCCGTCGCCGTCGATGCGCGGCAGCGCCGTGAGCACGTGGTGCTTCGAGACGATCATGCCGCGGCCAGGACGCTCGCGCGGGACGGCTGCGGCGACCTTGCGGTCCAGCTCGGAGTCCGTCGGGTCGCCCAGCCGCAGCTCGAGGCGGGTCCCGAACAGGTCCTTGACCTGGGTCCGGAAGTCCATCCACCGGCTCGCGGTGGCCAGCAGGTGCATCCCGAAGGTCAGGCCGCGCCCCGCGAGCGCCTGCAGGCGCGGCTCGAGCTCGTCGAACTCGGCACGCACGGTCGACCAGCCGTCGACGACGAGGAACACGTCGCCGTAGCCGTCGTCGGCCTGGCCCGCAGCCCGGCGCTGGCGGTAGGTCTCGATCGAGTCGATGCCGTGCGCGCGGAAGTAGCGTTCGCGCGCGTCGACGATCCCCTCGACCTCGGCGACGATGCGCCGCACGACGTCCGGCTCGGCGCGCGTGCCGACCCCGGCTACGTGCGGCAGCCCCACGAGCGGGGTGAACGTCCCGCCGCCGAAGTCGAGCACGTAGAACTGGACCTCGAGCGGGGTGTGGGTCAGGGCGAGGCCCGTCACGACCGACCGCGTCGTGGTGCTCTTGCCCGAGCGTGGTCCGCCGACGACGGCCATGTGGCCACCCGCGCCGGCGAGGCTGATCGTGAGGTTCTCGCGCCGCTGCTCGAGCGGGCGGTCGACGATCCCGAGCGGGAAGGTCAGCGGGCCGGCGGCCCGCCACCCGGGGGAGACCAGGCCGAGCGCAGGGTCCACCCCGAGGTCCGGCATGAGCCGGTCGTACGTCTCGGGCACGACGAGCGGCGGCAGCCACACCTGGTGGGCCTCCGGTCCGCGGCCCTTCATGAGGGACACGGCGATGTCGAACGTCGCGCGGCGCTCCTGCTCGTCCTCGAACGGCTCGTCGGGCTCGTCGCGGGCGGGCGTCGCGGACAGCACGGGCGCAGCGGTGAACGACTCGAGGCGTGCCCGTCCCGTGGCCACCGGCCCGGCGCCCCCCGCGGCCCCGCGTCGTCGGGCAGGCGGAGGTCCGGACACGTACGAGGCGCGGAACTGGATCATCGTCGTCGGGTCCGGCTTGAGGTAGCCGACCCCGGGGACCGGGGGCAGCTCGTACGCGTCGGGCACGCCCAGGACCGTGCGCGACTCGGCCGCGGAGAACGTGCGCAGGCCGATCCGGTAGGACAGGTGCGACTCCAGGCCGCGCAGCCGCCCTTCCTCGAGGCGCTGGCTGGACAGGAGCAGGTGCATCTGCAGCGAGCGGCCGAGGCGTCCGATGGCGACGAACAGGTCGACGAACTCCGGCTTGGCGGCGAGCAGCTCGGAGAACTCGTCCGCGACGATCAGCAGCGCGGGCAGCGGCTGCAGGTCGGGGCGGTCCGTGCGGCGGGCCTTCTCGTAGTCGGCGACGTTGGCGAAGTTCCCCGCGGCCCGCAGCAGCTCCTGGCGCCGCACCATCTCGCCCTGCAGCGCGTCCTGCATGCGGTCGACCAGCGTGAGCTCTTCGCCGAGGTTGGTGATGATCGCCGACACGTGCGGCATGTCCGCCATGCCGGCGAACGTCGCCCCTCCCTTGAAGTCGACGAGCACGAAGTTGAGGTCCTCGGACGAGTGCGTCAGGGCCAACGCGAGCACGAGGGTGCGCAGCACCTCGGACTTGCCTGACCCCGTCGCACCGATGATGAGCCCGTGCGGACCCATGCCCTGCTGCGCGGACTCCTTGATGTCGAGCGCGACGGGCTGTCCCTGCGGGGTCAGGCCGATGGGCACGCGCAGGCGGTCGCGGGGCAGGCGTGGCCGCCACGCGCGGGCCAGGTCGAGGTCGCGCACGTCGCCCAGCCCGAGCAGGTCCACGAGCTCGGCCGAGACCTGGCCGTCGGCACGCTGCGGGCCTGCGTCGACGTACAGGGGCAGCAGGCGGCGTGCGGTCGCCTCGGCCTCCGGGACGGACAGCTGGTCGCCCTTGAGCCGTGTGGGCTCCAGTCCGACGCGCAGGACCTCCACGGGCACGCCGCCGTCGGGCAGCGCGGCGCCCAGCAGGAAGCGCAGCACGTTCGGGTCCTCGAGGTCCTCCCAGTGCTCGGGCAGCTCGAGCACCGTGATGCCGAGCACGCCGTCGGACGTGAGGATCCCGTTGCCGACGGGCACGTGTCCGCCGTCGACGACGACCAGGACGTGCGGCGCGGGCGTCGTCGCGGGTGCCGCGGGCCCGAACCGGGGCCGGTCGGCGAGGCCCTCGGGGAGCAGGCTCTCGATCTCGGCCAGCGTCGTGCCGATCATGCGCGCCGCACCCACGGCGTCGCGTTCGCGCGTCGAGTGCGCGTGCGGCAACCACTTGACCCAGTCCCACGCGGGCATCGCCCGTTCGCTCGCGAGCACCGCGATCTGCAGGCGGTCCGGTGAGTGGAACGTCGCGAGCTGCGCGACGACCGCGCGGGCCAGGGCCCGGGCCTCCTGCTCGGCGCCTGCGACCTCGATGCGTGCCGCGCTGCGCACGTCGACGGACAGTGGGATGTCCTGCTGCACGCGGTGCGTGACCAGGAACCGGTGCGCGGCTGAGGCAGCGACGGGGTCCAGCTGGGCCAGCGGCGGCGTCTGGGGTGCCTCGAGCCGCAACGACAGCTGCTGGGCTCCCGTGCCGAGCCGTGCGCGGAGGAACTCGGGGTGGTCGGGCGTGCGCTCCCACGCGCGCGAGCGCTCCTCGGCGACGGCCGGCAACGCGCTCGGCTCGGGCGCGTACCACTGCGCGGCGCGTCGCTGGGCCCGTGCCGCCTGCCGCACGGTGCGGCGCAGGTCCGCGAGGTAGGCGAGGTACTCGCGCCGCGCGCCGACGACCGTCGCCTGGTGCTGGGCGCGCTGTCGCCAGCCGTTGACCGCCACGAAGCCGAGCGAGGCGACGAGGAACATGCCGCCGGCGATCATGCCCCGACCACCCGGCTGTGACATGGCGATGAAGACGATCGAGCCGACGGAGCCGAGCATCGGCACGAGGTTCGACAGGACGCCGCTCACGCCGTCGGACGGGTGGATCTCAGGCGGTGGCTGCATGACGACCTGGCCCGTGGGTACGGGCGGAGGGCCGGCCTGCACGTTCCGGTCGGCGGCGATCGACATGAGCCTCCCTGCTGCCCGGCTGCGCGCCGGAGGTGGACAGACTGGCGCAACGCTACCGGCAAGCCGGGCGATCCGGACCCGTACCATGTGGGCCGGGGTGAGGCGGTGTGCTCACCCGTCCCACCAGGCAGGTTCGAGGTCGCACGTTCGAGGCAGCACGCAGGGAGGTGGTCGTGACGGCACCCCTCGCGCCCTCGAGCGCCTCGACGCCGACCCCGACGCCGGCCCCGACGTCGGTCGCTGCGCCGGCCGGCCCTGCGCAGGCCGTCTCGCCCCTGGCCCACGTGCGACTCGTCGTCACGGCCGGCGCCGAGCAGCGGCACGTCGCGCTGCGCCGCGACGTCGTGCTCGCCGACGCGCTGCGCGCCGTGCTGGTCCCGCTCGACACCCCGGGCACGCTGGTCCTGGACTCGGCGGGCCGCGCGCTCGACGTGCGGGCACCCGTCGGCGACCTCGTCTCCGACGGCGCCGCGCTGCACGTCGTGCGCCCCGCCCCGCGGCCGCGCGGACGCGCGCAGGTGGACCCCGAGGTGCTCACGCGTCGTCCCCGCCCTCAGGGCGGCCTGCTCGCGCTCGCGGGTGCGCTCGGCGCGGTCCTGCTGATGCTCGCGATGCTCGGTCCGGTGGCGCACCTGCCGGCCGTGGTCTCCACGGGCGCGACGAGCGTCCTGGCGGTCCTCGCGCTCGTCGTGGCGGGGACGGGCCGGACGGGCGGCGTGCCGACGACGTCCGGTGCGGTCGCAGCGACGCTGGCCGCGCCCGTGCTCGCAGCGGCCGCCGGTGCGTGGGCCACGCTGCCCGACGGCTCCGCGGGGCGTCGGCTCGCGATCGTCGTCGCCCTGGTGTGCGCGACGAGCGCCGCGGGCGTGCGGGCGATCGTCACGCGCGCGCTGCGCTCCGGCGACGACGAGGCCGTCGTGGTGCTCGGCGCGCTCGCCGCGGCCGCCGCCGTGCAGTCGGGGACGCTGCTGCTGGACCTGCCGCAGCAGGTCGGACCCGCGTTGCTCGTCGGTGCCGCACCGCTCGTGCTGCGCGCCGCGCCGCGGGTGGCGCTGGCGATCCCTGACGAGCAGCTCGTCGACGTCTCCCAGGTCGCCCGCACCGCCGAGTCGGTGCGCTCGCCGCGGCCGCGCGCGCTCGGACGCGTGAGCGCGCGCCTCGTCGCCCGGACGGTCGACGGTGCCGAGCGGAGGGTCACCACGGCCGTCGCCCTGGCGTGCGTGACCACGCTCGCGCTGGTCCCCGTGGTCCTCGCGACGCACGAGCGCGGCACCCTCGCGTCCTGGGGTGCGCTCGTGCTCGTCGGGTGCGTGCTCCTGGCGTTCGTGCTCGTGCCGCGCGCCACGCGTGGCGTCCCGGGCCGCTGGCTGCCGCGGCTGGCCGCCGGTGTCCTGCTCGTCGAGGTGGGCTTCGCCGTGCCGGCTGCGTGGCGCGTGCCGGCGGCGGTCGGCGCACTCGTCCTCGGCGCCCTCGTGGCGGGCGTCGGTGCGGCGCTCGCGCGCGGATGGCGCTCGGTGGTCGCATCACGCCTCGCCGACGGGATCGAAGGGCTCGCGGTCGTCGTAGCCCTGCCCGCGGCGGTCGTGGCGTCCGGTCTCGTCGGTGTGCTGCGGGGAATGGTGGGGTGATGAGTGAGCTGACGTGTCACGCGTGCGGTCGCGCGATGCGCGAGGGGGCTCGGTTCTGCACCGGGTGCGGGGCACCGAGCGCGCCCGTCATCGTCGTCGAGGCCCAGCCGCCCACGCGGGCGGGCGTCCGCACCAGGGCGGGTGGGCGCAGCCGCTCCGGCGACACGCGTGCGGCGGGCCGGTCGCGCGGCGTGGGGCCCCGCGTCGCGCCGGTGACCCTCGGTGCGCCCGCGGGCTCGTCGTCCGGGGCCCCCGACGCGCTGGGTGCTGCGTTCGACGGTGTGCGCACGGTCGGCCTCGGCGCGCGGCTCGGCGCCTTCCTGCTCGACACCGTCGCGGTCGTCCTCGTCGCCGGAGCCGTGCTCGCCGCGACCACCAACCCGGCCCTGGCCGGGATCGTCGCCGCCGAGCTCGCGGTCGGTCTCGTCGTCTGGGAGGCCCGCACAGGCCGCACGATCGGTAACCTCGCGCTCGGGCTGCGCGCGTCGCGTCAGGAGTCGCCGTACGCGCCCGGGCTCGCGCGAGCCACGTCGCGCGCCCTCGTGCTGCTCGCGGGCCATCTCGTGGCGGGCATCGGCCAGTGGGTCGTGATCGGGTCGGTCGGCGGCGACCGGGGCCCGTTGCGGCAGGGCTGGCACGACAAGGCGGGACGCGCGGTCGTCGTGGACGTCCGGGGGCCCCGGGCCGAGGTGGGCCGCGTCGCCGCGCCGATGGCCGCGGGCCAGGTGCCCGGTGGTCGGGCACTCGACGGCCAGGTCCTCGGTGCCCAGGTCCTCGGTGCCCAGGTCCGCGGTGCCCAGGTCCGCGGTGCCCAGGTCCTCGGTGGGGCCGGGGCGGGAGCTCCGGTCACGGGTGGACCGGTCGCGGGTGGCTCGGGCAACGGCCGCCCGACGACGCCCGGCAGGACGACCGGCGCCCCCGTGCCTGCAACCCACGCCCCCGCGCCGCAGGCCCCGGCTCGTCCCCGCACGTTCGTCCTCACGCTCGACACCGGCGAGGCGATGAGCGTGAGCGGTCCGGGCGTGATCGGTCGCGCGCCGCGCCCTCGGGACGGGGAGCGGTGCGACCACGTCGTCACGATCGACGACCCCGAGCGCTCGCTCTCACGCACGCACGCCCGCTTCGGCATCGACGCCCGCGGGTTCTGGGTCGCCGACGCGGGCTCCGGCAACGGCACCGTCGCGGTGCTGCCGTCCGGTCAGAGCCTCGTCGTCGGGCCGGACAGCCCCACCCACGTGCCCAGCGGGTCGACGATCCGCATCGGCGACCGCACGGTGCTCGTCGAGCTCCTGGGCTGAGCCCCACGGCGCCGAGCGAGCGCCCAGAACCAGCGGTGACGCGCGGAGCGGGCGCCGCACGTCACCGCCGGTCGGTCACCAGGTCTCGTCGTCCTCGACGGCCTCGGCCACGACCTTCGGAGCCTCGGCGCGCGAACCCCGGCTCAGCCCGGTGGCGCGGGCGGCGGGCCCGGCCTCCTCCTCGAGCTCGGGAGCCAGGTAGCCGAGCGAGCCCGCGCGGCGCTTCGAGCTCGCGCCGGTGCCGGCGCTGCCCCCCATGGCGCCGCCCATCACGCCCGTCGACGCGCCGCGGCCACCCGTCACCGCACCGCCGCGTGCGCCGTTCGCTGCGCCCGCACCCGACGCCGTCGTGCCGAGCACCGCCCCGCCGAGCTGTCCCGCGGCGGCACCTGGCAGACCCGCCAGGCCGGCACCGCCGAACCGGGCGGCACCGAGAGCTCCCAGAGCGGTGCCGCCGACGGCGACACCACCGGCCAGCGCTCCGCCCGCGGCGCCGCCGGGGCCCGTCGTGGTGTTCCCCAGGCCGGGGTGGGAGCCCAGCGAGCCGCCGGCGCCAGGGCCGCCGCCGGGTCCGCCGCCGGGGCCACCGCTGCCGGGGCCCCCTCCCGCGCCGGGCCCCGAGATCTGACCGCCGACGATCGGGTTCGGGCCGTTCACCGTCCCCTGGCCGGGCAGGTCGTCGCCGTGGGTGTCCTCGGGGTCGCCCCCGCCGGGCCAGCCCGGGTCGCCCGGACCCGGCTCTTCCGGCCAGTCGGAGTCTCCCGGGCCCGGTTCGGCCGGCCAGCCGTCGGTCGGGGGCTGCGCACCGTCGACCGGGCCACCCGGGTCCTCGCCCGTGCCGCCGGGCGGCTGGTCGATGCCGCCACCCGTCCCGGGCTCGCCGGGCAGGTACGACGACGGAGGCCGCGTGCCACCGGGCGGGACGTACGACGACGTCCGGCGTTCGCCGGACGCCCCACCCGGGGAGCCGGCCCCCGGGGTCTCCTCGCGATTGAGGTCGGCGGCGGTCGGCAGCTGACCGGTCAACGCGTTGAGCGCCGTGGCCGCGGCCGTCACCGCACGGGCCGCGGCGCTCTCCCGCGCAGCGGCCATCCCCGCCTCGATGTAGGGCAGCCCGGCGCTGCCACCGGACTCGATCAGCCGCTCGCGCTCCGCGTACGTCAGGTAGCCCCGAGGCAGCTCGCGGTAGCTCTCCTGCGCGGTGGCGACCGCCGTCGCCGCCTCCTTGGCGATGCCGGCGATCCCCACGAGCGCGTCGACTCGCCCGAGCATCGCTCTGGCGACGTTCGCCAGGCTCTCCTTGGCGGCGTCGCCGGAGAGGCCTTCGATGCCGAGGTCGCTCGACATACGCCGCAGGGTCGTGCTGACCGCCTGCAACGGCTCCTGGAGCGACTCGAGCGCCGCGGCGTCCGCCAGCGCGGCGCTGGTGTCGGCCTGGAGCGTGGTGGCGAGCTCGGCAGCCTTGGTCTGGGTCATGTCAGTGTCCCCCCTGGTCTGGGCTGTGGCCGGGTCGGTGCGTGGGCGGTGTGGTCCGGGACTGCTCGGACGGGCCGGTGCCCTCTCGCGCGCGCCGGACGGCGAGCCCGACGACCACGACGAGGGCGGCGACGAGCATCGCTGCGCCGACGAGCAGTGGCGCGATCGGTCGGGAACCCGAGTCGGCGGCGGACTCGTCCAGGTCGGCCGTCACCGCCGTCGGCTCGTCGTCCGGGCCGGAGGGCGCGGCGGGAGGCGACGCGGACGGGCTCGTCGTGGCGCTCGGCAACGGTGTGGGTTTCGTGACCTCGGCGACGCTCGGCACCGCCTCGGGGTCGTCGACCAGCAACGGGTTCTCGTCGGGGTACGTCGTCGGGTCGTGCTCGAGCATGTGCCGGACGTTGACAACGCCGTAGCCGTAGTCGTCGTCCCAGTACAGCTCGTGGTCCTCACCGTCGGTGTTGCGCACGAGTGTCTGCAGGATCTGGTTGGCGGTGGCGTCGGGGTAGGCGGACCAGACCAGCGCGAGCGCCGCAGCCGTGTACGCCGTCGCGCTCGACGAGCCGTTCGTCAGCCGGTAGCCGTCGAACGACTCGGTGAACTGGCGGATCTGCTCGCCGGGGGCCACGACCTTGCCGCCGAAGGCGCCCTCCCACAGCTGGCCGTCCGGACCGATCGAGTCGACCGAGACGACGCCGTTGAAGGCGGCGGGGTAGGAGCCGGTGGAGTCGGAGGGCTGGGCGGCCACGACCACGACGCCGGCGTGCAGGGCACGGGCGATCGCGGCGGCGTCGACGCCCGAGGACGTGGCGAGCGAGATCGAGATGATGTCCGCGCCGTCCAGCACCGCCTGGTCGATGGCCTGCCCGAACTGCCAGAAGGCGGCATCGGTGTCGGGTGCCGGGCAGCGGACGTCCGCGTCGTCGGGGAGCGTCATGTTCGCGTAGAAGTGCACGTCGGCGTCGGGGGCGATGCCCAGCACGCCGCGCTCGCCGTCGATGCCCGTGCCCGTGCCGACGATCAACGACACCATCGACGTCCCGTGGGCAGCGACCGGCGAGTCCGTGCTCGCGGGCATCGGGGCGCCCATGACCTCGGCCGCGCAGTAGGACGGCTCCCGCACGCGCACCGAGGCGCCCTGCAGCTCCGGGACGTCGGGGTTGATCGCCGTGTCGATCACCGCGACCTGGATGCCCTTGCCGGTCGTCGTCTCGTGCCGCTCGGCCATGCCGGTCGCGGTGAAGTACCACAGCCCGTCGTCGGTGCCGACGGACGTGGCGAGCGCGCCCGGGGCAGGCAGCGCGACGAGCAGCAGGCCGGCGCCGAGAGCACCGACCGTGGCTCGCAGTCGCCTCACCAGGCGACCCGGTTGCCGTTCACCGGCACCGGGGGACGGGCGGGCACCCCGGGTGGGACGGGGCCGGCGGGCGGGGCACCCTCGAGCGCGATGGTGTTGAGCCGGGTGAAGATGGCCTCGACCTCGGCCTCGGTGGCCTCGAGGTCGGCGGCGCCCTTGTCGAGCGCGGTCCGCATGTTCTCCACGGCGTCGCGGAGCCCACGCAGGTCGCGCTCGATCTTCGCGAGCTCCTCGCGGTACGCGGCGGCGAAGGCGGTCGCGGCGGGGAACGGCGACCACGTCGAGCTGTCCTGGTTGACGCGGACACGGCTCGCCTTGTCGGTCGCCGCCTCGACCTCGTCGAACTGCGTGAGCAGCGCGTTGATCTGCTGCTTCAGGACGTCCAGGTCTTCGATCCGCAGCCCGCCGGACATGGTCCCCCCGTTAGTGCTCTCGTCGCGATGTGCTCGACCCGCGGCGCCGGCGCTCCGGCGGCCGCCGCGGGTCCGTCTGGTGGTGCTGGTGGTGCTCCGGGCCGTGGCGGTGTGGCCGCCACGGCCCGGTGGTGGTCACCAGCGCGCGGCGTTGGCGCGCTCGGTGGCCTGGTAGTCGTCGTTCGAGGTGGCCACGGCCCGTCCGATCTCGGCGAGCAGGGCCTTCATGTCGGTCAGCGCGGCGGTCCA
>JAEYUL010000091.1 GCA_023432565.1 Actinomycetes bacterium | reverse complement strand
GTGTCCGCGATGCCGGTCGACTTCAGGTACGCCTCGGCCTTCGCGGCGACCTGACGCGGGTCGCGGCTGTAGGGCTCGTCGGTGTACGGGTCGACGATGTGGAAGTTGATGTTGAGCGTCTTCTCCGTGCGGAACGGGTCGACGTAGGCCGTCGTGACGTCCGGCACGAGCTTCATGTCGGACTCGTGGATCGCCTGGAAACCGCGGATGGACGAGCCGTCGAACATCTGGCCGTCCGTGAAGAAGTCGGCGTCCAGCGACTGGGCCGGGACGTTGAAGTGCTGCATCACGCCGGGCAGGTCACAGAAACGCACGTCGACGAACTTGACGTCCTCGCTCTTGATGAACGCCAGGACTTCCTCTGGCTTGCTGAACATCCGCTGCTCCTCGGTCGATGGTGCCCGCATCGGGCTAGCCAGACGCTAGGCGGGGGCCGTTTCTCTGGTGTGAGGCAAGTGTTTCCGCGAGGTTACGCGAGGGACGTCGGTGTAACGATCGTGAGACGCCGCGAGCCCGGGGCCGTGCGGCCCGAGTCGGCACGCCACTTAGGCTGGGCGCGTGACGACGAGGCAGAACGTGGGGTCGTGGCTCGAGGGAGGGCCGTCGGGCGAGTCGGGGCGCGGCGCGGACCTGGGCCTGGCCGCGCGCGGGCCGGGTTCGGCCGCGCCGATCGGCCGTCGGGTGGTGGCGCTCGTCGTCGACTGGACGCTGTGCCTTCTCCTCGCGTCCGCATTCTTCGCGGCAGGGGAGTCAGGGCCGTTCTGGCAGCGTGCCGACGGCATGGTGACCCTGGCCGTCTTCGCGGTCGAGAACCTGGTTCTCGTCGGCACGCTGGGCTTCACGGTCGGGCACCGTCTGCTCGGCCTGCGCGTGCGCCGCGCCGGCGCCACGCCGGACGGCCCGCTGCCCGACGACGGTCGCGCGCCCGGAGTGGGCCGCGCCGCGCTGCGCACGGTCCTGCTGTGCCTGGTGATCCCCGCCGTGGTGTGGGACTCGGACGGCCGTGGCCTGCACGACCGCTCGGCGGGCACGGCGATCGTGCGCCGCTGAGCGCAGGGCACGTCGGCCGTGCGCCGCTGAGCGCGGGGCCCGTCGGCGCGGACGAACGGAGCTCAGCGGCCCCGCATGCCCTTGCGGTCCGGGCGCACACGCATCGGGTCGACGCCCTTGGGCACCGGCAGGCGCGCACCGCCGAGCGCCAGCAGGCGCTTGGTGACCTCGGCGACCTCCTGCTTGGTCAGCTGCGCCTTGAGCCGGCGGACCTTGCCGGGCAGCTTGGGCAGGGGCACCTGCCCCTCGTGGCGGCCGACCTGCAGCACGGTCAGAGGAACAGTCGGCAGCACACGTGCGGTGCGCTTGCGCTCGGCCTCGAGCAGGCGCGAGACGTTGCCCGTGCCCTCGCCCACGAGCACGATGCCCGGGCGGCCCACGCCACGGAACACCATGTCCTGCGAGCGCGGGTCGATCGCCACGGGCTCCTCGACGAAGGTCCATCCGCGGCGGATCGTGCGCAGCGCGGCGAGCGCCGCACCCGGCTGGCCCTCGATGCGGGCGTAGGCCGCTGCCTCGGCGCGCCGGGCCAGGACGAACATGGCACCCAGCAGGGCGAACGGCAGGGACAGGAGCAGGAAGTAGACGACCGCGTCCAGCAGCACGCCGACGACGGCGCCCAGGCCGAGGATCCCCACGAACGTGGCCAGCAGGATCCAGGTGATCGCGGGGTCCGACTCCCGCGTCATCGTGAACGCTTCCCACAGCTGGTGGTACCAGCGCACCTTCTTCGTCTTGGGCGCAGCGGAGGAGGCGGACTTGTCACGGGCCATGCACGGGAGTCTACCGAGCGCCGCGACACGTCACGTGCGCGTCCCGACGAGCCCCGTCACGCGAGGCGACGAGCGCGGGCTCAGCGGGCGAGCAGGCTGGACGCCTCCTGGCGCGCGGTCGTCGGCTCCCCGAGGTGCGCCAGCGCGTCCGGGATGGGCAGGCCGCGGCGCCGCATGGCCTGGCCCCACAGACGTCCGGCGCGGTACGACGAGCGCACCAGCGGGCCGGACATCACGCCGAGGAACCCGAGCTTGTCGGCCACGGCCGACAGCTCGACGAACTCCTCCGGCCGGACCCACCGGTCGACGGGGTGGTGGCGCACCGACGGACGCAGGTACTGCGTGATCGTCACCAGGTCGCAGCCCGCCTCGTGCAGCGCGCCGAGCGCCTCGACGACCTCGTCGTACGTCTCACCCATGCCCAGGATGAGGTTGGACTTGGTGACCAGGCCCGCCTCGCGGGCGCGCGTCAGCACCGACAGCGACCGCTCGTAGCGGAAGCCCGGGCGGATCTGCTTGAAGATCCTCGGGACCGTCTCCAGGTTGTGCGCGAGCACCTGCGGACGCGAGGCGTTGACCTCGTCGAGCAGCTCGGGGATCGCGTTGAAGTCGGGGATCAGCAGCTCGACGCCCGTCCCCGGGTTGAGCGCGTGGATCTGGCGCACGGTCTCCGCGTAGAGCCACGCCCCGCCGTCCGGCAGGTCGTCGCGGGCGACGCCGGTGACGGTCGAGTACTTCAGGCCCATCGCACGGACGGACTCGGCGACGCGCCGCGGCTCGTCGGCGTCGAAGTCGGCGGGCTTACCGGTGTCGATCTGGCAGAAGTCGCACCGGCGCGTGCACTGGTCGCCGCCGATGAGGAAGGTCGCCTCGCGGTCCTCCCAGCACTCGAAGATGTTGGGACAGCCCGCTTCCTCGCACACGGTGTGCAGGCCCTCGCGCTTCACGAGCCCCTTGAGCTCGGAGTACTCCGGGCCCATGGTCGCGCGCGTGCGGATCCACTCGGGCTTCCTCTCGATGGGCGTCTGCGCGTTGCGTGCCTCGACGCGCAGCATGCGGCGCCCCTCGGGTGCGATCGTCACGCAAGCCACATTAGCCGCCGCGCGGGCGCATGCACCGTGCGTAGGGCGAGGCGGGCGTCACACTGAGGACCTGGGTCCCTCGCGGTCCGGCCGGTCAGCGACGAGGCTGAGGGGAGGCAACGAGGCCTGGGGGAGGAGAGGCGACCATGCGAGTTCTGGTGAGCGTTGCGTCCCGTCACGGCGCCACGAGCGAGATGGGCGACGTCGTCGCGGAGGTCCTCCGGGAGGCCGGTCACACCGTCGACGTCACGCCGCCGGACGACGTCGAGCGGGTCATGCCGTACGACGCCGTCATCCTCGGCTCGGCGGTCTACGTAGGGCGGCTGGCCGCGTCGTTGCGCGACCTCGTCGTGCGCCAGGGCGCGCACCTGCGGCTGCGCCCGGTCTGGATCTTCTGGTCCGGCCCCGTCGGGGCCAACCCGCAGACGAACGTGCCCGACGACGTCGAGGCGATGGTGACGGCCACCGGTGCGCGCGAGGCGAAGTGCTTCGTCGGTGCGCTCGACAAGGCGTCGCTGTCGGTCTCGGAGCGTGCGCTGGTCGCCCTCGTGCGCGCCCAGGACGGCGACTTCCGCGACTTCGACTCCGTGCGCGCGTGGGCGATGGGAGTCGCCGAGGAGCTGCGCAGCACCGCCTGAGAGGCGCTCAGCGAACGCCCGCGCCGGGGGCGAGGCCCGCGCCGCGCTGCGCCAGCAGCGGCGGCAGCGCGGCCGTGAGGTGCTCGCGCACCAGCGGCGTGACCTCGGCGATGCCCACGCGGCGGCCGAGCTCGGCGCTCAGGGACGTCACGTCCGCGTCGGGGATGCCGCACGGCACGATCCGGTCGAACGCGTGCAGGTCCGGGTCGCAGTTCAGCGCGAACCCGTGCATCGTCACGCCGCGCGCGACGCGCACCCCGATCTGCGCGACCTTGCGGGCGAGCCCACCGGGCCGTGGCTCGAACCACACGCCGCTGCGGCCCTCGACGCGCGTCGCCGCCAGCCCGAGGTCGGCGCACGTGTCGATGAGCGCCTGCTCGAGCGCACGCACGTAGCGGACCACGTCGACGGGCTCGGCGAGCCGCACGATCGGGTACCCGACGAGCTGACCGGGGCCGTGCCACGTGATGCGCCCGCCGCGGTCGACGTCGACGACGGGTGTCCCGTCGACCGGCCGGTCCCACGTCGCGGTGCGTCGTCCCGCGGTGTAGACGTCCTCGTGCTCGCACAGGAGCACGGTGTCCTCGCGCGCGCCCGTGGAGACGGCCGCGTGCACCTCGCGCTGCAGGTCCCACGTGGGCACGTAGGGCAGGAGGCGGGTCCCGAGCTCGAGCTCCTCGAACAGCATGCTCGCCAGCCTAGGTCCTCCCACGGGTCCTAGGGTGAGCGGCATGGACGGGCTGCGTGTGGCGCTGATCGGCTACGGCGGGGCGGGACGTGGCATCCACGCGCGCCTGATCAGGGCCGCCGGTCAGCAGGTGGTGGCGGTGGTGACCGCGAGCCGTGCCGCTGCGGTGCACGCGGACTGGCCCGACGCGTGTGTGCTCCCCGACGTCGAGACGCTGCTCGCCGACGTGACCGACGTGGACCTCGTGGTCGTCGCGAGCCCCACGGGAGCCCACGCCACGCACACCGCGACGGCGCTCGCGACGGGCGTGCACGTGATCGTCGACAAGCCGTTGGCGACCACGGAGGCCGAGGCGGCCGAGCTCGTCGCTCGCGGGGACGGGCGTCTGACGGTCTTCCAGAACCGGCGCTGGGACGCCGAGCAGCTCGCCCTGCTCGACCTGCTCGCGCGCGGCGAGCTCGGGCGCGTGCACCGGTTCGAGCGGCGCTGGGAGAGGTTCCGCCCTCGTCCGCAGGATCGCTGGAAGGAGAACGACGAGCAGGCCGGTGGGCTCCTGCTGGACCTCGGGGCGCACCTGGTCGACTCCGCGGTGCAGCTGTTCGGGCCGGTGCTCGAGGTGTACGCCGAGCTCGCGGCGCGGACCACGCCCGCGGTCGACGACGTGTTCCTCGCGGTACGTCACGAGACCGGCGTCCTCAGCCACCTCCAGGCCGGCGGTCTCGTCGCGGCGCCCGGCCCGCGCACGCGCGTGCTCGGCGAGCGCGGCGCGTACCTGGTGACGCGGTTCGAGGGGGAGCCGACACCGTTCGAGGCCTTCGACGACGCGTACGAGGAGAGCCGGCGCCCGGGGGAGCCCGTGCACGAGGGCTGGCTCGTGCACGGCGCCGAGCGCACCCCGGTGCCTGCGCCCGGCGGAGGGCACCACGAGATCTACCCGGCACTGCGGGCGTGGGTTCGCGGCGAGGGCCCCGTGCCGGTCGACCCGGCGGACGCCGTCGCGACCGCGCGCGTGCTCGACGCCGCTCGGCGGTCCGCGCACGAGCACCAGGTCGTGCCGCTCACCTGACGCCCGGCACGCGCCTGTGGACGAACGGCGACGCCTCGCCGCGACGTCCGCTTCGATGCGGGCATGACGACGCACGTACGGGTCAGCCCCGTGGTCGACGCGGCGCTCGCCGCCGCCGGCTTCCGGCCGCTGGCGCCGGGCGAGGACGGCGCGCTCGTCGCGGTCGCGCTCGACGGCTCCGACCTCCGCGTCGAGCTGCACGTCCTTCGGGCCGACGACACGACGCGCGCACGCGTGGCCGCGCTGCGGTCGGTTCGGCACGAGCACCTCGCGCGGGTCCTCGAGGCGGTGCCGTTGGGCCCCGACGTGCTCGGCGTCTTCACCGATCACGTCCGGGGGATCCCGCTGGCCGGTCTGTGCGCCCCCGGCGACGTGCTGACCGAGGGCGAGGCGGCCACCGTCGCGATCCCCGTCGCCCAGGCCCTCGACGCTCTGCACGCCGCCGGAGCCCAGCACGGAGGTGTCGGCGACCGGACGATCGTCGTGGGACCCGACGGCCGTCCGGTGCTCGCCGGGCTGGGTGCGGCGCTGCGGCACGTGCCCGCGGCGCACGACGAGTCGGGCGCCGACGTGCGCGCGCTGCTCGACGCGGTGCTCGCCCGGCTGGAGCCCTCCGCGACCGGGCTCGGCTCGCTGGCCGAGGCGCTCGAGGAGCTGCGGGGCGAGCCCGTGCCGAGTGCGGCGCGCGTCGTCGACCGGTGCTTCCGCGTCGCGGTGCCCGAGCCCGTGCGGCTGCCGCACGACTGCGCCCCGGGGCGGGTCGGCAGGACCGCCCTCACCTCGCACCGCGAGGACGGCGCGCTCCCGGACGGGGTCCCGGCCGGCCAGCCGCGACCGTCCCGGCGGGACCTTGGTGCGCGCGGCCCTCACCGCACGGCGCTGCGCACGTC
>JAEYUL010000121.1 GCA_023432565.1 Actinomycetes bacterium | reverse complement strand
GCGTCGCCGTCATCAAGGCGGGCGCGGCCACCGAGGTCGAGCTCAAGGAGCGCAAGCACCGCATCGAGGACGCCGTGCGCAACGCCAAGGCGGCCGTCGAGGAGGGCATCGTCGCCGGTGGTGGCGTCGCGCTCATCCAGGCCGGCAAGACGGCGTTCGAGGGCCTCGAGGTCGAGGGCGACGAGGCGACCGGTGCTGCGATCGTGAAGCTCGCGATCGAGGCCCCGCTCAAGCAGATCGCGGTCAACGCCGGTCTCGAGGGCGGCGTCGTGGCGGAGAAGGTGCGTCACCTGCCGACCGGTCACGGCCTGAACGCCGCGACGAACGAGTACGAGGACCTGCTGGCCGCGGGCGTCAACGACCCGGTCAAGGTCACGCGCTCGGCGCTGCAGAACGCGGCGTCGATCGCGGCGCTGTTCCTCACGACGGAGGCCGTCGTCGCCGACAAGCCGGAGAAGGCCCCCGCGGCCCCCGCCGGCGGCGGCGAGGACTTCGGCGGCGGCTTCTGAGCCGACGCCAGCCGCTGAGCTGAGCGACACCCGGACGCCACGGCATCCGGTTGCACGACCAGCAACGGGCCGGTCACCCCTCGGGGTGACCGGCCCGTTCGTCGTCCCCCGCCCCCTGCGCGACCCAGCCCCAGCTCCGGGGTCCACCACTCGGGCCCGGAGCGCGCGCTGGGTCGTCGGGGTGAGGGTGCGTGACCCCACGCCTGCTCCGGGGTCGGCTGCTCGGGGCCGGAGCGCGCGCGGGGTCGTCGGGGTGAGGGCGGACGAGGGGGACGAGGGGGGACGAGGGCGGGGGAGTCGAACTGGGGCGGGCGGGTCTCGTCGCCGGCCCGAGCGGCGCACTAGCCTCGGAGCCGTGCAGGAGACCACCATCACCGTCGAGGGCCGCTGCGAGCACCGCCACGTGGCCGAGCGTGGGACCGTCTCGCTCGTCGTCGGGTTCGAAGGTCCCCAGCGCGACGAGGTGGTGCAACGCGCGACGCACGCGCACGCGCGGATGGTCGACCAGGTGCGTGCGCTGCACGACCCGTCGACGGGCCCCGTGACGTGGTGGTCAGCGCACCGCCTGAGCGTGTGGAGCAGGCGGCCGTGGAACGAGCACGGCACCCAGCTGCCGCTCGTGCACCACGCGCAGGTGGGGCTGGAGGCGACGTTCGCCGACCTGTCGCGCCTGGCGGAGTGGGTCGAGCAGGTCGCGGTGCTCGACGGCGTCACCGTGCAGGGCGTGGACTGGACGCTCACCGACGCGACGCGCACGCGGCTGGTCGCCGACGCGCGCGAGCGTGCCGTGGCGGACGCGGTCGAGCGCGCCGGCTCCTACGCCCGCGCGCTCGGCCTGACGCAGGTGCGAGCGGTGGCTCTCGCGGAGCCCGGGCTGCTGGGCGCGCCCGACAACCCGGCGGAGTACGAGGCCGCGGTGATGCGCGGTGCCGTCGCCGACGCTGCAGCCGGCCAGCTCGACCTGAAGCCCGAGGAGATCACGGTCGCGTCCGCGGTCCACGCTCGCTTCGTCGCGAGCTGAGCGCCACGGCGACGACCCGAGCCGGTGGCGAGCGCGCCCCGTGCGGTCGGACGCGGACGCGGTGTCGCCTCAGGCGCCGTTGAGCCGCACGTCGGTCTCCGGGCTGCCGCCGCCGCTGGGGTCCGGGGGCGCAGCGGCGGGGATGTCGACGGTGGTCTGGTCCAGCCGGATCGGCTCGGGCAGCTGGTCGTAGCGTGACGTGGCAGGTGTGTCGGTCACGGGGCCCCCAGCGCTACTGACGGTACGACGACAGGAAGTTGCCGAGCCGCTCGACGGCCTCGGCCATGACACGTGCCTCGGGCAGCGTGACGATGCGCAGGTGGTCGGGCGTCGGCCAGTTGAAGCCCGTGCCCTGCACCAGCAGGATGTGCTCGCTCACGAGCAGGTCGTAGACGAGCTTGGCGTCGTCGTGGATCTCGTGGACGTCGGGGTCGAGCCGCGGGAACAGGTACAGCGCGCCGTCGGGCCGCACGCACGTCACGCCCGGGATCGACGTGACCCCGCGCCACGCGACCTCGCGCTGCTCGTGCAGCCGCCCGCCGGGGGCGATCAGCGCGTCGATCGACTGCACGCCGCCGAGCGCGGCCTGCAGGGCGTGCTGGGCGGGGACGTTCGCGCACAGCCGCGTGGACGCGAGCAGCTGGATGCCCTCGAGGAAGCCCGACGCGTGCTCGCGCGGACCGGTGACGACCATCCAGCCCGAGCGGTAGCCGGCCACCCGGTACGTCTTCGAGAGCCCGTTGAAGGTCAGGCACAGCAGGTCGGGCGCGACCGACGCGAGCGGGGTGTGCACGGCACCGTCGAACAGGATGCGGTCGTAGATCTCGTCGGCGAGCAGCAGCAGCGAGTGCCGGCGCGCGACGTCCGCGAGCGCCGCGAGCGTCTCCCGCGAGTAGACCGCACCGGTCGGGTTGTTCGGGTTGATGACGACGAGCGCCTTCGTGCGCGGGGTGATGAGCGACTCGAGGTGCTCGAGGTCCGGCTGCCAGCCGTTCGACTCGTCGCACCGGTAGTGCACGGGCTTGCCGTCGGACAGCGAGGTCATCGCGGTCCACAGCGGGTAGTCGGGGGAGGGGATGAGCACCTCGTCGCCCTCGTCGAGCAGCGCCTGCATGACCATGGTGATGAGCTCGGAGACACCGTTGCCCAGGAAGACGTCGTCGACGTCGAGCTGCGGGAACTCGGGGTCGGTCTCGTAGCGCGTCACGACCGCCCGCCGGGCCGACAGGATGCCCTGTGACTCGCTGTACCCGTGCGCGGAGGGGATCGCGGCGATCATGTCCCGCACGATCTGGTGCGGCGCCTCGAACCCGAACGCCGCGGGGTTGCCGGTGTTGAGCTTGAGGATCGCGTGCCCCTCCGCCTCGAGGCGTGCGGCCTCGGTGAGCGTCGCCCCTCGGATCTCGTACAGGACGTCCTTGAGCTTGGCGGACTGGTCGAGGGCGCGCAGGTGCATGGTCGCAGCGTAGGCGCGTCCGGGCCGTGACGGTGCCGAGCACGCGTGACCGGATCGGGACCAGGCCGAAACACCCCGTTCACGCCCGGGGGACCGTGTCCGAAACACCCCATCCCTACCGTCCTGCGTCATGGGCACAGGGATGTATACACCTCGGGACACAGCGCGGTGCATCGCGGTGACTGAGCCCTCGTCCGGTTCCGCTCGTGAGCTCCTCCCCAGCGAAAGGGTCCTCTCGTGACCAGATCGACTCGCACCACCCGCGCGCTCGCGGTGTCCAGCGGGGCGCTCGCCGCCCTCCTCGTCCTGTCGGCCTGCGGGTCCCGCACCGACGACGAGGCGTCCGCCCCCAGCTCCGAGGGGTCGTGCGTCGAGACCGACGGCGACTCGGTGAAGATCGGCTTCCTCAACTCGCTGTCCGGCACGATGGCGATCTCCGAGCAGACCGTGCGTGACGCGCTCGACCTGGCGGCCAAGGAGATCAACGCGGCCGGTGGCGTGCTCGGCAAGCAGCTGACGATCGTCGGCGAGGACGGTCAGTCGGAGCCCACGGTGTTCGCCGAGAAGGCCGAGAAGCTCATCAAGTCCGACTGCGTGGCCGCGGTCTTCGGCGGCTGGACCTCGTCGTCCCGCAAGGCGATGCTGCCGGTCTTCGAGGACAACAAGTCGCTGCTGTTCTACCCCGTCCAGTACGAGGGGCTGGAGGCCTCGCCCAACATCTTCTACACGGGCGCGACGACGAACCAGCAGATCATCCCCGCGATGGACTACCTCAAGGAGCAGGGCGTCACCACGCTCTTCCTCGTCGGCTCCGACTACGTGTTCCCGCGGACGGCCAACAAGGAGATCATCGCGTACGCCGGCGCGAACGGGATCGAGATCGTCGGCGAGGAGTACGCCCCGCTCGGGCACACCGACTTCTCGACGATCGTGACCAAGCTCAAGGGCTCGGGCGCGCAGGCCGTGTTCAACACGCTCAACGGCGACTCGAACGTCGCGTTCTTCAAGGAGTACAAGAACGTCGGCCTGACCGCCGAGACCGTGCCGGTCGTCTCGGTGTCGATCGCCGAGGAGGAGGTCGGTGGCATCGGCGTCGACAACATCGTCGGCCAGCTCACCGCGTGGAACTACTACCAGACGGTCGACACCCCGGAGAACACGAAGTTCGTCCAGGCGTTCAAGGCCGAGTACGGCGACGACCGCGTGACGTCCGACCCGATGGAGGCCGCCTACACCTCGCTGTACCTGTGGAAGGGCATGGTCGAGAAGGCCAAGTCGTTCGCGGTGGCGGACGTGCAGGCCGCGGCCGACGGCGTCTCGTTCGACGCGCCCGAGGGCACCGTGACCGTCAACGGGGACAACCACCACATCGCCAAGACCGCGCTCATCGGCAAGATCGACGCCGACGGCCTGATCTACCCCGTGTGGGAGTCCGACGAGCCGATCGAGCCGGACCCGTTCCTCGAGGGCTACGACTGGGCCGAGGGTCTGTCCTGACCCACCCCTGACGGCGGTGGTCCGGCCCTCTCTCCGTGAGCCGGGCCACCGCCCCAGTCGCCGTACGCCGCCCCCGGGGCGGCCGGGCCGCGTCCGACGAGGGCGCAGGAAGGACGCGGGTGCATGGATGCCCTGGTCTCACAGCTGTTCGCCGGGCTGAGCCTCGGGTCGGTGCTGCTGCTGGCAGCGCTCGGCCTGGCGCTCACGTTCGGGCAGATGGGCGTCATCAACATGGCGCACGGCGAGTTCATGATGGCCGGCGCGTACACGGCGTACGTCGTGCAAGGTGCGATCGCTGACGCGGGCGTCTCGTTGCTCGTCTCCCTGGTGATCGGGTTCCTGGTCGGAGGTCTGCTCGGCCTGCTGCTCGAGGTCACGCTGATCTCCCGCATGTACCACCGGCCGCTCGACACGCTGCTCGTGACGTTCGGCGTCGCGCTCGTGCTGCAACAGCTCGCGCGGGACGTGTTCGGTGCTCCGAACGTGGACGTGCGTGCGCCGGAGTGGCTGTCGGGCGCGGTGCAGGTGCTCGGGGTGGGGGTGCCGAAGACGCGGCTGTTCATCCTCGCGCTCGCGGCCCTCGCCGTGGTCGCGATGACGCTCGTGCTCACGCTGACGCCGCTGGGCCGGCGGATCCGCGCGACCGTCGCCAACCGTGACCTCGCCGAGAGCGCGGGCATCTCGACACGCGCGACGGACCGGCTCACGTTCTTCCTGGGCTCGGGCGTCGCGGGCGTCGCGGGGGTGGCGCTCACGCTGCTCGGGTCGATCGGGCCGACGCTCGGCACGGCCTACATCGTCGACGCGTTCCTCGTCGTCGTGGTCGGCGGGATCGGCCAGCTCAAGGGCGCGGTGATCGCCGCGTTCGGGCTCGGCCTGCTGCAGGCCGGCATCGAGTACTCGTCGACCGCGAGCATCGCCAAGGTGCTCGTGTTCGTCATCATCGTCGCGTTCCTGCAGGTCAGGCCGCAGGGTCTGGTCGCCGTCCGGACGAGGAGCCTGGCATGAGCGCCCTGTGGTCGCACGAGCGGGCGCGCCTGCTCGTCGGGACCGGCGTGGCCGGTCTCCTGCTGTTCGTCGTCGCACCGAACGTCCTGTCGGACTTCCGGCTCAACCTGCTGGCGAAGTTCATCTGCCTCGCGATGGTCGCGGTCGGGATCGGGCTGGCCTGGGGGCGTGGGGGCATGCTCACGCTCGGCCAGGGCGTGTTCTTCGGACTGGGCGGCTACCTCATGGCGATGCACCTCAAGCTCGCCGACGCCGGGCCCGACGGCGTGCCGGACTTCATGCTGCTGTACGGCGACGGCACCGTTCCCGCGTGGTGGGAGCCGATGCGCAGCCCGGTCGTGACGGTCCTGGCGATCCTGCTGCTGCCCGCGGGCCTGGCGGCGCTGCTCGGGCTGGCGGTGTTCAAGCGGCGCGTGCGCGGCGCGTACTTCGCGATCCTGTCGCAGGCGCTGGCGGCGGCGTTCGTGATCCTGCTCATCGGTCAGCAGAAGGTCACAGGCGGCACCAACGGGCTCAACGGGTTCCGGTCGTTCTTCGGCTTCTCGCTGGCGGACCCGGTGAACAAGCAGATGCTCTACTACATCGCCGCGGGCACCCTGCTGGTGATGGTGCTGACAGTGCGGCTCATCATGCGCTCGCGGTACGGCGAGCTCCTCGTCGCGGTGCGCGACCAGGAGAACCGGGTCCGGTTCCTCGGGTACGACCCCGCCCTGGTCAAGGTGCTCGCCTACACGCTCGCGGCCCTGTTCGCGGCGATCGGCGGGGCGCTGTTCGCACCGGTCGTCGGGATCATCTCGCCCGCGGACGTGGGTGTCGTGCCGTCGATCGCGTTCCTCGTGGGCGTCGCGATCGGCGGACGCGCGACGCTGCTCGGCCCGGTCGTCGGCGCGCTCGCGGTGTCCTGGGCGGAGACGAGCCTGTCGGAGCGGTTCCCGTCGTTCTGGACGTACTTCCTGGGCGGGCTGTTCATCCTCGTCGTCGCGTTCCTGCCCGACGGGCTGGCGACCGTGGGGCGGCTGCGGCTGCGGCGACGGCCCGCCGGCCAGGCCGCGGGCCCGCCGGCTCCCGGCGAGCCTGGTGCGGACGGCACGGGCGACGGCGAGCACGACGAGGCCACGGCGAGCGCGGGGAGGACCGCATGACGACGCACGACACCACGCCGCTGCCCGACGACGGGGACGCCACGGTCCAGCTGGACCCGCAGGCGCTCGAGGCCGTGATCGCCGCACCCGGTGAACGGTTCCGGCACGACTACCTCGAGGTGCGCGGGCTACGCGTCGAGTTCGACGGCTTCGTCGCCGTCGACGGGGTGGACCTCACCGTCACGCAGGGTGACCTGCGGTTCCTCATCGGCCCGAACGGTGCGGGCAAGACGACGATCGTCGACGCCATCACCGGGCTCGCGCGGTGCACGGGCTCGGTGCAGTTCGGCCGGGTCGAGCTCGTCGGGAAGCCCGCGCACCGGATCGTGCGCGCGGGGGTGGGCCGCACGTTCCAGACCGCGAGCGTGTTCGACGAGCTGTCGGTGCTGCAGAACCTCGACATCGCGGCGGGCTCGCGGCGCGGGCTGCCGACCCTCCTGCGGCGGCGGCGCGCGATCCCCGACGAGGTCGCGCAGGCGCTCGAGACCATCGGGCTGACCGCGCACGCGGACTCACCAGCGGGGGTGCTCGCGCACGGGCAGAAGCAGTGGCTCGAGATCGGGATGCTCCTGGTCCAGGACGCGCGCCTGCTGCTGCTCGACGAGCCCGTGGCCGGCATGAGCCACGCCGAGCGCGAGCAGACCGGGCTCCTGCTGCAACGCATCGGTGAGCAGCGCACGGTCGTCGTCGTCGAGCACGACATGGAGTTCCTGCGGACGTTCGCGTCGTCGGTCACGGTGCTCCACCAAGGGCGGGTGCTGTCCGAGGGGACGGTCGCGCAGGTCCAGGCCGACCCGAAGGTCGTCGAGGTGTACCTGGGCCGTGGCGCGGGTGCGCGCGGCTCCGCGACGGAGGTGGAGTGATGCTGCGACTGACCGGGGTGCACGTGGGGTACGGCCGCACGTCGGTGGTGCACGGCGTCGACGTCGAGGTCGAGCAGGACTCCGTGACCGCGGTCATGGGCCACAACGGCGCGGGCAAGACGACGCTGCTGCGCGCCGCCGTCGGGCTGCTGCCCGTGCGCAGCGGCACCGTGCTGCTCGCCGGCGAGGACGTCACGAGGCTGCGGCCGCACCAGCGGGTGCGGCGCGGCCTGGCGTACGTGCCGCAGGGCCAGCAGTCGTTCGGCACGCTCACCGCGCGCGAGAACCTGCAGCTCGTCGCGGACGGCGCGGGCGCGGCGGGCAAGGCGCGCATGGACTCGGCGCTCGACCTGTTCCCGGCGCTGCGTGAGCTGCTCGGCCGGCGTGCGGGCCTCCTGTCGGGTGGGCAGCGTCAGCAGCTCGCGATCGCGCGCGCCCTCATCACGGGACCGCGCGTGCTGATCCTGGACGAGCCGACCGAGGGCATCCAGCCCAACGTCGTGCAGGAGATCGAGGACGCGATCACCGCGCTGACGTCGGCCGGCGGGCTCGCGGTCCTGCTCGTCGAGCAGCACGTCGGGTTCGCCCTGTCCGCCGCCGCGCGCTACTACGTGCTCGAGTCCGGGCGCGTGACCAGCGAGGGTGCCGGTGGGCTCGAGCGGGAGGGCGACGTCCGTGCGGCGATGGCGTTGTGACCAGGGGGAGGTCCGTCGGCGGTCCGGGAGCCGCGCGAGGGCGAGGGCTAGGCTCCATGTCCATGAGCACGGGTCCGCGTCCTGACGTGGCCGACGCGACGAACGCGCCGACGGACGGTCGGTCGCTGCGCGAGGTGGTCTACCACCGGCTGCGCGACGAGATCCTCAACGGGCGGATCAGCCCGCGTGAACGGCTCACCGAGCCCAAGCTCGGCAAGACCTTCGACGTGTCCCGCACGCCCGTGCGAGAGGCGCTGTCCCGGCTCCTGTCCGACGGGCTGATCGAGCGCACCGACTTCGGGTACGCCGTCGTCGTGCCGTCGCTCGAGGACCTGCGCAACCTGTACGAGCTGCGGATCACGCTCGAGCTGCGCGGCATCCAGCGGGCGATCGAGAACCCGTCCGTGCGGCACGACGAGGCCGCGCTGCGTTCCGAGCTCGAGTTCTGGGTCGGGTTGCGCGCCGCGCCGCCCGACCCGGACCCGTCGTTCGTGCTCCTCGACGAGCGCTACCACCAGGTGCTGTCCGCGTCGTCGGGCAACGCCCAGCTCACCGAGGCTCTCGTGACCGTGAACCAGAAGATCCGCGCGGTGCGCATGCACGACTTCGTCGAGACGTCGCGCATCGCGACGACGATCGACGAGCACATCGAGATCATCGAGCTGGTCCTGGCTCGCCGGCTGCCCGAGGCGCTCACGGCGCTGCACCAGCACGTGGGCGAGTCGCTCGAGGTGGTCATGGAACGCGCGACGAGCGCCATGACCCGCATGGCCCTGGCCGGCTGACGCCCCGCTCCCTGCGTACGCCCCGCACCTGAGGGGCGCGTAACGCGGCGTTCATCCGGGCGGGTCCGGGCGGAAACATCCCCTTCGTACCGTTCGGGATACGGGCATGTATACGTCCGGACCTGCAACGGGAGCGACGGGAAGGGGCACCGTGGGGAGCACGCTGCTCGTCGCGAACCGGGGAGAGGTGGCGGTGCGCATCCTGCGGACCGCGCGGCGGCTGGGGTGGCGGACGGTCGCGCTGTGCACCGACGACGACGTCGCGGCACCGCACGTGCGTCTCGCCGACGACGTCGCGCACCTCGGCCCGGACCCGCGCGCCTACCTCGACGCCGGCCTCGTCCTGGCCGCCGCGCGGCGCTCCGGGGCGACCGCGGTGCACCCCGGCTACGGGTTCCTGTCCGAGGACGCGGCGTTCGTCGCGTGCGTCGAGGCGGCCGGTCTCACGTTCGTCGGGCCGACGCCCGCCCAGGTCGCCACGTGCGGCGACAAGCTCCGCGCACGGCACGCGGCGCAGGCCGCCGGCGTCCCGGTGCTCGCCGCCTCCGGAGCGCTCGTCGACCTCGACGAGGCCATCGGCGCCGCCGACCGGATCGGCTACCCCGTCATGGTCAAGGCCGTCGCGGGTGGCGGCGGGCTGGGTCTGCGGCGGTGCGCGACACCCATCGAGCTCATCGCGGCGGTGCAGGACGTGCGCCGCACCGGCAGCGAGCTGTTCGGCAACCCGGCCCTGTACGTCGAGCGGCTCGTGCGCCGCGCCCGGCACGTCGAGGTCCAGGCGTTCGGCGACGGGCGTGGCCGGGTCGTCACGCTCGGGGACCGCGACTGCTCGGTGCAGCGCCGCCACCAGAAGGTGGTCGAGGAGGCGCCCGCACCCGGCCTCGACGACGCGCTGCGCTCCCGGCTCGTCGGATGGGCGCGGGACCTGCTCGCGGCCCAGGCGTACCGCAGCGCCGGGACGGTGGAGTTCGTCGTCGACCTCGACCGCGGCGACGCCGCGCTGCTCGAGGTCAACGCGCGCCTGCAGGTCGAGCACACCGTGACCGAGGAGGTCACGGGCGTCGACCTGGTCGAGTGGATGCTGCGGCTCGCCGACGGGCAGGACGTGCTCGCGGGCGTGCCCGACGACCTGCCGACGAGCGGGCACGCGATCCAGGCGCGCGTGTACGCCGAGGACCCGCGACGCGGCGGGCTGCCCAGCACGGGCACGCTCACGCACGTGACGCTGCCGCCCGTGCGCGTCGACGGCTGGGTCGAACCCGGCCAGCACGTCACGCCGTTCTTCGACCCGCTGCTCGCGAAGGTCGTCGTGCACGGACGCGACCGCGCGCACGCGCTCGCCGAGGCGCGCGACGCGCTCGCGGCGACGCGCATCGAGGGGGTCGCGACCAACCTGCCGCAGCTGCGCGCCGCGCTGGCCGACGAACGCGTGCGCACGGGAGCGCTCGACACGGACCTGCTCGCGGACGTCCACGACGACGAGCCGTGGGTCGAGGTGCTGCGCGGCGGTGACATGACGACCGTGCAGGACTGGCCGGGCCGGCGCGGGCTGTGGGAGGTCGGGGTGCCGCCGTCCGGGCCGATGGACGACCTGTCGTTCCGGCTCGGCAACCGTGCGGTCGGCAACCACGAGGGCGCGCCCGGGCTCGAGTGCACGCTCACCGGCCCGCGGCTGCGGTTCAGCCACGACGCGACGGTGTGCGTGACCGGTGCACCGGCCGTGGTGACGCTCGACGGCCGGCCGATCCGGCAGTGGGAGCCGGTGCGCGTGCCCGCCGGGTCGGTCCTCGACGTGGGCGCGCCCGAGCACGCGGGGCTGCGCACGTACGTGCTGCTGCGCGGCGGGCTCGACGTGCCGACGTACCTGGGCTCGGCCTCCACGTTCACGCTCGGCGGGTTCGGCGGCTACGCGGGCCGTGCGCTCGCGGCGGGCGACGTGCTGGTCCCCGCCGACGCGCGTGGTGCCGTCGGCGGCGTGGTGCGCTCGGGCCTCGGGATGCCCGCGACCGTGCCCGTCGAGCTGCGACCGCGGTTCACGCGCACGTGGCGGATCGCCGTGCAGGAGGGCCCGCACCCCGCGCCGGACTTCCTCACGCGCGAGGACATGGCGACGCTGCTCGGTGCGACGTGGCACGTGCAGGCGCACGCGAACCGCACGGGAGTGCGGCTGTCCGGGCCGCGTCTGCGCTGGGCCCGCCCGGACGGCGGCGAGGCGGGCCTGCACCCCTCCAACGTGCACGACACCCCGTACTCGGTGGGTGCGCTCAACATCAGCGGCGACACACCGATCCTGCTCGGCCCCGACGGGCCGTCGCTGGGCGGCTTCGCGTGCCCGGTCACGGTCGTCTCCGGGCACCGCTGGAAGCTCGGCCAGATCCGGCCCGGCGACGCGGTCCGCCTCGACCCCGTCCCGACGCGCACCGCCGAGCGCCTGCGCACCGACGACCGCCTGCGTGGCGCAGCGTCCCTGCCGCCCGGCCTGGTGACCGGCACCGACGGCGACGACGGCGTGCTCGCGGTGGTCCCGGGTGACGCGAACGACGCGCTGGGGCGCCCGCGCGTGCGCTACCTGCGCGGCGGGGACGACCACGTGCTCGTCGAGTACGGTCCGCCGGTGCTCGACCTCGGACTGCGGGTCCGGGTGCACGCGCTCGCGGAGGCGCTGCGCGGCCGCGTCCGCGACGGGCTCGTCGGCGTGGTCGACGTGACGCCCGGCGTGCGCAGCCTGCACGTGCACGTCGACCCGGCGGCGCTCCCGGTCCGTGCGCTCGTCGGCGTGCTCGTCGAGCTCGAGCACACGCTGCCGCACACGGACGACCTCGCCGTGGCGTCCCGGCGCGTGCACCTGCCGTTGTCGTTCGACGACCCCGTGGTCGCCGCCGCCGTCGAGCGGTACGTCGCGGGTGTGCGGCCGCACGCCCCCTGGCTGCCGTCGAACGCCGAGTTCGTGCGGCGGGTCAACGGGCTGGACGCGGTCGACGACGTGCTCGCGACCATGACCGCCGCGGAGTACCTGGTGCTCGGGCTCGGCGACGTGTACCTGGGTGCGCCGCTCGCGGTCCCGCTGGACCCCCGGCACCGCCTGCAGACGACGAAGTACAACCCGGCGCGCACGTGGACCGCCGAGGGCACGGTCGGGCTGGGCGGGCAGTACCTGTGCGTGTACGGGATGGACTCGCCGGGCGGGTACCAGATCGTCGGGCGGACCGTGCCGGTGTGGTCGACGTTCGTGCAGCACGGGTCGTTCGAGCCGGGCGTGCCGTGGCTGCTGCGGTGCTTCGACCGGATCGTCTGGCACCCCGTCACGCCCGACGAGCTGCTGGACTGGCGCGCGGAGCTCGCCGCCGGGCGGCGCACGCTCGACATCGAGGACGGCTGGTTCTCCGCCCGCGAGCACCGCGAGCGCCTCGAGGCGGACGCCGACGAGATCGCGCGGGTCACCGCTCGTCGGGCCGCGTCGTTCGCGGCGGAACGGGAGCGATGGGCGCTCGCGGGTGAGCTCGACGCGCCGGACGAGGCCGCGACGGCACCGCCGGTCAGCGCCCCTCGTCGCCGTGCGCCCGAGGGCTGCGTGCTCGTCGAGGCGCCGATGGTCGGCTCGGTGTGGCGGATCGACGCGCGCGTCGGCGAACGAGTGCGAGCAGGGGAGCGGCTGGTCGCGCTCGAGGCCATGAAGCTCGAGCTCGCCGTGCCCGTGCCCGTCGACGGGCGCGTCGTCGAGGTGCTCGTCGAACCGGGTCAGCAGGTCGCGCCCGGAGAGGCGCTCGCCGTCGTGGCGGTGGGCGCATGACGCCGCCGTCACCGATCCCCCGGGCAGCGACGCCACCGACCCCGACGCCACCGGTACCGAGAACGACGAAGGAGAGCCCGTGCACCTGACGCCAGGCGACACCGAGAAGCTGCTGCTCGCGGTGGCGGGCATGGTGGCACGCGACCGGCTCGCGCGCGGCGTGCGGCTCAACTACCCGGAGAGCGTCGCGCTGCTGACCACGTGGGTCCTGGAGCGTGCCCGCGAGGGCCGCTCGGTCGCGGACCTCATGGTCGAGGGCCGCGCCGTCCTCGGCCGCGACGACGTCATGGACGGGGTCGCGGACATGCTGCCCGACGTCCAGGTCGAGGCGACCTTCCCGGACGGGCGCAAGCTCGTCACCATCCACGAGCCGATCGCCTGAGGGGGCCGGGACATGGCTGGCACGACGACGAGCGGACCGGGCGCGATCCGGCTCGCGCCCGGCCGCGAGGACGAGCCCGTGGTCCTCAACGCGGACCGCGCGGCGCACGAGCGGATCACGCTCGTCGTGACGAACACCGGCGACCGGCCCGTGCAGGTGGGCTCGCACGTGCACCTGCCCGACGCGAACGCGGCCCTCGACCTCGACCGGGTCGCGGCGTACGGGTTCCGGCTCGACCTGCCGTCGGGGACGTCGCGGCGGTTCGAGCCGGGCGCGTCGGCTGTGGTCGCGGCGGTGACGCTGCGCGGTGGGCGCCGGGTACCGGGCATCCAGCGGGACAAGGTCGACGGCGGCGCGCTGGGTCCGGTCGCGGGCAATGCCGCCACCTCGGGCGCGGGTTCGTCGGGCGTGGGTTCGTCAGCCGCGGGTTCGTCGGGGACGGGGGACTGAGGCGTGGTCGAGATCTCGCGTGCGCGGTACGTCGCGCTGTACGGCCCGACGACGGGCGACCAGGTGCGCCTGGGTGACACGGACCTGTGGATCGAGGTGACGCAGGACCGCACGTTCGGCGGCGAGGAGGCGGTGTTCGGCGGCGGCAAGTCGATCCGCGAGTCGATGGCGCAAGGCACGACCACGCGCGCGGCCGGCGCGCTGGACACCGTGATCACGAACGCGATCGTCCTGGACTGGTGGGGCGTGGTCCGAGCCGACGTCGGCATCCGCGGCGGCCGGATCGTCGCCCTGGGCCGCGCCGGCAACCCCGACGTGGCCGACGGCGTGCACCCCGAGCTGCACATCGGCCCGTCGACGGACGTCATCTCCGGAGAGGGCAAGATCCTGACGGCCGGCGGGATCGACTCGCACGTGCACCTGCTGTCGCCGTCGCAGGTGCACGAGGCGCTCGCGACCGGCCTGACGACGATCGTCGGCGGCGGGACCGGCCCGTCCGAGGGCTCCAAGGCGACGACCGTGACCCCCGGCGCGTGGCACCTGGGCACGATCCACCGGGCGCTCGACGCGTTGCCCGTCAACGTCCTGCTGCTCGCGAAGGGCAACACCGTCTCCGACGAGGGGCTGGACGAGCAGGCGCTCGCGGGTGCGGCGGGCTACAAGGTCCACGAGGACTGGGGCTCGACGCCCGCGGCGATCGACGCCGCGCTGCGCGCCGCGGACCGCTGGGGGCTGCAGGTCGCGCTGCACTCCGACTCGCTCAACGAGGCCGGGTTCGTCGAGTCGACGCTCGCCGCGATCGGCGGCCGGTCGATCCACGCGTTCCACGCCGAGGGTGCGGGCGGCGGGCACGCGCCGGACATCCTCACGGTCGCCTCGCACCCTCATGTCATCCCGGGGTCGACCAACCCGACGCTGCCGCACACCGTCAACACCGTGGCCGAGCACCTCGACATGCTCATGGTCTGCCACCACCTCAACCCGCACGTGGCCGAGGACCTCGCGTTCGCCGAGTCACGGATCCGGGCGACGACGATCGCCGCCGAGGACGTGCTGCACGACCTGGGGGCCATGTCCATCACGTCGTCCGACGCGCAGGCGATGGGGCGGATCGGGGAGGTGATCACGCGCACGTGGCAGGTCGCGCACGTCATGAAAGCCCGACGAGGTGCGCTCGGCACCGACGAGCCGGCGGACAACCTGCGCGCGCGGCGCTACGTCGCGAAGTACACGATCAACCCCGCGATCGCGCACGGCATCGACGCGCACGTGGGGTCCGTCGAGCCCGGCAAGCTCGCGGACCTGGTGCTGTGGGAGCCCAAGTTCTTCGGCATCCG
>JAEYUL010000220.1 GCA_023432565.1 Actinomycetes bacterium | reverse complement strand
CGAGGCGGCCGCGCAGGCGCTCGGCGCGGGCGTGCTCGAGCAGGTGCGCACCGAGCCGGTCGCGCAGGTGCTGGTGCCGGGCGCCGAGGTGTTCGCGCTGGAGCACGAGGGCGTCGCGGTCGCGTGGTTCGCGGTCCGCGTGCGCGCGGGCCAGCCTGCCGCGCCGAGCGCCGCAGCGGGCCGGGTGCCCACGCAGCGCGGGTCGATGCGCATGCTCTACGACGTCGACATGACGCTCACCGCGCAGATCGGCCGGACCACGCTCCCCGTCCGTCAGGTCCTGGACCTGGTGCCGGGCACGGTCCTCGAGCTCGACCGGGCCGCGGGCAGCCCCGCGGACGTCATGGTCAACGGACGCCTGATCGCGCGCGGCGAGATCGTCGTCGTCGACGAGGCCTACGGCGTGCGGATCACGGAGATCATCACCGACGAGGACGGGCGCTGAGCCATGGACGAGCTCCTGCTCGCCGGGCGCGTCGTGCTGTCGCTGGCGTGCGTGGTCGGGCTGATCTGGTACGCGGGACGCAAGCTCGGCACACCGGCGCGCACCACCCGGCGGGAGGGCGACGAGCACGACGTGCACGTCGTCGGCCGGCAGGGTCTCGGGCGGCACTCGGGGGTCGCGGTCGTGGCCGTCGGGACGCGCCGCCTGCTCGTCGGGTACGGCGAGCAGCAGGTCACGATGCTCAGCGAGCTCGGACCGGTCGTGCCGCCTCCCGAGCCACCGCGCGCCACGTCACCTCGCGGCCGGGTCGCGGGCCAGAGACGGCCCTCGCAGCTCGAGCGCGTCCAGGGCGTCAGGAGGCACGACGGGGGTGCGGCCGCGGTGGGGGCGGCCGTCACCCCGGGTCAGGCCACCGTGACCGGTCCGAACGCGACGACCGGCGCGACGACGGGCCAGAGCGCGACGACCGGCCCGAGAGCGACCGACGGCCCGCGCGCGACGAACGGCCGCGCCGCCACGGCGGGCGCGCTCACCACGAGCGGCCAGGCCGGGACGAACGGCCAGGCCGGGACGAACGCTCACGCCGGCGCCGCCTCCGGTCATGCCGGCGCGCCCGGTCATGCCGGTGCGCCCGGTCACGCCGGCGGTCCGCTGGCGGGCTCGGTCCTCGCGCCCGACACGTGGCGCACGCTCGTGCGCGCGCTGCAGGACCGGACGGTCCGGCGGTGACACCCCTGCCGGCAGCCGGCCTCGAGGGCGTCGGCACGGCGCTCGCACGCGCGTCGCGCGCGCGCCGGGCGACGCTCGTGCTCCTGGTCACCCTCGCGCTGCTCACCGCCGGGGCGGTGCTCGCCGGACCCGCGTGGGCGGCGCCGCAGCCGCCCGCAGACCCCGTCGTGCCCGACGTCCCGGGCGGCTCCGTCTCGGTGTCGCTCAACGGCGTCAACGGCACGCCCAGCTCGTCGATCGTCGTGCTCGTCGCGATCACGCTGCTGTCCGTCGCGCCCTCGCTCATCCTGATGATGACGAGCTTCACGAAGATCTTCGTCGTCCTCGCCCTGACGCGGAACGCGCTCGGCCTGCAGGGCGTCCCGCCGAACCAGGTGCTCGCCGGCCTGGCGCTGTTCCTGTCGCTGTTCGTCATGTCGCCCGTGCTGGGGGACGTCAACGAGGTCGCGGTCCAGCCCTACCTCGACGGCTCGCTCTCGTTCAGCCAGGCGGCCGAGGTGGGCCAGGGGCCGCTGCGCGAGTTCATGCTCGAGCACACGCGGGAGCAGGACCTCGCGCTGCTGACCCGCGCCGCGGACCTGCCGAACCCGGCGACCCCCGCCGACGTCGAGCTCACCACCCTGATCCCCGCGTTCCTGCTCTCCGAGCTGCGGTCCGCGTTCATCATGGGGTTCGTCATCTTCGTGCCGTTCCTCGTGATCGACCTCGTGACGTCCGCCGTCCTCATGGCGATGGGCATGATGATGCTCCCGCCGGTGATGATCTCCCTGCCGTTCAAGATCCTGCTGTTCGTGCTGGTGGACGGCTGGGGCCTGATCGTCACGTCGCTCGTCGGCTCGTACACCGGGGCGGGCTGATGGACACCAGCGCAGTCCTGGACGTCGCCTTCGACGCGCTCGTGCTGGCCGCCAAGCTCGCCGCGCCGGTGCTGGTCAGCGCCCTCGTCGTGGGATTCACGGTCTCGCTCGTGCAGTCGGTCACGCAGATCCAGGAGATCACGCTCAGCTTCGTGCCCAAGGCGCTCGCCGCGGGCGCCGCGCTCATGGTCAGCGGGCACTGGATGATCACCGAGCTCGTGACGTTCACGCACGAGCTGTTCGCTCGCATCCCGGCGCTGGTCGGGGGCTGACGTGGGGCCGATCGCGCTGACGGTGCCGCTCGCGCAGGTCGAGACCGTGATGCTCGCGAGCGTGCGGTTCGCCGCGTTCTTCGTCCTTGCGCCACCGTTCTCGCACCGGGCCATCCCCGGGCAGGTCAAGGCGGGGCTGTCGCTCGCGCTCGCGCTCGCGGTCGCCCCGCGCATCGAACCGCTGACCGACAGCGGCACCGCGGCGTTCGTCGCGGCGCTCGTCGCACAGGCCCTCGTGGGAGCGGCGCTCGGGTTCGGCGTGCTCCTCGTCTTCTCCGCGCTGCAGTCCGCGGGCGGCCTGATCGACATCTTCGGCGGCTTCCAGGTGTCGTCGGGCTACGACCCGCTGGGCATGACGAGCGGCGCGGTGTTCCAGCGCTTCTACCAGCTGCTCGCGCTCGTCCTGCTCTTCGCCTCCGACGGCTACCTCGTCGTCCTGTCCGGCCTGGTGCGCACGTTCGACGCGCTGCCGGTCGACGCGATCGTGGACCCGAGCGCGGTCGCCGAGAACCTTGCGGGCGGCCTCGGTCAGCTGTTCGTCGCGGCGCTGCAGATCGCCGGCCCGATGCTCGTCGTGCTGTTCCTCGCCGACGTGGGGCTCGGCCTGCTCACGCGCGTCGCACCCGCGCTCAACGCGTTCGCGCTGGGCTTCCCGCTCAAGGTCCTGCTCACGCTCGTCATGTCCGGGTTCGCGGTCGTCGGGCTGGCGCACGTCGTCGAGAGCCTCACGGGCCGCTCCGTGGTCGAGATGCTGGGGGTCCTGCCATGAGCGGCGACGGCCAGGACCGCACCGAGAAGGCCACCCCGCAGCGGATGAAGGAGGTGATCCGCAAGGGTCGCCTCGGGCGCTCGCAGGACCTGTCGGCCTGGCTGGGGCTCGGCGCGGCCGCGCTCATGCTGCCCGCGGTCGTCACGCGCGCGCGGGACGCCGCGCAGACGCAGGTCGCCGGGTTGCGCGACGTGGCGCGCGACCCCACGACGGACGGCGCGATGCGGGCGCTGACCGACGGGCTCGGCAGCATGCTGGGCACGCTCGGCCCGCTGTTCGCGGCGGTCGTCGCCGTGGCGCTCGTCGTCGGGATCGCCCAGGGCGGGTGGCGGCCCCGCCGGTTCCGGATCGTCCTGGACCACCTCAAGCCCCAGTCCGCGGTGCAGCGGCTCGTCGGGCGGCAGGCCTGGTGGCAGGGCGCCAAGACCTTGCTCAAGAGCCTGGCCGTCGGCGCGGTGCTGTACACCGCGATCCAGGCGATGGTGCCGCTGCTGATCGTCTCGGGGCGGCTCCCGATCGGCGAGCTGCTGGGTCGGGCCGCCTCCGGGACGACGAACCTGCTGCGGCTGGGGATCGTCGCCGGGATCCTGCTGGCGGTGCTGGACGCGGTCGTCGTGCTGCGCCGCAACCGCAAGCAGGCGCGCATGACGCTGCGCGAGGTCAAGGAGGAGCACAAGCGCACCGACGGCGACCCGCTGGTCAAGGGCCAGATCCGCTCGCGGCAGATGGCGATGAGCCGCAACCGCATGCTCGCCGAGGTCGCCAAGGCCGACGTGGTGCTGGTCAACCCCACGCACGTCGCCGTGGCGCTGCGCTACGAGCCGGGCACCGGCGCTCCGCGGGTGGTCGCCAAGGGCGCCGGGGCGGTGGCCGCCCGGCTGCGGGCCGTCGCCGCCGAGCACCGCGTGCCCATGGTCGAGGACGTCCCGCTCGCCCGTGCGCTGCACGCGACCTGCGAGCTGGGTCAGGAGATCCCCGCGCACCTGTTCACCGCCGTGGCGACCGTCCTGGCGTTCGTCATGTCCCTGCGGCGCCGCGGCGCGGCCGCGGGCCAGCACCGGCTCGCCACGGGCTCGACCCTCGCGGGCGACGAGCACATCGACCACCGGGCCGCCGCGCGCGCGGCCCGCCGGCCGGCACGGGCCGGCACGACGACCGCGACCTCCGGGAGGACGCCGTGAAGAACCGCTCGATCGCGCCCATGGCGGTGCCGGCAGGAGTCGTCGGCGTCGTCCTGCTGCTCGTCGTGCCGCTGCCGGCCGCGCT
>JAEYUL010000174.1 GCA_023432565.1 Actinomycetes bacterium | reverse complement strand
CCGCCAGCCCCGGGGCGTCGGCGAGGAACGCGCGCAGCGCGGCGGGCGCGGGGCCGACCGCGCCGTCGACGACGAGCTCCGCGCGGCGGCGGACCGCGACCTCGAGGGCCGCCCGCACGCGAGCACCTGTCGTCGTCATCGCACTCCCCGGTGGTGTGGCGCGGCGGGGGTCACGGCCCGTCGCTCGTCGGGCCGATCATGCCGTCCGACCAGCCCGGACGGAACCGCGAGGAGCCCCGCGCGGGCAACTTCGGTAGCGATTACCGATGCCCGCGGGCGCGGCCGGCTCCTAGCGTCAGGTGTCCTGGTTCCGCCAGGTGCCGGTCGCGCGCGCGAGAGTCCGACGCCGCCGCCGACCGGGCGTGCAGCCGACGGCGTGCACCGCAGGTCCCGACGTCGGCGCCGGCGCCACACACGGAGGGGAGTCGCACGATGCTGATCCCCACCGTCGACGAGGGTCTCGAGCGCCTGCTGCGAGCCGCGCTCCCGCTGCCCGAGGACGTCGGGGACGTGTCGTTCGAGCCGCCGTCGGGCACGTGGTCCGCGCAGGTCAACCGCCTCACGGTGAACCTGTTCCTCTACCAGGTCAACCGCAGCAACCAGCCGCCGCGCGCGTCGGCGAACCGTCCCGGTGAGCGGGGCACCGAGCGCCGGTTCCCGCTGCCGATCGTCCAGCTCGGCTACCTCGTCAGCGCGTGGGCGGGTTCGCCGCGCGACGAGCACAGCCTGCTCGGTGACGTCCTGACCTGCATGCTCGCGCACCAGGTGCTGCCCGCCGAGCACCTGCCGCGGCCTGCGGCCTCACCGGTGCAGCTGGTGGTCGCCAGCGACGAGCTCAACCGCCCGCGCGAGCTGTGGTCGTCCCTGGGCGGGCAGGTCAAGGCGTCGTTCACGCTCACCGCGCTGGTGGCCGCCGACGCCTACGGCTGGCAGGTCGCTCCGCCGGCGGTCACCAGCATCGAGCCCGTCACGAGCCGGCTGGGCGCCCGTCCATGAGGGTCAGCAGTACCGTCGACCGGCTGGACGTGGTGCCGGGCGGCTCGGGTGTGGTGCCGCTCGAGGTGGTCAACACCTCCGAGGTCATCGAGTCGCTGCAGGTGCGCGCACTCGGTGTCCCCGAGGCCAGCCTCGTCGCCGAGCCCGAGGCTCTCGCGCTGTTCCCGGACGCGGTGGGCGCGCTCACGCTGACCGTCGGGCTGCCGCCCACGTTCCCCGCGGGCACGTACCCGGTGACGTTCGTCGTCGCCGGTCGTGCCGCGGGCGGCCGCGAGGCGTACCACGACGTCGACCTCGTCGTCCCGGCGCGCCCCGCGCTGCGCCTCGACGCGACGCCGACGATCGTGCGCACGCGCGGGCGCGGGGCGTTCACGCTCGCGGTGCACAACGACGGCAACGTGCCGCTCGACGTCGCCCTGCGGTCCCAGGACGGCGACCGCACGGTCCGCACGACGATCTCCCCGTCGACGCTCGCGGTCCCGCCCGGCGGCCGTGGGACGGCGACGGTGCTGGTCAAGGGCCCGCGCCAGCTGCTGGGCAGCGACCGCGACCGCGCGGTGCAGGTGCACGCCGAGGCCGCCGGCGCCGCAGGCTCGATCGCCCTGCTGCTGCGGCAGCGCTCGACCGTGAGCCGGGGGCTCATGACCGCGCTGATCCTGCTCGCGATCGTCGCGGCCTGGGCCCTCGCGTTCCTGCTCGGCACCAAGCAGGTGCTCGGTGCCGACCCCTACACCAAGGTCGCGCCGGCCTCGTTCTTCGCCGCGACGCAGGCGCAGGGCAGCGCCGCGGTCGACGCGGGCGGGTCGCCTGCGGGCGCCATCGCCAAGGACGGCCCGCTGCCCGCCGGCGTCGGGGCGACGATCTCGGGCACCGTGCTCGGCGCGGCGGACGGGCAGGGGGTCGGCCGGATGACGGTCGTCGCCCTGCGCGAGGGCCGCGACGGGCTGGTTCCGGTCTCGTCCGCGGCCACGCAGGCGGACGGCACGTACACCATGTCGGGCCTGTTCCCGGGTGCGTACCTGCTGCGCGTCGTCGCGGACGGCTACGACGAGGTCTGGTACCCGCAGGCGGTCTCCGAGCTGTCCGCGCAGGAGGTCGAGGCGGTCGCCCGGGCCGTCCAGGAGGGCACGGACCTGACGATCACAGGTCACCCCGCGACGCTGGCAGGTCAGGTGCTGCTGGACGACGAGGACGACGTCGAGGTCACGGTCACCGCGCGGCCCGCGTGGAGCGGCGCCGACCCGGCGCAGCAGTGGCAGACCACCGCCGACGCCGAGGGCGGGTACGCGTTCGCGGACCTGCCCGCGCCGGGAACGTACGAGCTGACGTTCGCCGCCGAGGGCTACCAGCCGACGACGACGACCGAGCGCGTGCTCGGCGGCCAGGAGCGGTTCGCGCTCGACGTGCGGCTCGGCGCCGGCACGGGATCGATCGCGGGGGTCGTGACCGACGGCACCACGCCGCTCGGCGGCGTCAAGGTCAGCACGACGATCGAGGGCAAGGAGCTCGTGGTGGGCACGCCCACGGTCGGGTCCGTCGGGCGGTTCGTCCTGCCGAACCTGCCGACGCCCGGGACGTACGTGCTGACCTTCAGCAAGGAGGGCTTCGGCACGACGACCGCGGTGGTCGCGCTGGGGCCCGGCGAGCTGCGGACCGACCTGTCGGTGGCGCTGCGCGGCGGCACCGGGACCGTGACGGGCGTCGTCGTCGACGCGGCGGGCCAAGGCCTGGGCGGCGTGGCCGTCTCGGCGGGCGGCGCACAGTCGGGGGTGAGCACGACGACGCTGACCGCGGGCACGGTGGGGCAGTTCACGCTCACGGGCCTGCCCACGGGCGGCTCGGTCACCCTCACGTTCGTCAAGGCCGGCTACGAGCCGGTGACCGTGCCCGTCACGATCCCCGCGAGCGGCCCCGCGCAGCCGGTGTCCGTCACGCTGCCGTCCGCGGTCGGCACGCTGACCGGGCGCGTCACGCAGGACGGCACGGGCCTGGTCGGTGTGACGGTGCGGGCGACGGACGGCACGCAGGTGCGCACGACGACGACGACGCAGGGCGGCGACCACGGCACCGGCACGTACGTGCTGCCCGACCTGCCCGCCGGGACGTACACGGTGACGGTCGTGGTCGGCGACGTGGTCGTCGCGACGTCGGTCGTCGACGTCGTGGGCGGTGCCGAGCCGACCGTGCGCGACCTTCCGGTGGGTGGCTGACGTGCACCTCGACATCTCACCCCGCCGCCTCGTCGTGCAGCCCGGCGTGCCCACGACCGTCACGGCCGTCGTCACCAACACGTCCGCGCTGATCGCGGGCTACTCGGTGCGGGTGCTGGGCGCCGACCCGTCGTGGGTGCGGCTCGACGAGCCCGAGCTGCGGCTGTTCCCCGAGGAGACGGCGGCGGTCGTCGTGACGCTCACGCTGCCCGAGGGGCTGCCCGCGGGTGAGCGTCGCGTCGCGTTGCAGGTGCGCGACCTGGCCGACGACGGCGCGATCGCGGTGCAGGACGTCGTGCTCGACGTGCCGCCCGCACCGCGCACGAGCGTGCGGCTCGACCCGCCCACCGTGACCGGCGGCGCCGCCGCGGTCTTCTCGGTGCTCGTGCACAACGAGGGCAACACGCGTCAGGTGGGGCGCGTCGTGGCACGCGACCCGGAGGCGGCGACCGCCTTCTCGTTCCGGCCCGAGACGTTCGACGTCCCGCCCGGGCAGAGCATCGCGCTGGCCCTGCAGGCGCGTGCGCGGCGCCCCCTCGTCGGCGACCCGCGGATGCGGCCGTTCGAGCTGCGGCTCGACGGTCCGAACGCCCCTGCGGCGGACGCACCGCCGGCGGCGGCGGGCGTGTTCGTGCAGAAGCCGCGGTTCGCCCGCGGGGTCCTCGCGCTGCTCGGGCTGCTCCTGGCCCTGACCACGTTCGCCGTCGTCGTGACGATCGCGCTGAGCTCGGTGGTCGGGCGCTCGGCCGCGGACCGCGACCTCGCGCTGCAGGTCGCCCAGGCGCGCGACCAGCGGGCGGCCACGGGGACGTCGTCGCTGTCCGGTTCGGTCACGGACCTCTCCACCGGCGGCGGCGTCGCGGACGTGTCCGTCGAGGCGTTCGCGGACGACCCTGCCCAGCCGATCCTGACGACCGCGACCGGCGACGACGGCTCGTTCGTCCTCGCCCGGCTCCCGGCGGGGCAGTACACGCTGCGCGTGCGGGGCGCCGGGTTCGACGAGACCTGGTACCCGGCCGCGCCCACGCAGGGCGACGCGCAGGCCGTCGCCGTGCAGACGGGGCAGTCGGTGGGCGGGCTGCGGGTGCTGGTCGGCGGCGTCCCGGCGACGCTCGCGGGCACGGTCACCGGGACCGACGTCGCGGGTGCGATCCTCACCGTCGAGCTGCCGCTGGACACCGGGCCGCTCGAGGGGACCGCACCGGAGCCCGGAGAGGCCCCCGCGGTCCCGACGTCGGGTGCGGTCGTGCGCACCGTGCCCGTCGGCGCGGAGGGCACGTTCGAGATCTCGGACCTGCCCTCGCCGGGGGTGTACGACCTGGTGGTCACGAAGGAGGGCTTCGCGTCGTCGGTGCAGCGTGTCGACGTGGCCGCAGGGGAGGACCGCACGGGGGTGCGGCTCGCGCTCGTGCAGGGTGACGGCTCGATCGCGGGGACCGTCTCGGGCTTCGCCGGCCCGGTCCCGGGCGCGACGGTGGTGGCGACGAGCGGGCAGGTCGTCGTCGAGACCGTCTCCCTCACGCAGGACGCTGTCGGCTCGTTCGTCCTGCGCGGGCTGCCGACCCCCGGCGCGTACACGGTCGTCGTGTCCGCCGACGGCTACGCACCCGCGACGCTGAACCTCACGCTCACGGCGGCGCAGACCCTCACGGGCGTCGACGTGGTCCTGGGCCGGGACCAGGCGACGCTCGGCGGGCTCGTGCAGGTCGCGGGCGGCCGCGCGGACGGGGTGGACGTGACCGTCACCGACGGCGCGCTGACGCTGCAGACCGTCACCCAGTCCACGGACCCCGTGGGTCGCTGGAGCCTGAGCGGGCTGCGCGTGCCGAGCACGTACACGGTGACGTTCTCGCGCGCCGACCTCGAGTCCCAGGTGCTCGCGGTGAGCATCGACGCGTTCGGCAACGTGACGGCGGGGGCGGCGTCGGCCACGGCGGTCGACGTCACGCTGCGGCCGGCGACCGCGACGATCTACGGGGTCGTCGACCAGCCGCCCACCGAGGGCGCGGCTCCCGTGCCGGCGGGCAACGTGCGGGTCACGGTCAGCTCGGGCAGCGCGCAGCGCGTGGTCCACACCGCCTCGACGCCCGAGGGCGAGGTGGGCTCGTACGTCGTCGAGGGCCTCGACCCCGGCACGTACACCGTCACGTTCTCGCGCGCCGGGACGCGCGCGACCTCCGAGATCGTCGTCCTGGCCGCCGCGCAGCGCGTCGAGGTCTCGCCGACGCTCGTCGCGCCGGCCCGCATCGCCGGTCGCGTCAGGTACGCGGCCGGCGGGGACGGAGACGGCCTGGCCGTCCTGCTGTACCGCGCGTCGGAGTACGGCACGGCGGCGGGGCCGGTGGCGACCACGACGACCGACGACCGGGGGCGCTACGCGTTCGAGGACGTGGACGCCCCGGAGAACTACATCGTCGAGGTCCGGGTGACCGTCGACGGAAGCGTCCTGGCGACGTCGGCACCGCTGACCCTCGGACCCAGCGACCAGCTCGACGTACCGATCACGATCCGACGTTCCTGACCCGAACCGACCACCACCGAGCACGAGGAGAGCGCATGGCGAAGTCACCGCGACCGGCGCGCGTCGCGACCTCCGTGCTGGTCGAGCCCGGTGCGCACGCGACACCCGGCGAGGCCGCGCTCCTGCGCGTGCACGCCCGCAACGTCACGGCGAGCCCGCGCGACCTGACGATCTCGGTCGTCGGGCTCGAGGGCGGCTGGCTGCCCGCGCCCGTGACCGTGCCCGGGGTCGTGCCGGACGCCACCGTCACGGTCGAGCTCGCGCTGCTGCCGCCCGTGGGCGCGGCGCCCGGCGACTACCCGTTCGTCGTCGCGGTCGAGTCGCACGAGGCACCCGCGGGCGGCGACCGCGCGACGACGCTCGCCGACGGCTCGCTGCGGGTCGACGGCGTCAGCGGCCTGCTGCTGTCCGTCGAGCCCGCCGAGTCCGCGGGGGTGCGCTCGTCGCGCGTGCAGGTGGTGCTGGCCAACACCGGGGACCGTCCCGCACGGGTCGCGCTCGACGCGCGCGCCGACGCGGGCGCGTTCGTGCGGCTGGACGCCGCCGCGCTCGAGGTGGGTCCGCACCAGAGCGTGCGGATCGGCGGGCGTGCGGGAGTCGCGCGGGCGCGCGTCTTCGGCGGCAGGCGCCGCGCCGCGTTCCACGTCACGGCCACGGGTGAGAGCGCCCCGCAGCGCGCCGACGCGGTGTTCACCGCTCGCCCCCTGCTGCCGGGCTCGGCGCTGCGGGTGGTCGCGGTCCTCGGCGTGTCCGTGCTGTGGGTCACGATGGTGCTCGCGGCGCTGCCGTGGTTGTCCGACCGGTTCTCCGGCTCGGGACGCAGCGTCGACGAGCAGGCCAGGCGCACCGCTCCGGCCACGCCCGGTCCGACGTCCGGCGAGCCCGGTGGTGCGCCCGGGACCGGCGGTGACGCGGGTGGTGGTGCGGCAGGCGGCGGCAGCGACGGTGGCACCGACGGCAGCGGCACCAACGGCAGCGGCACCGACGACGCCGACGAGGGTGTGCGCGTGTCCGGGGTGGTGACGGCCAGCGACCCGTCGGACGTCACGGTCCAGGTGGTCCCTGCGGGCGCGCTGCCCGCCGCCGTGTCGGCGGGAGCCGCGAGCCCCGCCGGTGACGCCGCGGCCGGACCGGACGGCGCGCCGGGGTCGTCGGGCGACACCGCTGCGGGGGCTGCGGACG
>JAEYUL010000131.1 GCA_023432565.1 Actinomycetes bacterium | reverse complement strand
ACTTCAAGGGCCGCACCGTCTCCTGGGACGTCGTCAACGAGGCGTTCGTCGACGGGCTCGACGAGTTCGACCCGGCCACGCAGGACTGGCGCGACTTCCTGCGCGGCGGCCCGAACGGCGGCTGGTCCAGCTGGTACGCGGCGTACGCCAACGGCGCGGACACCGCGGCCGGTGAGAGCCCGGCGGACTTCATCTACGACGCGTTCGTCTTCGCCCGCACGTACGGACCCGAGCAGCGCCTGGTCTACAACGACTTCAACGTCTTCCAGTCCGAGGGCAAGGGCGAGGCGATCGTCACGATGGCCAAGGACCTCAACGCCCGCTACGCCGCCGAGCACCCCCGGGACAGGCGGCCGCTCATCGAGAGCATCGGTCTGCAGTCGCACAACTACATCAACCAGACGCCGGCGTTCGCCTGCTCCGCGACCACCCGGCTGCGCACGGTCGTCGACGACGACGCGCAGGAGTGGCAGCCCGGGGCGTGCTCGGACCACGCCTCCGTGGAGCGTTCGCTGCAGCTCATCATCGAGGCCGGCCTGACCGCCGACATCAGCGAGCTCGACACGCAGGTCTGGGAGGCGTGGAACGGCCAGCCGGAGGGCGACGACCGCTCGCAGTACCGCGACCTGACCGACCCGTCGGTCAAGGACCGGATCTCGCGTGACGGGTTCACGTACTGGGTCGGCAAGATCACCAACCGTGCCGAGCTGGAGAAGATCCAGGCCCAGCGGTTCGCCGAGTACTTCGCGGTGTACAAGAAGTACTCGGCGCACATCCACCGCGTGACGTTCTGGGGTCTGACCGACCAGCTGAGCTGGCGTGCGACGCACAACCCGCAGATCCTCAACGCCGACTTCTCCGAGAAGCTGGCGGCGGTCGCCGTCGCCGACCCGGAGCGCTGGCTGGGCATCCGCGGGCAGATCACCGACACCTCGACGCTCCAGGCGACGATCGCGCACGCGAAGGCGATCGACCTGCGCAGGTACACGCCGACGAGCGCCGCGGCGGTGCGCAAGGCGCTGGGGAACGCCAAGGCCGCGCTCGCCAAGGGCGCGTCGCAGGCCAAGGTGAACAGGGCGACGGCCGAGCTGGAGCGCGCGATCGACCATCTCCAGCTGCACAAGCCGCACCACCCGAAGCCCGTCCCGCCGAAGCCTCATCCGCCGAAGCCGCCGCACCCCAAGCCGTGACGGCCGGCTGACACCGGCGAGGCCCCCGCGGGAGCGCACACCGTGCGCCCGCGGGGGCTTCGCTGCGCCGGGCTCGCGGCGGTCGGCGGTGGCGCGGGTGGGTCGTCAGCGGCGGACCGGCCAGGCGCGGACCGGCGGACGGGTCTGCAGCGGGCGGATCAGGACCGGGCGGACCGGGACCGGGCGGATCAGGAGCGGGCGGATCAGGAGCGGCCGGATCAGTAGCGGTACGGCGTCTCGGCGCGGTGCACGCCGCGCGGGCCGTAGGGCGCCTTCTCGAGCCAGACCGACGCGGCCTCGTCGTCCGGGGCGCGCTCGGCCGCCGCACGGATCCGGGCCGCGGCCTCGTCGTCGGGACGCAGGTGTGCGAGGGCCTCCCCGGCCGCGTCGCGGTTGAACAGGGCCGCCGACCGACGAGCGAGCGCGAACGCCTCGACAGGCGTACGCGCCGCGGCGCCGGTCGCGCGGGACGCCGCAGCGATCGCGATGGCCGCTGCCTCCGCGTCCGGCACCCCGGAGTTCAGGCCGCGCGCGCCGAACGGCGCGAACAGGTGCGCGGCCTCCCCGACCAGGAGCACGCGCCGGTGCGGGTCGGCGAAGTCGTGCGCCACGAGCTGCAGGAACTGGTACGTCGAGACCCACGTCGTGCGGTCCGCGTAGCCGGGCGGCAGGACGGCGTCGAGCCACGCGCGCACGCCCGCCGGCGAGGCCAGCTCGTCCGGGTCGTCGCCGTCCACGAGCTGCAGGTCCACGCGGTACCCGCCGGCGAACGGCACGACGAGCACGTTGCGACCGCCGACGGCGGGGTGCGCGTAGTGGAAGTGCCGCTCGCGTGGCAGCGCCGGGTGGTCGAGCTCGGCGACGTCGACGACCACGTACCACCCGTCGTCCTTGCTGCCCTCCATGCGCGCGCCGACCTGCTTGCGCACCGCCGAGCGGGACCCGTCCGCACCGACGACGTACGGCGCCTGCCAGCGCGTGCCCGCGCCGGTGGTGAGCACGACCCCGTCGTCGTCCGCCTCGACCTGCACGACGTCCTGCTCCCACGCGAACCGCACCCCCGCGGCGACCGCACGGTCGAACAGGTACGCCTCGATCTGGACCTGCGGCAGGCTCGTGAAGTGCGGGTACACCCCCGCAGGCGGGTCCGGGTACGTCTTGGCGTACACCTGCCGACCCTCGAAGAACGTGCGCTGGGTGTTCCAGTAGACGCCGTGCTCGTAGAGCTCGGCACCCAGGCCGGGGCTGATCCGGTCGAGGATCTGCAGCGTCTGGCTGTGGGTGAAGATCGCGCGGCTGCCCGGGCGCTGACGTCCCTGCGCACCCGCCTCGAGCACGGTGACCGGCAGGCCGTAGGCGCGCAGCGCCAGCGCGGCCGTGAGCCCCACGGGCCCCGCGCCGACGACGAGGACGTCCTGGGAGCCGCCGTCGGGACGGACGTCGGCGTGCGGGCTCACTGCGGACATGTCTCTCCTGTCTCGGGGGTGACGACGACGAGCGCGTCGAGCGCGAGCGGGCCGTCGGGTGTGATGCGGACCGGGTTGAGGTCGATCTCGGCCACGTCGCCGTGGTCGACGACCATGTCACCGACCGCGCGCAGCACCGCGGCCAGGGCCGTCACGTCGACCGGCGGCCCGCCGCGGAAGCCCGCGAGCACCGCGGCCGGAAGCGCGCGGACCATCTCCTCGCTGCGCTCGGTCGACAGCGGCGCGAGCCGCAGCACGGGCTCGCGGCCGAGCTCGGCTGCCACGCCCCCGAGGCCCAGCAGGACCACCGGGCCGAAGACGGGGTCGCGCACCGCACCGACGATCAGCTCGGTGCCGGCCGCGGCCATCTCCTCGACCAGGTACCGGCGGGACGTCGCGCCGCCGCTGCCCGCTGCGCCACCCGTGGGCACGGCTGCGCCGGAGGGGAGCGTGCCGTCGACGGGGACCGTGCCGTCGGTGGGGATCGCGTCGATGGCGTCGAGCGCGCGGTCGAGTCCGGCGGGGTCGTGCACACCCACGTGCACACCGCCGACATCGGACTTGTGGGTCACCCCGGCGTCGAGCACCTTGACGACCACGCGAGCGCCGCCGCGGGCCAGGTCCGCGAGCGCCGCGTGAGCGTGCGCCCGGTCGTCGGCCACACGGCGCGCCGGGCAGCGCACGCCGAGGCGCTCGAGCAGGGACTTGGCCTCGTGCTCGTCGAGCGCGCGCCCCACGGTGCGGGTCGCGGACCCGGGCGCGGCGTCCGGCACGGCGCGGACCTGCGCGTCGGTGACCACCGCGGCCAGGGCGGTCGCGAGC
>JAEYUL010000124.1 GCA_023432565.1 Actinomycetes bacterium | reverse complement strand
ACAGGAACGCGACGGCCTCGGCGACGTCGACCGGCTGCCCGCCCTGCTGCAGCGAGTTCATCTGCCGGGCGACCTGGCGCGCGAGCGCGGGCATCTTGGCGGTCATCTCCGTCTCGATGAACCCGGGCGCGACCGCGTTCGCGGTGCCGTCGAACGGCTCGAGCAGCGGTGCGGTCGCGCGGACCATGCCGATCACCCCGCCCTTGGTCGCGGCGTAGTTGGCCTGCCCGCGGTTGCCCGCGAGCCCCGTGGTCGAGGAGATCGAGACGATGCGCGGCGCGTCGGTGAAGTCGCCCGAGGTCAGCAGGGCCTCGTTGATCGCGAGCTGCGCGGCGATGTTCACGGCGATCACCGCGTCCCACTGCGCATCGGTCATGTTGGCGAACAGCTTGTCGCGCGTGATGCCTGCGTTGTGCACGACGACGTCGAGCCGCCCGTGCCGCGTGAGCGCATGCTCGAGGATCGCCGTGCCCGCGTCGGCGGCGGTGATGTCGAGCTGCAGGGCCGTGCCGCGGATGCCGTTCGCCACGGCGGCCAGCTGCTCACCGGCGGCGGGCACGTCCACGGCGACGACCGTCGCGCCGTCGCGTGCGAGCGTGCGCGCGATCGCCGCCCCGATGCCGCGGGCCGCCCCGGTGACGACCGCGACCCGGCCGGCGAGCGGCGCGTCCCAGTCGGTGGGGAGCTCCCCGGCCGCGGAGTCCACGGCCAGCAGCTGGCCGTGGACGAAGGCGGCCCGGGTGGACAGCAGGAACCGCAGCGCGCCGACGACCGACGCGGCCGTGACGGGCACGCCGTCGGCCAGGACGATCCCGTTGGCGGTGGTCCCGCCGCGCGACTCCTTGGCGATCGTCCGCACCACCGCGTCGATGCCCTGCCGGGCGGCCGCCACCGCGGGGGAGGCGTCCGCCGCGGACCGTGAGATCGTCACGACGCGCCCGCCGCGCGCGAGTCGCTTCAGCGTGCTCGCTGCGGCGAGCATCGGCTCACGCAGCTCGGACGGGTGCTCGACGCCGGTGAGCACGAGGACGACCGCGGCGTACTCCTCGTCGGGCACGGGGTGCCGGTGGACCTCGAGCCCCCAGCCGTCGAGGACCTCGCCGCCCGTGGCGTCGGGCGTCGCGGACGGGTCGGACGGCGATCCGGACAGGAGTGCGGCGACCGCGTCGGCGTCGGCGTCGCCGGGCCGGGAGCCCAGCACCAGCACCGTGCCGTCGACGAGCGGCTGCCCGGGGGCCCACCGTCGTAGTGGCGCGGCGGGGGAGAAGCCCAGGAGCCCGGAGAGCTTCGCGGACAGCGTGTTCGTGATCGGGTTCGCCATGGTCAGGCCGCCTCGAGGATCGCGGTGAGGCCGAGCCCGCCGGCCGCACAGATGGACACCAGGGCGCGCGGCGTGCCGCCGTCGCGCTGCTTGCGCAGATGGAGCTCCTTGGCGATCGTCGCGACGATCCGGCCTCCTGTCGCGGCGAACGGGTGCCCGGCGGCCAGTGACGAGCCGTGCACGTTGAGCCGGTCGCGGTCGACGGTCCCGAACGCGCCGTCGAGCCCGAGTCGCTCGCGGCCGAACTCGGGGGACTCCCAGGCGGCGAGCGTGCACAGCACGGTCGCGGCGAACGCCTCGTGGATCTCGACGTAGGCGAAGTCGTCGAGCGTCAGGCCGTTGCGTGCGAGCAGGCGGGGGACCGCGAACGCGGGCGCCATGAGCAGGCCGTCCTCGCCGTGCACGAAGTCGACCGCGCCGGCCTCGGCGTCGACGACCGCCGCCAGCGGTGTGAGCCCGTGAGTCGCGGCCCACTCGTCGGTCCCCAGCAGGACCGTCGACGCGCCGTCGGTCAGCGGCGTCGAGTTGCCGGCCGTCATCGTCGGCTCGGCGTCCAGGCGCGTGCCGAAGGTCGGACGCAGCGCCGCGAGCTTCTCGAGCGAGGTGTCCTTGCGCAGGTTGCCGTCGATCGCCTGCCCGCGGTACGGCGTGACGAGGTCGTCGAAGAAGCCCGACTCCCAGGCGGCTGCGAGCCGATGGTGCGAGGCGAGCGCGAGCTCGTCCTGCGCCTCGCGCGTGATGCCCCACTGCGCGGTGGTGATGGCCTGGTGCTCGCCCATCGACAGGTGCGTGCGTGGTTCGCTCGTCGAGGGCGCCACGGGCGCGAGGTCCTTGGGTCGGATCCGCCCGAGCGCGGCGAGCTTCTGGCCCGCGCTCTTGGCGCGCGACAGGTCGAGCAGCGCGCGACGCAGCCGGTCCGTGACGACGATCGGCGCGTCGGACGTCGAGTCCACGCCGCCGGCGATCGCCGAGTCGAGCTGTCCGAGGCGGATCTTGTTCGACAGCCCGACGAGCGTCTCGAGCCCCGTCGCACAGGCCTGCTGCACGTCGTACGCGGGGGTCGTGGCGGCGAGCGACGAGCCGAGCACCGCCTCACGCGTGAGGTTTAAGTCGCGGCTGTGCTTGAGCACGGCGCCCGCGGCGACCTCGCCGATCCGCTCGTCCTGCAGCCCGTACCGGGCGACGAGGCCCTCGAGCGCCGCGGTCAGCATGTCCTGGTTCGACGCGTGCGCGTAGGCGCCGCCGGAGCGTGCGAACGGGATGCGGTTGCCGCCGAGCACGAGGGCCCGACGGGACGTGGGAGTCGGTGCTGTCTTCTTGAGAGCCATCGGGTGGCGTTCCTCTCGCGTCGTCGCGATCAGCGGCGGATCCGCAGGTCCAGGGACATTGGTCCCGAAATTGTGTCCGCAACCCACAGTACCTGATACCTTCGGTTTCGTGAGCCCGATCACACCAGGCCCGTCGACGACGACGGCCCCCGGCAGCGCCGCCACCTCCGGCGCCGACGCGTCCGTCCCGGCGTTCGGCTCCCGGACGCCCGCGCGCGGGTCCGTCCCGAAGTCCGCACGCGACCAGCGCGACGAGAGCCCCTTCGCCGTCGACGGCCGCTCCGCGCGCTGGGCCGACCACCGCGAGGCCCGCCGCGCCGAGCTCGTGCGCATCGCCCGCCGCACCGTCCACCACCGCGGCCCGGACGTCTCGATGGAGGAGATCGCGGCGGCCGCAGGCACGTCCAAGTCGATCGTCTACCGCTACTTCTCGGACAAGACCGGGCTGCAGATCGCGGTGGCCGAGGCCGTCGTGCTCCAGATCCAGGGCGCGCTCGAGGGCGTGCTGCGCGTCGCGCCGACGCCGCGCGAGGGGCTGCGCGCGATGGTCGCCGTCTACCTCGAGATGATCGAGTCCTCGCCGCACGTGTACGCGTTCGTCACGCGTGACGGCTCGGTCGAGTCCGGCGGCCCGCTCGGGCACTTCCTGGACTCCGTGACGCACCTCGTCGCCCTGCCGTTCGCCCGCGAGCTGTCCGAGCAGGGCAGCAGCGACGAGCGTGCTGGGGCCGCGGTCCCGGACGCCGCGAGCGCCGCGCGTGACTCCCTCGCCGAGGTCTGGGCCGCCGGGGCGGTCGGCTTCGTGCGCGGCGCCGGCGAGTGGTGGATGGCGCACCGCGGCCAGCCCGGCACCCCCGACCGCACCGCCCTGACCGCACAGGTCGCCGCCTGGCTGTGGGCCGGGCCGGTCGGCCTGCTCGCCCGTGAACGCACCACCCGTCCGACGTGGGAGATCCGATGACCCGGGAGACCCGATGACCACCACCACCCCCGCCGCACCCGCACGGCCGGGAGTCAGCCTCGCGTCCACCGTCGAGCCGCGGGTCGACGTGCCCGCGCTCACCGAGCAGCTGCTGGGCGAGTACGCGACGCTGCGGCGCGAGGCACGCGCGATCACCGCCGACCCCGCGTTCCAGAAGATCGAGGGCCAGCCCCTGGCCGAGCACCGCGAGCGCGTGCTGCAGCAGCTGCGCGCACTGGTCGAGGAGCACGACGTGCTGCTCGCGTTCCCGACGCGCCTGGGCGGTGCCGACAACCACGGTGGCAGCCTCGCGCGGTTCGAGGAGCTCGTCGCCGGGGACCCGTCGGTGCAGATCAAGGCGGGCGTGCAGTGGGGCCTGTTCGCCTCCGCGATCCTGCACCTGGGCACCGAGCACCATCACGAGACCTTCCTCGCCGACGCGATGCACCTGCGGGTGCCCGGCGCGTTCGCGATGACCGAGGCGGGCCACGGCTCGGACGTCGCGTCGATCGCGACGACCGCCGAGTACGACGCGGACACCGAGGAGTTCGTGATCACCACACCGTTCCGGGCGGCGTGGAAGGACTACCTCGGCAACGCGGCGCTGCACGGCACCGCCGCCGTCGTGTTCGCCCAGCTGATCACCGCCGCACCCGGGGGCCCGCGCGTCAACCACGGCGTGCACGCGTTCTACGTGCCGATCCGGGACCCCGAGACCCAGCAGTTCCTGCCCGGGATCGGCGGTGAGGACGACGGGGTCAAGGGAGGCCTCAACGGCATCGACAACGGCCGCCTGCACTTCACCGACGTCCGCGTCCCTCGCACCAACCTGCTCAACCGGTACGGCGACGTCGCGCCCGACGGCACGTACTCCTCGCCGATCGCGAGCCCCGGACGCCGGTTCTTCACGATGCTCGGCACGCTCGTGCAGGGACGCGTGTCCCTCGACGGCGCGGCGTCCAACGCGAGCAAGATCGCCCTGGCCATCGCCGTGACCTACGCCAACCAGCGCCGGCAGTTCGCCGGCGGCGACGGCCAGGAGGTCGTGCTCCTGGACTACGGCCAGCACCAGCGCCGCCTGCTCCCGCTGCTGGCCACGACGTACGCGACGTCCTTCGCGCACGACGAGCTGCTCGCCGCGTTCGACGAGGTGTTCTCGGGCCGGGGCGACACCCCCGAGCAGCGCGAGGACCTCGAGACCCTGGCCGCTGCGCTCAAGCCGTCGTCCACCTGGCACGCGCTGCGCACGCTGCAGGAGTGCCGTGAGGCGTGCGGCGGTGCGGGGTTCCTGGCCGAGAACCGGCTCACGAGCCTTCGGGCCGACCTCGACGTCTACGTCACCTTCGAGGGCGACAACACGGTCCTCTACCAGCTCGTCGCCAAGCGGCTGCTGGGCGACTACGCCAAGTCGTTCGCCGCGGTCCAGTCCGACCGCGGCGACCTCGCCCGGTTCGTCGCCGAGCGCTTCGCGGACGCCGCGATGCACCGCACGCCGCTGGTCCGCGCCGTGCAGACGCTCGGCGACCGGGGCGACGCGCGCCGGTCGGTCGGCCAGCTGCGCGACACGCAGACGCAGCGCGACCTGCTCACCGACCGCGTCGAGACCATGGTCGCGCAGGTCGCCCAGGCACTCGCGCCGGCGCGCAAGATGAGCCCGGACAAGGCCACCGCGCTGTTCAACCAGCACCAGCACGAGCTCATCGAAGCGGCGCGTGCGCACGCCGAGCGCGTGCTCTGGGAGGCGTTCACGCGGGCGGTCGAGCGGGTCGAGGACGCCGGCACCAAGCAGGTGCTGACGTGGCTGCGGGACCTGTACGGGCTCACGCTCGTCGAGCGCAACCTCGCGTGGTACCTCGTCAACGGCCGGCTGTCGGCGGGGCGCGCGCGCACGGTCACGTCGTACATCGAGCGCCTTCTCGTGCGGCTGCGACCGCACGCGCAGGACCTCGTCGACGCGTTCGGCTACGGCCCGGAGCACCTGAGGGCACCGATCGCCTCGGGTCAGGAGCAGGTCCGGCAGGACGAGGCCCGCGCATACCACCGTGCGCAGCGGGCGAGCGGTGACGCGCCGATCCCGGAGAAGCACCTCACGCGCTGACGCGAGCAGGCGGGAGCGCACCGGCCGCGCACGGGCACGCGACCGCGGCCCGCACGCTCACGTGCGAGGCTGGTGATGCACCAACCGACTCGCAGCACACCCAGGAGCTCCTCGTGGTCGACCTCGCCTACGTCATCGCCGGATCCGAAGCCACCGGCGGCGCCGGGATCCAGGCGGACCTGCGCACGTTCTCCGAGCTCGACACGTTCGGCCTCGGGACGCTCACGTGCATCGTGTCCTTCGACCCCGCGAACGACTGGGGTCACCGGTTCTTCCCCGTCCCGCCCGAGGTCATCGCGGCGCAGATCGAGGCGGCCACCGCGGCGTACGACCTCGACGTCGTCAAGGTCGGCATGCTCGGCACGCCCGCGACCATCGACGTCGTCGCTGCCGGGCTGCGCGCTCAGCCGTGGCGCCACGTGGTGCTGGACCCCGTGCTCATCTGCAAGGGCCAGGAGCCGGGTGCGGCGCTCGACACCGACAACGCGCTGCGTGAGCAGATCGTCCCGCTCGCGACGGTCGTGACTCCCAACCTCTTCGAGACCCGCGCGCTGTCCGGCATGGACAGCATCGAGACCGTCGAGGACCTCACCGCGGCCGCGCGCCGGATCCAGGAGCTCGGGCCGCGGTACGTCGTCGCCAAGGGTGGGGTCGAGCTGCCGGGCCACGACGCGGTGGACGTGCTCGTCGCCGACGACGAGGTGACGATCCTGGCGACCCCGAAGGTCGGTCAGGAACGCGTGGCGGGAGCCGGGTGCACGCTCGCCGCAGCGATCACCGCCGAGCTCGCCAAGGGTGCTCAGGTCGGGGCGGCCGTCGCACGCGCCAAGGAGCTCGTGACCGCCGGGATCCAGGGTCGGGTCCGCGGTCGGGCGCCTTTCGAGGTGGTGCGCCAGGGCGCCTGACGCCCCTTCTCGCGCGTCGGCCGGCGGACGGGCTCGCTCCGCCGTTCGGGTGAACCTGCACGTCCGGGCGGTGCCGTTCTGTCCGAGATGTGGGATATGCGACCCCGACCTATCGTGCGAATACGGGCTCGCGTCCCGTGAGGCCGTCGCTCCAGAGGGGGAACGCACATGGTCACGAACACCCGTAGGGCAGAACGTCGCCACGGTGAGCCGGACGTCGTCGAGCTCAACCCGATCTTCAGTCGACCTGGCGAGGCCACGGAGATCCCCAAGTTCGCTTTCCCGTCCGACAGGTCCCTTCCCGAGACCGCCTACCAGATCGTGCACGACGAGGCGATGCTGGACGGAAATGCGCGGCTGAACCTCGCCACGTTCGTCGGGACGTGGATGGACGAGCACGCGGCCCGGCTGTACATCGAGGCCGCCGACAAGAACATGATCGACAAGGACGAGTACCCGCAGACGGCGGCAGTCGAGACACGCTGCTGGACGATGCTGGCCGACCTGTGGCACGCCCCCGACCCCGAGCACACGATCGGCACCTCGACCATCGGTTCCTCCGAGGCCGCGATGCTGGGCGGCCTGGCGCTCAAGCGCCGCTGGCAGCAGGCGCGCCGTGCGGCGGGCAAGCCGACCGACCGTCCCAACCTGGTGATGTCGACAGCGGTCCAGGTGTGCTGGGAGAAGTTCTGCAACTACTTCGAGGTCGAGGCTCGCTACGTGCCCATCTCGCTCGAGCACAAGGTGCTCGACGGGTACGAGCTGGAGAAGTACGTGGACGAGAACACGATCGGGGTCGTCGCGATCATGGGCGTCACGTACACGGGAATGTACGAGCCCGTCGCGCAGATCGCCGCCGCGCTGGACAAGATCCAGGAGACGACCGGCCTCGACGTGCCGATCCACGTGGACGGCGCCTCGGGCGGAATGATCGCGCCTTTCATCCAGCCCGACCTGGAGTGGGACTTCCGCGTCAAGCGGGTGGCCTCGATCAACACCTCGGGCCACAAGTACGGGCTCGTCTACCCCGGTCTGGGCTGGGTGGTGTGGCGCGATCTGGCGTCCTTGCCGGAGGAGCTGATCTTCCGCGTGTCGTACCTCGGTGGCGACATGCCGACCTTCGCCCTGAACTTCTCGCGCCCCGGAGCGCAGGTTCTGCTGCAGTACTACCTGTTCATCCGGCTCGGGCGTGAGGGGTACGCGAAGGTCCAGGGAACGTCGCACGACGTCGCGCTGTACCTGTCGGGCGAGATCGCCAAGATGCCCGCGTTCGAGCTGTGGAACGACGGCTCGGACATCCCGGTGTTCGCGTGGAGCCTGCGTGAGGGGCACACGAGCAACTGGAACCTGTACCACCTCTCCGAGCGGCTGCGGACGAAGGGCTGGCTCGTGCCGGCCTACCCGATGCCCGACGACCTGCCGGACCTCACGGTCCAGCGTGTGGTGGTGCGCAACGGTTTCAGCCACGACCTCGCTTCCGCGTTCCTCGCCGACCTGCGCGAGGAGACGGAGTACCTGGATGCGCTCACCGGCCCGATGCCGAGTGAAGGCCAGCGCTCCGGGTTCCACCACTGATTGCGTCGGCTGAGGGAGACAGCTCATGACCACGCAGCCCACTACTCCGCCGTCCAAGCAGGCCGTCCGCGCCGACGGGACGCACGCCCCGTCCCCCGACCACGTCAAGCCCCACCCGTTCGGCGAGCCCGGGGCGCGCAAGCCGGCCGATCACACAGGACCCGCGATCGGAGCTCCCGCCGTCGGCCCGACGGTGTACATGTCGGTCCTGCAGCTCGCGATGCTCACCGTCGTGGTCGTCGCGTCGCTGCGGTCGCTTCCGGCGATCGCGACGTACGGCCTCGGGTCGGTGACGTTGTTCGTCATCCCCGCGATCGTCTTCCTGCTGCCCACCGCGCTGGTGGCGGCCGAGCTCGCGACAGGCTGGAAGGGCGGTGTGTTCACCTGGGCGCGCGAGGCCTTCGGTGAACGGCTCGGGTTCGTCGCCATCTGGCTCCAGTGGATCCAGAACGTCGTGTGGTACCCGACGCAGATCGCGTTCATCGCCGCCAGCCTGTCGTTCGTCATCAACGACCAGAAGCTCGCCAACAACGGGCTGTACACGGCCGTGGTGATCCTCGTCCTGTACTGGGGCTCGACCCTGATCACCCTGGCGGGAGGAAACCTCTTCGCCAAGGTCGGGTCCTGGAGCGGGATCCTGGGCACGATCCTGCCCGCGGTCCTGCTGATCATCTTCGGAGCGATCTGGCTCGGCACGGGCGAGAAGTCCGAGACCTCGCTCGAGGCCTCGGCAGTGATCCCGCCCTGGACCGGGATCGCCTCGATCGTGCTCATCGTGTCCAACGTGCTCGCGTACGCGGGCATGGAGGTCAACGCGGTGCACGCCAACGACATGAAGAACCCGGGACGCGGCTTCCCGCGATCCATCGCGATCGCGACGATCTTGATCCTGGTGGTCTTCATCCTGCCGACCATCGCGATCTCCGTGGCGGTGCCGAGCAAGAAGCTCGGCGTCACGAACGGGATCAACCTGGCCTTCCAGGAGTTCTTCGACAAGTGGGGGGTCGGCTGGGGAACACCACTGATCTCCCTGCTCATCGCCCTGGGCGCGTTCGCCTCGGTCGTCACCTGGATCGCCGGCCCGTCGCGCGGTTTGCTCGCTGCGGCCCGCACCGGCCTGCTGCCGCCCACGCTGCAGCGCCGCAACAAGGCCGGTGTGCAGGTCGGCATCCTGGCCGTGCAGGGTGGCATCGTGACCCTGCTGGCGCTGCTGTTCGTGCTGGTCCCGAACGGGAACACCGCGTTCATCGCGCTCGTCGACATGGCCGCGGCGTTGTACCTGATCATGTACATCCTGATGTTCGCCGCGGCCATCAAGCTGCGCAAGACGCAGCCCGACGTCGTGCGCACCTACCGCACGCCGGCGATGAACTTCGTCGCGGGCGTCGGGCTCGTCGCGTGCGTCGTGGCCTTCATCCTGGCGTTCATCCGGCCGGAGGGCTTCACGGGCCTGTCCGAGGTGGCGTACCCGATCGTGGTGGCCGTGGTCGTCATCGTGCTGGGCGGCCCACCGCTGCTCTTCTACGCGCTGCGTCGTCCCACCTGGGATCAGCGCTCGGACGCCGAACGCGCGACGACCGACCAGTCGTTGCTCGTCAACCCGCCTCCCGCGGCCACGACGGCCGACCCGGGAGCGGCGCCTCGGTGACCCGCAGGCTCCACGCGACGGAGCGCTCCGCGACGGCCGGTCGCGGGGCGCTCCGTCACGTGGGGTTGCAGCGCGCCGCGATCATCTCGAACCACTCGACGTCCGGCCGCCACGGCTCGAGGTTCCACGTGGACTTGGACCGTGCACCGAGCTGATGGCAGGCGAGCTGGGCCAGCATCGTCGCCGTGCCGGCCTCGGGCTGCGCGGCGACGAGCTGGGCCGCGGCCAGCTCCTGCGCCGCCGCTCCGCCCGCGCGGGTCCAGTCCGCGGGCGTGACCGCGAGCGAGCGGCCACCCTCCCGCTCGCCCCAGGCGAGCTGCAGGATCGAGCGCGCTGTGAACCACAGCGCCGTCGGCTCGGCGTGCGCCGTCAGCACCGCGGCGTCGCCGTCGGCCTCGAGCCGGCCCGTCGGGTCCGCGCGCAGCCCGGCCACCGCCGTGTCGCCGTCGCGCACGAGGGCGGTGCCGTCGGGCAGCACCTCCAGGCGCAGGGGCGCAGGGACGGCGACGACGACGGCCGCCCCGGGCGGTGGCGGCGTCGCTCCGCCCGGCGTGGGACCCGTCGGCACCGCGGCCAGGTCGACGCGGACGCTGCCGTCGTCGAGCGCCCGCGGCGTGGCCGCGGCGAGCACGCGCACCGTCACCTCCTGCGAGGTGATCGGCACGCCGTCTCGCAGCGCCACGGTGGCGAGGTCGGCGTGGCGCGGGGTCGCGGACGGACGTGGCGACGCCGCGGCGCTCGTGGCCCGTGACGACGGGCGCGCGCCGGGCTCGGACGCGGGGAGGCAGCCGGTGGCCGTCACGGTGACGACGAGCCCGACGACGAGCAACCCGAGGGGCCCTCGCGTCGGGAGGAACCGGGCGGCGCGGCGCATACCGGTGACGGTAGCCGAGAGCGCGCGTCGCGCGGCCGGGACGCACGAGCCCGACGAGAACGAGCCCGTGCGGGGGTTCGAGCTCGCCGGGCACGTGGGGCCGGGCGTGAGCGAGGGGTCATGCGCCCGGCGGTCGGGGGTCGACGCGCGACCCCCGAGCAGGTCCTCAGCCTCGGTGCGCGGGCAGGTGACGGCGACGCACGTGGATCATCCGCAGGGCGATGCCGGCGACCAGCGCGGTCAGCGCGAACGCGATGCCCGGCAGCGCGTCGGAACCCGTCGAGGCGAGCGGCGGCGCGTCGTCGTCGCCGTCGTCGACCAGGACCTCGGAGTCGATGCTCGGCGTCGGTGACGGCTCGGGGCCGGCGACTCCGACCTCGTCGTCGTCACCCGGGCCCGTCGGCGAGGGCGAAGGAGCCGGCGTGTCGTCGTCGGACGGCGCGGTGGGTGTCGGCGCGGGCGCGGACTCGACCGGCGTCGGCTCGTCCGAGGGCGTCGGCTCGGGGGCGGGCGTCGTCGTGGGCTCCGTCGTGGGCTCCGGGGTGGGCTCCGGCGTGGGGGTCGGCGCGACGGTCGGAGTCGGGGTCGGCGTGGGGGACGGTGCGGGGGTCGGTGTCGGCCGCGGGCTCGGCGTGGGAGCCGGCGTCGGCGACGGTGCCGGCGTCGGGGTCGGCTTCGGGGGGTACGGGCTCGGCTTGCACGTCGTGGAGCAGACCGGCTTCTGCCCGCCCTCGCCGAAGTGCTCGTTGTAGCCGCTGACCTGCACCCAGGTGATGCACGAGCCCTCGGGCACGCCGATGGTCTGCCAGCGCACGCGGCTCTGGCCGACGAGCGCGACGCTCGAACGCCCGGCCTCCACGTGCACCTGGGCGGACCCGGTGCGCCCGTGGTGCGTGTACCGCACGTTGACGTGGTCGTGGAGGTCGAACGTGTCTCCCGCGGGCAGGGTGAGGGCATCGGGGGAGACGTCGTACGGGACGGGTGCGTCGGACCCGCCGGCGGACGCGCTCGCGGCACCCGCGAGGAGCAACAGGCCGGACAGTGCGGGAACGGCGGTGGCGGCGACGGCGCGGCGGAGCATCGGACCTCGGATCCTCGACAAAACGGGTGAAAACGGGCGTGCGACCGGGCCAGACTGTAGGGCTGACCAGGCAAAACACACAAATGCCCCACCGGCGTGTCGCAGCGAAACGCCGAGCGCCGCACGCGCGTCACCCGAAGGGCGCAACGTCCGGCGTCACCCCGACGTGGCACGGCCCCGGGGCACGGCCCTGTGGCACGGCGCGCGGCACCGCCCCACGTGCGCGGTGCAGCCGCTCGCCCGCGGACCTCGCCGCGGCCCTCGTCGTCCCCCGTCGCGGCGCTGGACACCCACCCGGGGCCGCGTCGGGCGTCGCTATCCTGTGGGCGTCCGCCGACGACGGCCGTGCCCTGCCGACAAGCGCAGGCCGCGAGCGATCTCGCCCCAAGGGAACCGATGACCTCCGCACCCGTGCGCCCCAGCAGCGACCAGCACTACGACACGGTCGAGGACGCGGCCGCGACGCCCGACCTCGCGCAGCCGTACGCCGAGCTCGGGCTCAAGCCCGAGGAGTACCAGCGCATCCGCGACATCCTCGGCCGGCGCCCCACCGCCGCCGAGCTCGCCATGTACTCGGTGATGTGGTCGGAGCACTGCTCGTACAAGTCGTCCAAGACGCACCTGCGCCAGTTCGGGGACAAGACGACCCCCGCGATGAAGGAGCACCTGCTCGTCGGCATCGGGGAGAACGCGGGCGTCGTCGACATCGGGGACGGGTGGGCGGTGACCTTCAAGGTCGAGTCGCACAACCACCCCTCCTACGTCGAGCCGTACCAGGGCGCTGCCACGGGCGTCGGCGGCATCGTGCGCGACATCATCTCGATGGGCGCGCGTCCCGTGGCCGTCATGGACCAGCTGCGGTTCGGCGCGATCGACCACCCCGACACCGCGCGCGTCGTGCACGGCGTGGTCGCGGGCGTCGGCGGCTACGGCAACTCGCTCGGCCTGCCGAACATCGGCGGCGAGCTCGTGTTCGACCCCTGCTACCAGGGCAACCCGCTGGTCAACGCGTTGTGCCTGGGCGTGCTGCGGCACGAGGACATCCACCTGGCCAACGCCTCGGGCGCGGGCAACAAGGTCGTCCTGTTCGGCGCGCGCACGGGTGGCGACGGCATCGGCGGGGCCTCGATCCTCGCGAGCGAGACGTTCGACGACACCAAGCCGTCCAAGCGCCCGTCGGTGCAGGTCGGCGACCCGTTCATGGAGAAGGTGCTCATCGAGTGCTGTCTCGAGCTGTACGCCGCGCGTGTGGTCGAGGGCATCCAGGACCTGGGCGCCGCGGGCATCTCCTGCGCGACGAGCGAGCTCGCCTCCAACGGTGACGGCGGCATGCACGTCGACCTCGAGAACGTGCTGCTGCGCGACCCGACCCTGACGGCCGGCGAGATCCTCATGTCCGAGTCGCAGGAGCGCATGATGGCGGTCGTCTCGCCCGCCAAGCTCGAGGAGTTCCTGGCGATCACGGCCAAGTGGGACGTCGAGACCGCGATCATCGGCGAGGTCACCGGCACCGGGCGCCTGACCATCGACCACCACGGCCACCGGATCGTCGACGTCGACCCGAAGACGGTCGCGCACGACGGCCCGGTCTACGACCGACCGTACGCGCGGCCCGCGTGGCAGGACGCCCTCAACGCGGACACGTCCGCGTCGCTCGCGCGGCCGACGAGCCCCGAGGAGCTGCGTGCGACCACGCTGCGCCTGCTCGGCTCGCCGAACCTGGCGTCCAAGGAGTGGGTGACCAGGCAGTACGACCGGTTCGTGCAGGGCAACACGGCGCTCGCGCAGCCCGACGACTCGGGCGTCGTGCGCGTCGACGAGACCACGGGCCTGGGCGTCGCGCTCGCGACCGACGCGAACGGCCGCTACGGCAAGCTCGACCCGTACACCGGTGCGCAGCTCGCGCTCGCGGAGGCGTACCGCAACGTCGCGACGACGGGCGCACGCCCGCTCGCCGTGACGGACTGCCTCAACTTCGGCAGTCCCGAGCACCCCGACTCGATGTGGCAGCTCGTCGAGGCCATCCGCGGGCTGGCCGACGCGTGCCAGACGCTCGAGGTCCCGGTGACGGGCGGGAACGTCTCGCTCTACAACGGCACCGGGGAGCCCGGCAAGATCGACTCGGCGATCCACCCGACGCCCGTCGTCGGTGTGCTGGGCGTGCTCGACGACGTCGCCGACGCGGTGCCCTCGGGCTGGACCGCCCCGGGGGTCGCGGTCTACCTGCTCGGGACCACGCGCGCCGAGCTCGACGGCTCCGCGTGGGCCGACGTGGTGCACGGGCACCTCGGCGGCCTGCCGCCCGCGGTCGACCTCGGCGCCGAGCGCCGGCTCGCCGCCGTGCTGCAGAACGCAGCTCGCGACGAGCTGGCTGACGCGGCGCACGACCTGTCGGAGGGCGGTCTGATCCAGGCACTCCTCGAGTCGTCCCTGCGGTTCGGCGTGGGCGTGCACGTGCGCCTCGACGCGCTGTGCGAGCGCGACGGGGTGACGCCGTTCGAGGCCCTGTTCTCTGAGTCGACCGCGCGTGCGCTGGTCGCCGTGCCGCGCTCGGAGGAAGTGCGGTTCGCGGACCTGTGCGTCGCTCGGGGCGTGCCGGCACTCAAGCTCGGCCAGACGGACGAGGTCGCCTCCGGCGAGGAGGAGTCGGGGCCCGCCGTCGAGATCGAGGGCCTGTTCACGATCCCGCTGGCCGAGGCCCGTGAGGTCTTCGAGGCGACGCTGCCGCGCCACTTCGGCTGACCGACGGCGGGCGCCGGGCGGCGGGTCCTCGCGACGCGGCGCGTCGGCGCAGCCGTCGCCACCCGGCGCGGCCGTCGCCACCCGGCGGCACCGCAGCACCTGACGGTCGGCCGGAGTCGTGGCGACCGGCGCCGTACGATGGACGTCGGGGTGCCGGGAAGTCTGGTCGGCGTGATCGTCGTCGACCCCTGAGGACCCGTTCGCATGCCTGCCGCTCGTCCCCCGCTCCTGTCCCGCCCCTCGTGGCCCGAGACGCGCCGCATCGGCGAGGTCCTGCGCAAGGAGACCGTCGGCGGCGCGCTGCTGCTGTTGGCCACCCTCGCCGCGCTGGTGTGGGCCAACTCTTCGGCAGCCGACGCGTACACCGCTCTGCGTGACCTGGAGATCGGCCCGCACGCGCTGCACCTGCACCTGTCGCTGGGGACGTGGGCGGCCGACGGTCTGCTGGCGATCTTCTTCGTCGTCGTCGGGCTCGAGCTCAAGCGGGAGTTCGTCGCGGGCGACCTGCGCGACCCGCGTCGAGCCGCGCTGCCGATCCTGGCGGCGGTGGGCGGCATGGTCGTCCCCGCCGTGGTCTACGTCGTGGTGGCCGCGCGCTCGGGCGGCGACGCGCTGCACGGGTGGGCGATCCCGACGGCGACGGACATCGCGTTCGCGCTCGCCGTCCTGGCGGTGGTCGGCACGCACCTGCCCGCGGCGCTGCGGACGTTCCTGCTGACGCTGGCCGTCGTCGACGACCTGCTCGCCGTGACGGTGATCGCGGTGTTCTACACCGACACGGTGCAGGTCGTGCCGCTGCTCGGCGCGCTCGCGGTGATCGCCCTGTTCGGGGTCGCGGTGCAGCGTCGGATCCGGTCCTGGTGGCTGCTGCTGCCGTTGGCGTTCGCCGCGTGGACGCTCATGCACGCCTCCGGGGTGCACGCCACGGTCGCGGGCGTGCTGCTGGGGTTCACCGTCCCGGTGCTGCGCAGCGAGCGCGCGGGCGGTCCCGACGCGGGTCCCGGTCTCGCGGAGCACCTCGAGCACCGGCTGCGGCCGTTGTCCGCAGGAGTCGCCGTGCCCGTGTTCGCGTTCTTCGCGGCGGGCGTGACGTTCGGCGGGCTGAGCGGGCTGGGCTCGGCGCTGACCGACGCGGTGGCGCTGGGGATCGTGGCGGGGCTCGTCGTGGGCAAGCTCGTCGGCATCGTGGGCACCACGTGGGTGGTCTCGCGGCTCACGCGTGCGCGGCTCGACCCGTCCCTGAGCTGGTGGGACGTCGTGGCCGTCGGGGTGCTCGGCGGCATCGGCTTCACGGTGTCGCTGCTGATCGGCGAGCTCGCGTTCGACTCCGAGCTGCGCGCAGAGCACGTCAAGGTCGGCGTCCTGGTGGGTTCGCTCCTCGCGTCGCTGCTCGCGTCCGCGCTGCTGCGGGCGCGCAGCCGTGCCTACCGGGCCGTGGAGGTCCAGGAGACGGTGGACGCCGACGGGGACGGCGTCCCGGACGCCTTCCAGGAGCGGGGCCGGTGAGCCCTCGCCCCGCATTTGCCGACTGAAATGGTCCAGATTGTGGGACCCGCTCACGGGGTCGTTGACAGCGCGGGACCTCGGTCCTAATTTCTGACCAACGCAGTCCGGATTGTCGGCCTGCTGACAGAGGTCATGAGCTCCGACGCGTAGCCCCGGCTGGTCGGACGGCAACCCTCCCGCGCGGCGGGGTGCCCCGGGTGAGGACCTGGCTCGCGCGGCACACCCGCTGCGCGAGCAACGCGCCGGACCCCGCCAGGGGACGAAGGAGACGCAGGGATGAGCACGAGGAGCATCGACGCGACGACCCGCGCCACGCACGTGCCTGCGCGCTGTCGCCTCTCGCGCTGCACCGAGAGCTGTCGCTGACCGACACCTCGAACCACCGCGCTCGCGTCCCCGCTGACCAGCGCTGACGCCGCACCGCGCGTCCCGCACGCCCCGCGCCGCCGCGACCGCCTCACGCACTCCTCGTCGCGCACCTCCTGAGCGCGCGGGCTCGTCGGGGCGCCGTTCGTCGGCGTGCCCTCACCACCACGAGCACACCCGAGGCGTGCCGCCTCGTCGCCGTGCTGCGCCACCACCCTGTTCCGCTGCCCCGGCGCGCTGTCCTGCGCCTCACCCCCAGAGGGAGTTCCGATGTCCCAGCACGCCCGCCACCGCTCCGAGGACCACGGCTTCGCGCGCACCGGGCCGGTGCACCTCGGCGTCGACCTCACCGACGCCGGCGCGCACCCGGCCGCCTGGCGCACGCTCGGGTCGCAGGCTCAGCGGCTGTTCGACGCGCAGCGCCTCGCGGCGCTGGTGGCGACCGCGCAGCGCGGCCTGCTCGACCTCGTCGCGTTCGACGACGCGTTCTCGCTCCAGCCCGTCACCCGGCACGGCGTGCAGGGACGGCTCGACGCCGCGCTCGTGGCAGCACGCCTGGCGCCGCGCTGCGCGGGCATCGGTCTGGTCCCGACGATCGACACCACGCACACCGAGCCGTTCCACGTGTCGAAGGCCGTCGCGACGATCGACCACGTCAGCAGGGGCCGCGCCGCGTGGCAGGTGGGCTGGTCGACCACGCAGCAGGCCACCGACGCGTTCGGGCGCAAGCCCGTGCAGGACGAGGCCGACGCGATCGACGAGGCGGGTGACGTCATCGACGTCGTCGGGCGGCTCTGGGACTCCTGGGAGGACGACGCGGAGATCCGGGACAGCGCCACGGGTCGGTTCGTGGACCGCGAGAAGCTGCACCACGTCGACTACGAGGGCATCCGGTTCGCGGTGAAGGGGCCCTCGATCACGCCCCGCCCGCCGCAGGGTCGACCGCCGGTGATCGTGACGGCGACGAGCGAGGCGGCGCTGCGGCTCGCGGCTCGCCGCGCCGACGTGGTGCGTCTGCGCGCCACGAGCCTCGACGACGCGCTCGAGCAGCGCGCGCGACTGGGTGCGCTCGCCGCCGAGGCGGGCCGCGCCGCGGACGAGCTGCGGGTGCTGGCCGACACCTACGTCGTGCTCGGCGACGACGAGGCGAGCGCCCGGGCCCGGCTCGCGCTCCTGGACGACCTCGAGCCCTCGTCGTGGACCACGGACTCGCTGGTGCACGTGGGGACCGCCGCCGGCTTCGCCGAGACGATCGGCAGCTGGGTCGCCGCGGGTGCGGTCGACGGGTTCCACGTGCGCCCGTCGTCGCTGTCCACCGACCTCGACGTGCTCGTCGACCGGGTCGTGCCGCTCCTGCAGGCCGCGGGCCTGTTCCGCACCGGCTACCCCGGTCGCACGCTGCGGGACACACTCGGCCTGACCCGTCCCGCGAACGTGTTCGCGGCGACGGCCTGAGGGACGCCGACGATGACGACGCGACCGCGCAAGCAGATCCACCTGGGCGTCCACTTCCCGGGGGTCAACAACACGACCGTCTGGAGCGATCCGGAGTCGGGCAGCCAGATCGACTTCGACTCGTTCGAGCACCTCGCGACGCGCGCCGAGGCCGCCAAGCTCGACTTCTTCTTCCTCGCCGAGGGCCTGCGGCTGCGCGAGCACAAGGGACGCATCCACGACCTCGACGTGGTCGGCCGACCCGACACGCTCCCCGTGCTCGCGGCGATCGCGGCTGTCACCGAGCGCATCGGGCTCGCGGGGACGATCAACACGACCTTCAACGAGCCGTGGGAGCTCGCACGCCAGTTCGCGACGCTCGACCTGCTCTCGGGCGGTCGGGCGGCGTGGAACCTGGTGACCAGCCCCGACGCGTTCACCGGTGAGAACTTCCGGCGCGGGGGGTACCTGCCCTACGGCGAGCGCTACGAGCGCGCGGCGGAGGTCGTGCAGGTGACCCGCGCCCTGTGGGACTCCTGGGACGACGACGCCGTGCTCGCCGACACCGGGACCGGCCGGTTCCTGCGCGACGGCAGCGTGCGGGAGGTCGTGCACCGGGGCCCGCACGCGCAGGTCCGCGGGACGTTCACGACGCCGCGCGGCCCGCAGGGGCACCCCGTGCTGTTCCAGGCGGGCGACTCGGTGCAGGGCCGCGACTTCGCGGCGAGCACCGCGGACGTCATCTTCTCGATGCACTCGACGTTCGAGGCGGGCCGGGCCTTCTACGACGACGTGCAGGCGCGCCTCGTCGCGCACGGGCGCCACCGCGGGGACCTGCTGATCCTCCCGGCCACGACCGTGGTGATCGGCGACACGGCGGACGAGGCGCACGAGCGTGCCGCGCACATCCGGCGCCAGCAGGTGTCCGGCCCCACCGCGATCGCGTTCCTCGAGCAGGTGTGGGGCCGCGACCTGACCGGGTACGACCCGGACGGCCCGCTGCCGGACGTCGAGCCGGACGTCGGGAACATCTCGATCACGCGCGGCCGGGTTCGGCACGTCACGGACCCGCTCGCGCTCGCGCAGTCGTGGCGTGAGCAGGCCGAGGCGTACGGCTGGTCGATCCGCGACCTCGTCATCCACACGACGACGCGCGGCTCGTTCGTCGGCACCCCGCAGCAGGTGGCCGACGACCTGGACCGGCACGTCCAGGAGGACGCCTCGGACGGCTTCATCCTCGTGCCGCACCTGACGCCGCACGGCCTCGACGACGTGCTCGACCAGGTGATCCCGCTGCTGCAGGAGCGGGGCTCGTTCCGCTCCGAGTACGCCGGCCCGACCCTGCGCGACCACCTCGGCCTGGCCCGCCCCGAGCCGGGGTCGCGGCGGGCCGCCGCACTCCCCGCCGCCGAGCTGACCGCCTGACGGGCTCAGCACCACGCCCACGCGAGAACCCCGCGCTTCCCCGGCCTCCGGGCCCGTCGAGAGGACATCATGACCAGCACAATCGACCGTCGCCGCACCCGCTCCCGCACCCGCTACCGGGCGCTGGCCGGCTCCCTGCTCGCCCCGGCTCTGCTGCTCGCCGCGTGCTCGTCGAGCGGCGACACCCCGACCGGACCTGCGACGTCCGCCGCCGCGACCCAGGACGAGGCCGCCGCGAGCCCGGGCGGGACCCTGCGCTTCGCGCTGGGCGCGTCGCCGTCGGGCGTCGACCCGCAGCAGGTCGGCTCGAACGTGAGCATCTACATCGCACGCCAGCTCGCGGACTCGCTGACCGACCAGGACCCCACCACGGGCGAGATCGTGCCGTGGCTCGCGCAGAGCTGGGACGTGAGCGACGACCTCACGACGTTCACGTTCCACCTGCGCGACGACGTGACGTTCTCCGACGGCACGGCGCTGACCGCGACCACGGTCAAGGCGAACCTCGACGCGCTCGCCGGTCCCCTGGGGGCCTCGGCGCCGCTGGCTGCCAGCTACCTCGAGGGGTACACCGAGACGCGCGTCGACGACGAGCACACCGTCACCGTGGTGTTCGGCGCGCCCAACGCGCAGTTCCTGCAGGCCACGTCCACCGTCTCGCTCGCGATCCTGTCCGACGCCACCGCGACGGCCGACCCGGCCGCACGGCTGCAGGGCGAGGTCGTCGGCTCCGGACCGTTCGTGCTCGAGTCGTACACGCAGGACCAGGGCGCCGTGATCACACGGCGCGACGGCTACGCGTGGGCGTCGCAGGTCTCGCAGAACCAGGGCGAGGCGTACCTCGACCAGATCGACTTCACGGTGGTCCCGGAGTCCGGGGTCCGCGCCGGCGGGCTGGCGTCCGACCAGTTCGACGCGGTCGGGGACGTGCTCCCGCAGGACGTCGCGCAGGTCGAGGGCGCGGGGGGCTCGGTGCTCACGCGCACCAACCCGGGCGTCACGTTCGTCCTGCAGCCCAACGTGACCGTCGCGCCGCTCGACGACCCGGCCGTCCGCCGGGCGCTGAACCTGGCGATCGACCGGGGCCAGCTCGTCGACACGGTGCTCTCGGAGGCGTTCAAGCCCGCGACGAGCGTGCTCGCCTCGACCACGCCCGGGTACGCCGACCTGTCCGACGACCTCACGTTCGACGCCGCGAAGGCCGAGCAGCTGCTCGACGGCGCGGGATGGGCGACGGGCGCCGACGGCATCCGCGAGAAGGACGGCACGAAGCTGAGCGTCGACGTGGTCTACGCGCCTCTGTTCACCGGCTCCCAGGCCGTGCTCGAGCTCACGCAGCAGCAGCTGCGTGCCGTCGGCGTGGACCTGGTGCTGCGCCAGGTCACGCCCGCCGACCAGCAGGCGGTGCTGACCTCGGGCGACTACGACACGTACTACTACAACGTCACGCGCGCCGATGCCGACATCCTGCGCACCCAGTTCTCCTCGACCGGACGCAACGTCAACAAGCGGGCGGCCGACGACGTGCTCGACCCGCTCCTCGAGAAGCAGCTCGCCACGGCCGACCCGCAGGCCCGTGCGGACCTCGTCGCGCAGGCGCAGCAGGAGATCGTCGACGAGGCGCTGGCGATCCCCCTGTTCGAGCTCGCGCAGTCGATCGGCGTGGCCGGTGACGTGCACGGGGTCGCGTTCGACGCCTCGTCGCGGCTGCTGTTCCACGACGCCTGGATCGAGCGATGAGCGCCTACGTCCTGCGCCGGGTCGCGGCGGCCGTCGTCGTGCTCCTCGCAGCGTTCACGGTCACCTTCGCGGTGCTCTACCTGCTGCCCAGCGACCCGGCGAGCATCATGCTCGACGCGGGCACGGGCGGTGCGGGCGTCGACCCGGCGCAGGCCGAGGCGCTGCGTGAGCGGCTCGGGCTCGACCAGAGCCCGGCCCAGCAGTACGTCGAGGCGCTCGGCCGCACGGCCACGGGCGACCTCGGGACCTCCATCTCCTCGGGTGCGCCGGTCGCGACGCTCATCGCCCAGGCGCTCCCGGAGACGGCCAAGCTCGCGGGGCTCGCCCTGCTGCTGGCCGTCGTCGGTGGGGCCGGGCTCGCCTCGCTCGCCACCTGGACCCGATCGCCGCGACTGCGTGGGCTGCTCCTCGCGCTGCCGCCGCTGGGAGTCGCCGTCCCGACGTTCTGGGTCGGGCTGGTGCTGCTGCAGCTCCTGTCCTTCCGGCTGCCCGTGTTCCCGGCGGTCGGCAACCAGGGCTTCGCGAGCCTGGTCCTGCCGGCGCTGACCCTGGCCGTGCCGCTGTCGGCGACGATCGCGCAGGTGCTCGCCCAGGGCATGCGCGCCGCGTGGGGCGCGCCGTACGTCGAGACCGCGCTCGCCAAGGGGGCGAACCGCACGCGGGTGCAGCTGCGGCACGTGACCCGCAACGCGGCGCTGCCGGCGCTCACGCTGCTCGGCGTGCTCGTCGGGAACCTCCTGGCGGGGGCCGTGGTCGTCGAGACCGTGTTCTCACGCCAAGGCTTCGGTCGCCTCGTGCAGGCCGCCGTGACCACGCAGGACATCCCCGTGGTGCTCGGGCTCGTGCTCGTCGCGGCGCTCGTGTTCGTGGTCGTGAACCTGCTGGTCGACCTGGCCTACCCGCTGCTCGACCCGCGCACGGCCGTGACCGTGCGTGCAAGGAGCCTGTGATGAGCGTCCTGGGTACCCGGCCGGTCGACGTCGTCGGCGCGCGGCGCACGCCCGCCGTCCTGGCGGCAGGCAGCACCTCGAGCACCGGCACGACGAGCACCGGCACGACGAGCGGCGGGGCGGCAGGGGTGGCGAGCCGGCGCGCGTGGCGCCGGACCGGCGCGACGACCGGGCGGCTCGCGCGGGTCCGCCGGCGCCCGCTCGCGCGGCCCGGGGCGCTCGTCGCGCTGCTCGTCGTGGTGCTCGTCGTCGCGTGGGCGCTCGTTCCCACCGCGTTCACGTCCACGGACCCGATCACGGGCGTGCCCGCGGACAACCTGCAGCCGCCCAGCGCGGCGCACTGGTTCGGCACCGACCACCTGGGGCGCGACCTGTTCGCTCGCACGGTGCACGGCACCGGCCTGTCGCTGCAGGCAGCCGCGGTCGCGATCGCCATCGCGCTCGGCGCGGGGTCGCTGCTCGGCCTCGTCGCGGGCTTCGTCGGCGGACGGGTCGACGACGTGCTCATGCGCCTGACCGACGTGCTGCTGGCGATCCCCGGGCTGCTGCTGTCGCTCGCGGTCGTGACGGTGCTCGGGTTCGGGACCCTCAAGGTCGCGATCGCGGTGGGGGTCGCGTCGGTCGCGACGTTCGCGCGCGTGATGCGCGCCGAGGTGCTGCGGGTGCGTGGCGCGACGTACGTCGTGGCAGCGCGGCTCGCGGGCGCCCGGCGGGCCTCCGTCGTCGTGCGGCACGTCGTGCCGAACTCGGCGGGTCCCGTGCTCGCGCTCGCAGCGATCGAGCTGGGGGCCGTGGTGCTCGCGGTCTCCGCGCTGAGCTTCCTGGGCTTCGGCGCCACCCCGCCGACGCCCGAGTGGGGCTCGCTCGTGGCCGAGGGCCGCAACTACCTCGCGACCGCGTGGTGGTACTCGACCCTCCCGGGCCTGGTCATCGCGGTCGTCGTGCTGTCCTCCGGCCGCCTCGGCCGCGCGTTCGAGCGTGGGGGGAGGACGGCCCGATGAGCACCCAGACGCTGCCGACCGCGCCCGAGGCGGCGCGCGCGCCCGGCACGCGGCCCGTGCTGGCCGTGCGCGACCTGCGGGTCACGTACGACGGCACCGACGGACCCGTCGAGGCCGTGCGCGGCGTGAGCCTCGAGGTCCACCCGGGCGAGGTCGTCGCTCTCGTCGGCGAGTCCGGCTCGGGGAAGTCCACCACCGCGCACGCGGTCGTCGGGCTGCTGCCCGAGACGGGCCGGATCGCGGGCGGGCGGATCGACCTGGGCGACGACGAGCGCACGTCGCTCGAGCTCGCGTCCCTGCCGGCCCGCGCGTGGCCGCTCGTCCGCGGTGCGCGCATCGGGCTGGTCCCGCAGGACCCGGGCGTCGCGCTCAACCCCGTGCAGCGCGTCGGCGACCAGGTGGCCGAGGCACGACGCATCCATGCACGCGCCGGCCGGCGTGAGGCGCGCGCGCACGCGGTCGAGATCCTGCGCGCCGTCGGGATCGACGAGCCGCAGGCGCGCGCCCGGCAGTACCCGCACGAGCTGTCGGGCGGCATGCGGCAGCGCGTGCTGATCGGCATCGCGCTCGCGTGCGAGCCCGAGCTCGTGGTGGCCGACGAGCCGACGAGCGCGCTCGACGTGACCGTGCAGCGTCGCGTGCTCGACCTGCTGGCCGACCTCACGTCGCGCGCCGGCACCGCGGTCCTGCTCATCACGCACGACCTGGCCGTCGCCGCGGACCGCGCCGAGCGGATCGTCGTGATGAAGGACGGCGAGGTCGTCGAGACCGGGCCGACCGCACGCGTCCTGAGCGACCCGCAGCACCCGTACACGCGCGAGCTGCTCGCGGCTGCGCCGGGCCTGCGCACGGCGCAGCGACCGCAGGCCGCGGACCAGTCCGGCGAGCGCGACGTGCCCACCGACGGCCGGGTGCAGGTCCGCGCCCGCACGGCGGAGGCGGCCGGCACGGCCGCGCCCGCGGGCGACCTGCTCGTCGTCGACGGGCTGCGCAAGACGTTCCGGATCGGCGGCCGCCGCTCGGGCGCGAGCGTGCGCGCGGTCGACGACGTGTCGTTCTCGGTGCCGCGCGGGTCGGCGTTCGCGCTGGTCGGCGAGTCGGGGTCCGGCAAGTCGACGACCGCGCGGCTCGTGCTCGACCTCGAGCGCGCCGACGCGGGCTCGGTGCGGTTCGACGGCCTCGACGTCGCGGGCGCTCGCGGTGACGCGCTGCGCACGCTGCGGCGCCGGACGCAGCTCGTGCACCAGAACCCGTACGCGTCGCTCGACCCGCGGTTCACGGTCGGACAGGTGGTCGACGAGCCGCTGCGCGCGCACCGCGTCGGCACGGCCGCCCAGCGCCGGGAGCGCGTCGCCGCGCTGCTCGACCAGGTCCACCTGCCCGCGGCGCTCGCCCGGCGACGGCCCGGTGAGCTGTCCGGCGGGCAACGCCAGCGCGTCGCGATCGCGCGCGCCCTCGCGCTCGACCCGGAGCTCCTCGTCCTCGACGAGCCGACCAGCGCGCTCGACGTCTCCGTGCAGGC
>JAEYUL010000112.1 GCA_023432565.1 Actinomycetes bacterium | reverse complement strand
TCGTGGTGCTCGGCGTCCAGTGGGGCGACGAGGGCAAGGGCAAGGCGACCGACCAGCTCGGCTCGCGCATCGACTACGTCGTGAAGTTCAACGGCGGCAACAACGCCGGTCACACGGTCGTCGTCGGGGGCGAGAAGTACGCGCTGCACCTGCTGCCGTCGGGCATCCTGTCGCCCGGCGTGGTGCCGGTGATCGGCAACGGCGTCGTCATCGACATCGAGGTGCTGTTCTCCGAGATCGACGCGCTCGAGGCGCGCGGTGTCGACACGTCGCACCTGCTGGTCTCGTCGGCCGCACACGTCATCGCGCCGTACAACCGCACGCTGGACAAGGTCACCGAGCGCTTCCTCGGCAAGCGCCGGATCGGCACCACGGGCCGCGGGATCGGCCCCACGTACGCGGACAAGATCAATCGCGTCGGCATCCGTGTCCAGGACCTGTTCGACGAGAAGATCCTGCGGCAGAAGGTCGAGGGCGCCCTCGACCAGAAGAACCACCTGCTCGTGAAGGTCTACAACCGCCGGGCCATCACGGTCGACGAGACGGTCGAGGACCTGCTGCGCTACGCCGAGCGCCTGCGCCCGTTCGTCGCGGACACCCCGCTCGAGCTCAACCGCGCGCTCGACGCGGGCAAGACGCTCGTCTTCGAGGCGGGCCAGGCCACGATGCTCGACGTCGACCACGGCACGTACCCGTTCGTCACGTCCTCGTCGGCCACGGCGGGTGGCGCGTGCACCGGCTCGGGCGTCGGCCCGACGCGGATCGACCGGGTCGTCGGCGTCGCGAAGGCGTACACCACGCGCGTCGGCGAGGGCCCGTTCCCCACCGAGCTCCTCGACGACGACGGCGAGTGGCTGCGCCAGACGGGCGGCGAGTTCGGCACGACGACCGGGCGCCCGCGTCGCACCGGCTGGTACGACTCCGTCGTCTCGCGGTACGCCTCGCGCGTCAACGGCCTGACGGACATCGTGCTGACCAAGCTCGACGTGCTCACGGGGCGCGAGCGCATCCCGGTGTGCGTCGCGTACGACGTGGACGGCACGCGCCACGACGAGATGCCCGCCGACCAGTCGGACTTCCACCACGCCCGGCCGGTGTACGAGTACCTGGACGGCTGGACGCAGGACATCAGCGACGCGCGCGAGCTCGACGACCTGCCCGCCGCCGCCCAGCGCTACCTGCAGTTCCTCGAGGACGTCTCCGGCACGCGGATCAGCGCGATCGGGGTGGGCCCGGGCCGTGAGGCGACGATCATCAAGCACGACCTGCTCGACTGAGCACGCCAGGCTGAGCGCGACGAGGCCCGGACCCCTGCGATGGGGTCCGGGCCTCGTGCGTCGACGCGGTGACTGCGGCCGCCGTCAGGCGGGTGGGAGGTCCGGGTTCGCGGCCTCGGCCGCGGCGACGGTGGCGCGCCGCACCGTGAGCACCGGGTAGACGGCTGCGAGCGCGGTGATCACGGCCGCGCCGATCAGCACCGGCCGGATGCCCGCGTGCTCGCCGACCACGCCCGCGAGCAGCGCACCCACGGGCATGAGCCCGTACGCGATGGTCCGGCCCGCGCCCGCGGTGCGGCCGAGCAGCTCACGCGGGACGACGCGCTGGCGCAGCGACATCGAGATCGTGTTGCCGATCGTGTTGGTCGCGCCGAGCAGCACCATGACCGCGCCGATCGCCGCGACCCGCGGCACGAGCACCGGCACGAGCAGCATCGGGGCGATCACGCCCCAGCACACGTACATGACCCCGAGCTCGGGCAGGCGGCGCACGAGCCGCTCGGTCAGCAGCGACCCGCCGACGGCCCCCAGCGCGAACAGCGTGGCGAGCAGCGCGTAGTGCTCCGCGCGGATCCCGACCCGCGAGCCCGGGCCGACGGCCCACAGCAGGAACACGGCCATGTAGCCGGTGTTCGCCATGTTCATGACGCCGCCGGCCAGCACGAACGGTCGCAGCACAGGGTGGTGCACGACGTAGCGCACGCCCTCGCGCACGTCCGCGCCGGCCCGGGTGGGCGCGGACCGCTCGGCGCGGTAGCGGCCGGGGACGCCGCGCAGCAGGACGACGACGGCGACGACGGCCATCGCGGCGGGCACGCCGAGCACCCAGCCGGTGCCGAGCGCGAGCAGCCCACCCGCGAGCGGGCTCCCGACGAACGTGTTGGTCACCTGCTGCGTCGCCAGCACCCGGCCGTTCGCGGCCTGCAGCCGGCTGCGGGGGACGAGGTCGGGCACGAGCGCGGTCTGCGCGAGGTCCGCGAAGACCTCGGTCACCCCGTACGCCAGGACCAGCAGGACGAGCGTGAGGATCGTCAGGTGGCCGCTGAGGGCGAGTGCGGTGCCGCACGCCAGCAGCGTGCCGCGGGCGGCGAGCGCGACGACCTGCGCGTGGCGCCGGTCGGTCCGGTCGACCACGACGCCGCCGACGAGGCCGAGCAGCAGCCACGGCAACCAGGTGGCCGCGGCCAGCAGCGAGAGCTGCCCGGGCGAGCGCGTCAGGGTCAGCGCGACGAGCGGGGCGCCCATCTGGACGACGCCGTCGCCGAGGTTCGCCAGGCCGGTCGACGTCAGCAGCGCGGTGAACCGGCTGCCGAGCGGCTCGAGCGTCGCGGCCTCGGTCGGGTGCGCCGTCGCTGGGGTCGGCGGGGTGGCCGGCGCGGTGGTCGGCGCGTGCGTGCTCGTCGTCATGGCTGCCCCGTTACGCTGGTGGAAGGATGCAGAGATCTCGATGCAAAGAAGTCTCTGCAAAGGAAGCGATGCAAAGGTATCTCTGCATATGACCGAGCGCAAGGGTGAGAACCCGGCGACCCCATCGGACCTCGCCACCAGCACGGCGACGACGGCAGATCGCCCGGGGGTCGACGAGCCGGGCGTCGAGCAGGCCGCGCCCGGGGCCGACGGGAGCTCCGGCCGGACGGGCCTCGACGCCGACGACCTGTCGCTACCGAGTCCGCTGGGTCCCGAGGCACTCAAGGCGTTCGTGCACCCCCTGCGCATCGCGATGTACAGCTACCTGTCGGCCCACGGGTCGGGGACGGCGAGCCAGATCGCGCGCGCCCTCGGGGAGAGCACAGGCCAGACGAGCTACCACCTGCGCCAGCTCGAGCGGCACGGGCTCATCGAGGACGACCCCACCGCCGCGTCGGGCGGGCGCGAGCGGTGGTGGCGTCCCGTGGGGTTCCGGCTCGACCGCAGCCACCTGCAGGAGCCCGCGGTGCGGCTCGCGGCACAGACCGCGCTGCGAGCCGTGATCGCCGAGCGTGCCCAGATGCTCCAGGCGTGGTTCGACTCCATCGACACCGCGGCGCCGTGGGACGAGGCGGCGATGCACACGTCGTCGACGTCCAGCCTCACGCTCGACGAGGCCCGGGCGCTGTCGATCGAGCTGCAGGAGGTCCTGGACCGGCACACCGACGCGGCCAAGGCCCGCAAGGACGCCGGGGACGGGCTGCCTCGCCGGCGCGTGCGCGCCTACCTCGACGTCTTCCCGCTCCCCGCCGACGACTGACCGGGCCGGGCCGGGGTGCCGCCCGCTCGACGGACGTGCGCGACGAGCGCCGCGCACGCGCCGGTACGCTCGCGGCCGTGAAGATCCTCGTCGTCGGCACCGGCGCCCGTGAGCACGCACTGACCCTGGCACTCTCGTCCGACCCGGCCGTCACCGAGCTGCACGCCGCGCCCGGCAACCCCGGGATCGGCACACTGGCGACGCTGCACGCCGTCGACCAGCTCGACGGCACCGCCGTCGCCGGCCTGGCCCGCGAGCTCGGCGTCGACCTCGTCGTCGTCGGACCCGAGGCGCCGCTCGTCGCCGGCGTGGCGGACGCGGTGCGCGCGGCAGGGATCCCGGTCTTCGGCCCGTCCGGCGCCGCCGCGCGGCTCGAGGGGTCGAAGGCGTTCGCGAAGGAGGTCATGGCCGCGGCCGGCGTGCCGACCGCCGAGCCACGTGTCGCCACGACGCTCGAGCAGGCCGTCGCCGCGATCGACGAGCTCGGCGCCCCCCACGTCGTCAAGGAGGACGGACTCGCCGCGGGCAAGGGCGTGGTCGTCACCGAGGACCGCGAGGCCGCGATCGAGCACGCGCGCGCCTGCCTCACCAAGGACGGCGGTGCGGTCGTCGTCGAGGAGTACCTCGACGGCCCGGAGGTCTCCCTGTTCGTCCTGTCCGACGGCACCGACGTCGTGCCCCTCGTCCCGGCGCAGGACTTCAAGCGCGCGCTCGACGACGACCAGGGCCCCAACACCGGCGGCATGGGCGCGTACACGCCGCTGCCGTGGGCGCCCGACGGCCTCGTCGAGGAGGTGCTCGAGACCGTCGCCCGCCCGACGGTGGCCGAGATGGCCCGGCGGGGCACGCCGTTCGTCGGCGTCCTGTACTGCGGGCTCGCGCTGACCAGCAAGGGCGTGCGGGTCGTGGAGTTCAACGCGCGGTTCGGCGACCCGGAGACGCAGGTCGTGCTCGCGCGGCTGCGCACGCCTCTCGCGGGCGTGCTGCTCGCCGCGGCCACCGGCGGGCTCGGCGCGCTGCCGCCGCTGCAGTGGTCCGACGAGGCTGCGGTGACGGTCGTCGTCGCGTCGCAGGGCTACCCTGCGCAGCCGCGCACCGGTGACGTGATCGGGGGCCTGGCCGAGGCCGGCGCCGTCCCGCACGTGCACGTGCTGCACGCGGGCACCGCGCTCGACGGCGAGGGCCGGGTCGTGAGCGCCGGGGGGCGCGTGCTGTCGGTCACCGCGACCGGCGCCGACCTCGCCGACGCGCGTGCGGCCGCGTACGCGGGCGTCGCACGGATCACCCTGGACGGCTCGCAGCACCGCACCGACATCGCCCGCGCCGCGGCCGGCGCCTGAGCCCGCGTCAGGGCTGGTCGCAGCCCCATGGGGGGGAACGCGGCACGGATCCGGGTGAACCTGCACGGAAGCGACCCGGCGGACACGTCGTGCATGCCATGCTGCGCCGACCGCGCCAGGGGGCGCGGCAGCCGTCACCCCGGGAGAACCTGTGCGCTACAACCCGCCGCCCACCTGGCCTGCAGCACCGGAGGGGTGGCGGCCGCCCCCCGGGTGGGAGCCCGACCCGTCCTGGCCTGCTGCGCCCGAGGGCTGGCAGCTGTGGGTCGAGGACGAGGACTCCCAGGATGCGGTCGTAGCCGGGCACCGGGCTCAGGCCGTGAAGACCTTCTGGATCGGCGCGGGCGTGTTCCTCGCCGGGGCGATCACGACGATCGTCGCCAGCGGCTCGGGCGGCGGGTTCATCTGGTACGGCGGGATGATCTTCGGTGCGATCCTGCTGTTCCGCGCGTTCATGACCTACCGCGCGTCCCTCTCCGCGGGCGGCGCCGCGCTCGGGGCCCGGGGCAAGGGCGTCGCGGTCGCCGGACTGGTCGCGTGCCTCGCCGTCGGTGGGCTCGCCATCGGCAAGTGGGCCGAGTCCGAGTCGCTGACGCCGACGACCGGGTCCTGCTGGAAGCTCGACGGCGACGACGCCGTGCTCATCGGCTGCTCGAACGCGCACGACTTCCGTGCCGTCGGCGTCGTCAAGGACGAGGCGCAGTGCCCGGAGACGACCGTCGGCTACGTCCAGGGCGACGGGACCGATCTGGTCTGCCTCGCCGCCGAGGGCTGACCCGCGCGTCGGCGACCCGCAGCGTCGGGTCGCCGGCGTCTGCCGTCCGGTCGGCGGGCGCGACGTGACCCGGCCTCCAAGGCGCGCAAGACTGGGCACGTGACCCTCGACACCACAGGCGCCCCGACGCTGACCGGCTGGACGCACACGTACTCGGGCAAGGTCCGCGACCTGTTCGTCCCGGACGACTCGGAGGCCGGGCAGTCGCTGCGGGACACGCACGGTGACGTCGTGCTCGTCGTCGCGAGCGACCGGGTCTCCGCCTACGACCACGTGCTGAGCCCCGGCATCCCGGACAAGGGCGTGGTCCTGACGCAGCTGTCGTTGTGGTGGTTCGACCAGCTCGCGGACCTGGTGCCCAGCCACGTCGTGTCGACCGACGTGCCCGACGCGGTCGCGGGTCGCGCGATGATCTGCCGCCGCCTCGAGATGTTCCCCGTCGAGTGCGTGGTGCGCGGGTACCTCACGGGCTCCGGCCTCGCCGAGTACCGCGTGTCCGGCGAGGTCACCGGCATCGCGCTGCCTGCGGGCCTCGTCGACGGCTCACGACTGCCGGAGCCGATCTTCACGCCCGCCACCAAGGCCGCGCTCGGCGATCACGACGAGAACGTGCCCTACTCGGTCGTCGCGGCGACCGTGGGCGAGACGAACGCTGCCGCACTGCGCGACCTGACGCTCGCGGTGTACGCGCGCGCCGAGGCGATCGCGCGCGAGCGCGGCGTGATCCTCGCCGACACCAAGCTCGAGTTCGGCACTGACCCGGTGACCGGCGCGATCACGCTGGGCGACGAGGTCCTCACGCCGGACTCCTCGCGCTTCTGGCCCGCCGACCAGTGGCAGCCGGGCCACCCGCAGCCGAGCTTCGACAAGCAGTTCGTGCGGGACTGGCTGACCTCCGCCGCCTCAGGCTGGGAGCGCACCTCCGACGCGCCGCCCCCGCCGCTGCCCGACGACGTGGTCGAGCGCACCCGCGCGCGCTACCTCGAGGCGTACGAGCGGCTCACGGGGGTGCCGCTCGCTCTGTGAGCCGGCGCACGCTCGAGGCCTGCGCACGTCCTGAGCCCGCGAGCGCTCCGAGCCGGGGCGGTGCGCGGGCAGGGCGCTGATCTGCCCTGACCTGCGCCTCGACAGGACGCGGCGCCGAGGTTGTGGCACGTTGTCCCGGATGACTCGTCAGAAGCTGCGCCGGCCACGGCCGGGCTCCCGCCCGGTCGATCCCGCGCACGCCGCCAACCGTGCGGGGCACCTCGCGATCGCCGTCGCGACCGGAGTCGCCACCGGCGTGCTCGTGCTCGGCATCGCCCTGCTCGTCCGCGGCAGCTGGTCCCCGCTCACGCGGCTCGACGAGGCCGCTGTCGAGGCCGGCACGCGGCTCGCCGCCGGCGAGCCCGGCCTGCTGCGCACCCTCGTCGTCTGGCAGACCGTCTTCCTGGCGCGCAACCTGGTGATCCCCGTCCTCGGGCTGTGCGCGTGGTTCTGGTGGCGCACACGCGACACCGCACGCACCTGCTGGGCGGCCGCGACCGTCCTGTCCGGCTGGGCGCTGTCCAACGTCCTCAAGGAGGTCGTGCGGCGGGCCCGGCCGGTGCTCGACGAGCCCGTCGAGAGCGCGCACGGCTACTCGTTCCCGTCCGGCCACGCGACCAACACCGCCCTCATGACCACGGTCCTGGTCCTGCTCGTGTGGCCCGCGCTGCGCTCGCGCGGCCTGCGGATCGCGGCCGTCAGCACGGCCGCGGTGCTCACCGTGCTGACCGCGGTCGACCGCGTCATGCTGGGCGTCCACTACCCGAGCGACGTGGTGGCGGGCATGCTGCTCGGCGTGGGCTTCGCCCTCGCGTCGTACCTCGGGTTCCGGCACCTGTTCCACCCTCGCGACGAGAAGGGCGGCACGTGATGCTCGACCTGCACCGCTGGGACCCGGACATCGCGACGCGGCCCGAGCCGCGCCAGGCGGTGCGCGACCTCGCCGCGCGTGTGCTCCTGCCGGCCGTGCTCTGGGGCGCGGTCGTCGTCGGGCTGGGTGCGCTGCTGGACGGTCCGCTGCGCGGGATCGCCGACGACGAGGACGGGGTGAACCGCTGGTTCGTCGAGCAGCGCACGGCCGCGTTCGACGCGATCACCGCGTTCGCGTCCCACGTCGGCAACACCGGCGCGATCATCGCGGTGTGTCTCGTGGTCGTCGCCGCGGTGTGGTGGCGCACGCGCCGCTGGTGGTACGCGGTGGTCCCCGCCATCGCGCTCGGGGCGCAGGTCACGGTGTTCCTCGCCTCGTCGAGCCTCGTCGGGCGCAGCCGTCCGGACGTGCCCAAGCTGGACGACGCACCGCCCACGTCGAGCTTTCCCAGCGGCCACTCGGGCGCCTCCACCGCGCTGTACGTGACGCTAGCGCTCATGGCGCAGCGCATCGAGCGCATGTGGCTGCGGGTCTCGCTCACGGTCGTGCTGCTCGCGGTCCCGCTGTTCGTCGCGACGTCGCGGCTGTACCGCGGGATGCACCACCCGACCGACGTGCTCGTCGGGATCCTCAACGGGCTGATCTGCGCCCTGCTCGGGTGGTACTGGCTGAAGCCGGCTCGCGTGCGCGAGCCGCAGGAGATGGCAACCGTGGAGGGCCGGCGATGACGCTCGTCGCGATCGTGGCGAACCCCGCCAAGCAGGAGGTCGTCGACGCGCGACCCGGGCTCGAGCGGGTGTGCAAGGAGCACGGGCTGGAGCCGCCGCTGTGGTTCGAGACCACCCCGGACGACCCCGGTTCGGGCCAGACCCGCGAGGCGCTCGAGCAGGGCGCCGACCTCGTGTGCGCGTTCGGCGGCGACGGGACCGTGCGGGCCGTGGCCGAGGTCCTGGCCGGCGGGGACGTGCCGCTCGGGCTCCTGCCCGGTGGCACCGGCAACCTGCTGGCCAGGGCGCTGAGCCTGACGTCCGACGACCCGGAGGCCGCGATGCAGGTCGTGCTCGACGGGCGCGACGAGCGCATCGACGTCGGCGCGTTGCGCTTCGACGGCGACGACGACGAGCACGTCTTCCTCGTCATGGCGGGTGTCGGGCTGGACGCCGAGACGATGGTGCGCACCGACGAGCGGCTCAAGGCGGTCGTCGGGTGGCCCGCGTACATCCTGGGCGGGCTGCGGGCAGCGCTCGGTCGCGGGTTCACGGCGCACGTCCAGGTCCAGGGTGGGCCGCCCGTGCGACGCACGACGAGGGCGGTCGTCATCGGCAACAGCGGACGGCTGCAGGGCGGCGTCGAGCTGATGCCCGACGCGCGGCTCGACGACGGACTCCTCGACGTCGCGGTGGTCGCGCCGCGTGGCCTGGTCGGGTGGGTGCGCACGCTCGCCACCGTCCTGACCTCCGGCCCGGGTCACCGGCACCTCGACCGGCACCAGGGGCCCGCGGTGCGTGTGCGTACCGAACGGCCGACCGCGACCCAGCTCGACGGCGACCCCGTCGGTGCGCACCGCACGATCGAGGCGCGCGTGCGTCCGGGCGCGCTCACGGTCCGGGTCGCGAGCGAGGCGCACGAGGTCCGCGGACACCCCTGAGCCCGTGCCGTCCGACCGGCGAGCGCCCGGCCGACGCGCGAGGGCGGGTCGCTAGACTCGCGACGAAACCCCCGCCACCGCGCAACCAGGAGCACAGCTGTGGGACGAGTTGTCGTCGACGTCATGCCGAAGCCGGAGATCCTCGACCCGCAGGGCAAGGCCGTCGCCGCGGCCCTGAGCCGGCTGGGCTTCGAGGAGTTCGCGGGTGTGCGCCAGGGCAAGCGGTTCGAGCTCGAGGTCGACGGCGACGTCACCGACGAGGTGCTCGCCGCGGCCCGTGCCGCGGGTGAGCAGGTGCTCTCGAACCCGGTGATCGAGGACGTCGTCGCGGTCTACGCCGACGAGCAGGTGCCGGCGTGACCCGGATCGGCGTCGTCACCTTCCCGGGCACGCTCGACGACCGGGACGCGGCGCGCGCCGTGCGTCTGGCCGGCGGCGAGCCCGTCGCGCTGTGGCACGCCGACGCGGACCTGCACGGGGTCGATGCGGTGGTGCTCCCGGGGGGCTTCTCCTACGGCGACTACCTGCGCGCGGGTGCGATCAGCCGCTTCGCGCCGGTCATGGGCGAGATCGTCGACGCGGCCCACCGCGGCCTGCCGGTGCTCGGCATCTGCAACGGCTTCCAGGTCCTGACCGAGGCGCACCTGCTGCCCGGCTCGATGATCAAGAACGACCACCTGCACTTCGTGTGCCGCGAGCAGGTCCTGTCGGTCGAGAACGTCGACACCGCGTGGACCCGCGACTACGCGCCGGGTGAGCGCATCGTGATCCCGCTGAAGAACCAGGACGGCCAGTACGTGGCCGACGAGCGCACGCTCGACGAGCTCGAGGCCGAGGGTCGGGTCGTGTTCCGCTACCAGGACGTGAACCCCAACGGCTCGCGGCGCGGGATCGCCGGCATCGCGAACGCGCGCGGCAACGTCGTCGGCCTCATGCCGCACCCCGAGCACGCCGTCGAGCCGGGCTTCGGCCCGGACGGTGCGAAGGGTCCGCGCTCCGGCACGGACGGGCTGCGCTTCTTCACCTCGGTCCTGCACGCGCTCGTCGGCTGAGCGTGCGCCTCGCGCTCGCGGTCGTCGGCTGGGACGACGAGCACGCCGCGAGGCTGCGCACCGCCCAGCAGGCCGAGCTGCGCGAGCGGTACGGCGACGACGACATCGGCCACCAGATGACCGGCGAGCAGATCATCGCGATGGTGCTGCTGCGTGAGGACGACGAGCCGGTCGCGTGCGTCGCGCTGCGCGACGCGTCCGGGGACCTCGGTCCGGGCGTGGCCGAGGTCAAGCGCCTCTACACCGTTCCCGCGGCGCGCGGGCGGGGGCACTCCCGCCGCGTGATGCTGGCACTGGAACGTCTTGCACGCGAGCAGGGCCTGGCGCGGCTCGTGCTCGAGACCGGGGTGCTGCAGCCCGAGGCGATCGGCCTGTACCTCTCGCTCGGCTACCGGTCGATCCCGAACTATGCCGAGTACGTCGACGAGCCCTCGTCCCGGTGCTTCGCGAAGTCCTTGTCCGTGGCCCCTCGGCGGCCGACGGCGGCGGCCCCGCGTGCCGTGACGGTCGGGGAGGTGCCGTGGGACGACGAGTCCGCGGTGCAGCTGAGGCGCGACATGTGGGCCTGGAACCTGCGGACGTACCCCGAGCTCGACGACGCCGAACCGGACCTCGGCTTCGCGTCGGACGACGCGCGCCAGCGCGTCGGCGAGCTCGGGACGTGGGTGGCGCGCATCGACGGCCGGCCGGTGGGGTGTGTGAGCCTGCGCGCCCCGCGCGAGGGCTGTCCTGCGGGTGGTGCGGAGTTGAAGAAGCTCTACGTCGCGGACGCCGCGCGCCGCGCGGGCGTCGCCCGCGCCCTGCTCGCCACCGCGCACGACGCGGCGCACGCCCGCGGCTTCACCAGCACGGTCCTCGTCGTCGGCATCCGGCAGCCTGAGGCGGTCACGCTCTACGGCTCCCTGGGCTACCGCCCGATCCGGCCCTTCACCGACCCCGCCGGTGACTTCATCTCCCTCTGGCTGGCCCGCCCGCTGCCCTGACCCCGACCCCGTGGTTGCTCCGGCCGTCGCGCCGCTGACCCGGAGCCACCGCTGTGTCAGCCGCAGCGGACTTCGCGACCCCGTGGTTGCTCCGGCTGTGGTGGGGGGTGGCCGGCGTGTGCGCGGGGTGGGTGGGTCGACGGCTCGACTCGGCGGGCACGGGCTGGTGAGGGTGTGCGCGGGGGCGGCGATCGGATGGTGGAAGGGTCTGGTCCGGCAGCGGACGGGCGGTTAGCCTGATCGGCATGTTCTCGGTCCGGGCGTGTTGTCGCTGAGCTGACGACCCCGCGCGCCCGCGGCCCGACGGCCCTCGCTGCGCACCCCGCACGACCTGAGGACTTCCCCCGTGGCTCAGCACCTTGCGCACGTCCGCGTCCCCCGCTCGCTCGCGACCGAGCGTCCTGCCGTCCGCGTCCCGCACGTGGAGCCGGCACCGTACCGGGGGGCGGAGTTCCTGATCGACGACTCCACCCTCGACTCCACGACGATCGCGCTGGCGGCGGCCCGCGCGGACGTCATCCGGGTCCGGCACGGTGCCGGGCTGCCCACCCATGCGGCCGTCCGGGCCCTGGTCCGGATGCTCGACGACGAGGTCGCGGCGGTGGGCCGGGACCGGGCCGACGTGCTCGTCGTGCTCGAGGTCGAGACCGTCGTCGCCGCCGACGAGGCCGACGCCGCGCGTCGCCGCAGCCACCTGGCGTACGCCGCGGCGTTCAGCCACGTGCCGTGGCAGCCGGGCGAGACGATGCTCGTCGCGCCACTCGACGCGCTCGCGGCGGAGGTGGCCGACGTGCTGCGGCGCACCGGGGTCGACGCCGTCGAGCTCACGCTGGTCGGCGCCTCGCGCCGTCAGGCACCCCAGGTCGCCGCCGCCCTCACCCCCGACCCCGCGCCGACGCCGTCGAGCTCGCCCTGGTAGGCGCCTCGCGCTGGCGTTGTGGGTGGAGATCGTCACGCCACGCATGACCTTCTCCACCCACGACGGTCGGGCCCTGACAGGGCAGTGGCGCGCCGGGCCGTGGGCGGGCGGCGTGGCCGGTGGTCAGGTGAGGGTCGCCAGGGCCTGGGTGAGGTCGTCCTTGAGGTCGTCGACGTCCTCCAGCCCGACGGACAGGCGCACGGTCGCCTCGCCGATGCCCACCTTCGCGCGGCCCTCGGAGCCGAGCTTGCGGTGCGTCGTCGTCGCCGGGTGCGTGACGATCGACTTCGCGTCGCCGAGGTTGTTGGAGATGTCGATGACGCGCAGCGCGTCGAGCACGCCGAACGTGGCCTTCTTCGCGATCTCCGGCGTCGCGTCCGAGGGGGTGCGCAGCGTGAACGTGACCACCGTCCCGCCTCCGGTCTGCTGCCGGACCGCGAGCGCGTGCTGCGGGTGCGAGGGCAGGAACGGGTAGCGCACCGACTCGACGGCCGGGTGCTCCTCGAGCCACCGCGCGAGAGCGAGCGCGGACGCGGCCTGGTGCCGCACGCGCACCGACAACGTCTCGAGCCCCTTGAGCAGGACCCAGGCGTTGAACGGCGACAGCGACGGCCCCGTGTTCCGGATCAGCGTCTGCACCGGCCCTCGCACGAAGTCCTCGGTGCCGAGGATCGCGCCGCCGAGCACGCGGCCCTGCCCGTCGATGTGCTTGGTCGCCGAGTACACGACGACGTCCGCGCCCAGGTCGAGCGGGCGGGAGAACACGGGCGTGGCGAACACGTTGTCGACGACGACGACCGCACCGGCCGCGTGGGCGAGGCGTGAGACGGCCTCGATGTCGACGAGGTCCTGCATGGGGTTGGACGGGGTCTCGAAGAACACCACGTCCGCCGGGGTGGCCAGCGCCGACTCCCACTGGGCGAGCTCGTGCCCGTCGACGTAGTCGGTCCGCACGCCCCACTTGGCGAGGATCTCGTCGAAGATCACGACGCTCGACCCGAACAGCGCCCGGGCGGCGACGACGCGTGAGCCCTGGCCGACGAGCGCGGCGAGCGCGGTGAACACCGCCGACATGCCCGAGGCGGTCGCGTAGCAGGCCTGTGCGCCGTCGAGCAGCCGCAGGCGCTCCTCGAACGTCGAGACGGTCGGGTTGTTGTAGCGCGAGTACAGGAAACGGTCGACCTCGCCGGCGAACGCGGCCTCGGCCTGGCCCGCGGAGTCGTAGGTGAAGCCCTGCGTGAGGAACAGCGCCTCACCGAACTCGCCGAACTGCGAGCGCACCTGGCCGCCGCGGACCGCGAGCGTGTCGGGACGCAGCGACGAGCGTTCGACGCGGCGGGCGTCCCAGTCGCCAGGGCCCGGGACGCGCGCGCTCACGCCTGCCGCCAGGGCAGGCCCTCGGCGCGCCAACCCCAGTGCCCGCGCTGCCCGTCGGGGCCGATGTCGCCCTCGAAGCCGCGCAGCACGTTGTAGGCCGGGCCGAAGCCGGCGGCGGTCGCCGCCTGCGCCGCGGCGACCGAGCGCACGCCCGAGCGGCACAGGAAGATCACGGGTCGCTCGTCGCCCGGGGTCAGCCCCGCCAGGCCGAGCTGGTCGAGGAACGCCGGGTTGGGTCCCGCGGGGGTCACCCACTCGACGAACGCGGCGCGGTCGCCCGCGTCCGCAGCGTCCGGGACGCCGATCTGCTGCCACTCGGCCTCGGTGCGCACGTCGACGAGCAGCGCACGCTCGTCGGACGTGAGCAGGTCCCAGGCCTGCTGCGGGGTGAGGTCGCCTGCGTAGGGCATGTTCTCCTCCATCGGTCCTGGCGGTAGCACCCTCGGCCGGTCGCCCGCCTCGTGCGAGGAGGGGACCGCGGGTTGCTGCGGCGTCGTCGAGCCAGATCTCTCGGCCGCTCTGGATGGTGGGCAGGAGCGTAACGCCACGCGCTGACGGGTATCCACCTGATGAACACAGCGTCCCGCTGTGCGAGACGTGTCCGTTTCCGCGTTGACAGCCGCGGGCGACGCTCGCCACGCTTGCCGTCAGGTCATGAGCGCCAGCGTCAAGCCCCGGCTCGCTGGCCGGCAACCCTCCTCCGCGGTGGGGTGCCCCGGGTGACGACCAGGCCGTGCACCGACCGGTGACGGCAAGCGCGGGACGCCCTGGGGGCTCCCCGGATCCTCGGAGGTACCTCCATGACCGCCCTCGCCGAGCACTCCGCGTGTCTCGAGGCCGGCTCGTCGGGCACCCCGACGAGCGGGACGGCCGCCCTCGCGCCCGTCGAGGCGCTGCTGCCCGTCGTCGGCGGCACCACGACGGTGCCGCTCGTCGACGGGACCCAGCGCGTCTACGCCAACCTCGACTACGCGGCCAGCGCGCCGGCGCTGCACACCGTGGCGGACAGGGTCGCCGAGGTGCTGCCGCTGTACGCGTCCGTGCACCGGGGTGCGGGGTACCTCTCGCAGGTCTCCACCGCGCTGTACGAGTCCGCACGGCAGACGATCGCGCGGTTCGTCGACGCGCGAGACGACGACGTCGCGGTGGTCACCCGCAACACGACCGACTCGCTGAACCTGCTCGCGGGGGTCGTCCCCGCGGGTGAGCGCGTGCTGGTGCTCGACCTCGAGCACCACGCGAACCTGCTGCCGTGGCTGCGCACGTCCGACCGGCACGGGCACCGCACGACGATCCTGCCGATCGCCGCGACGGTCGCGCAGACGCTCGAGACGCTCGCCGCCGAGCTCGCCGCGAACCCGTACGCGCTGGTGACGGTCTCGGGGGCGTCCAACGTCACGGGTGAGTCGCTGCCCGTCGAGCGCGTGGTCGAGATCGCGCACGCCGCAGGCGCCCGTGTCGCCGTGGACGGCGCGCAGCTCGTCCCGCACCGCGGCTTCTCGCTGGCTCGCACGGGCGCCGACTACGTGGCGTTCTCGGGGCACAAGACGTACGCGCCGTTCGGTGCGGGCGTGCTGGTGGGCCGCCGCGACTGGCTCGACACGGGCACGCCGTACCTCGCAGGGGGAGGTGCGGTGCGCGACGTGCGCGCCGAGCGGACGGTGTGGCAGCCGGCCCCGGCGCGGCACGAGGCCGGGTCGCCGAACGTCGTCGGTGCGATCGCGCTGGCGCAGGCGTGCGACACGCTCGCTGCGCTGCCCGCCGGAGCACTGGCTGCGCACGAGTCGGCGCTGCGCTCGCGGCTCGTCCAGGGCCTCGAGCAGGTGCCGGGCGTGCGGGTCGTGCGCATCTGGCCGGACTCCGACGAACCGGTCGGCGTCGTGACGTTCACGGTTGCCGATCACAACCCGGGCCTTGTCGCCGCCTACCTCGCGGCCGAGCACGGCATCGGGGTGCGCGACGGCCGGTTCTGCGCACACCCTCTGCTCGCCCGGCTCGGCGCCCAGGACGGGGCGATCCGTGCGTCGGTCGGCGTCGGGACGTCGAGCGAGGCCGTCGATCGCCTGGTCACCGCGCTGCGCGCGTACGTGACAGCAGGCCCGCAGTCGCGGTACGAGGTCGTCGACGGCTGCTGGGCGGTGGTCGACGACACGCGTCCGCTGATCGAGGTGCACGGCCTGGACCACCTGGCCGCGACCGCGGCGGCGGCGTGCGGGCCGGCGCTGGACTGACGAGACGGCGCCGGGCCGCGCGCGAGGCATCGGCGCTCGGTCGGTGACGCGGGCTGAGCGTCGGCGCGGGCCGCATCGGCCGTCCGCGCGGGCGTCGCTCCGCCTCCGTCACGGGGCGAGCACGTGGGCGGCGCGGTGCAGCATGCTGCGCACGACGACGGGGTGCAGCACGCGGACGGGCAGGAAGTAGAGCCGACCGCGGCGGTTGTGCAGCCGCACGTTGGTGGTGACCGAGACCAGGCCTGCCGACGCGTCGACCGCGACGCCGCAGCGGAAGTCGAGGTGGCGGTCGTCGGCGACGATGAGCGCCTCGCCGCCCGTCGCGTCCGCCAGGACCTCGCCCACCTCGAACGTCGACCGCGGAGCGCGTGGCACGCCGATGAGTGGTGCCAGCAGCTGGCGCAGCCCGAGCGCGCCGCGGACCCAGCCGGGCATCGTGCGCAGGGAGAACGTGGTGGTGGCCCACGTGCGGGGGGCGGTCGGGGCGCCCGCGGGAAGCCGGATGATCGTCGTGTCGGCGTAGTCCGGCGGGAAGTCCCGCAGCGCGAGCGACCAGCGCGTGCCTGTCATCGTCGTCCCCCTCGTGCTCGTCGGCTGGGCGGTCACCCCGCCGAGACCGCTGGCCACCGGCGCCGCGGTCCGGCAGGCGCCCCGATCCGTACGGTGCCGTATGGGAGTGACCGTACGGATCATGGTCAAGGCCTCGACGACCCGGCAGGCATGGGTGGACGCCGCGTACGGGACGTTCCTGACCGACGGCCTCGCCGCCGTCCGCGTCGAGCCGCTCGCGCGCTCGCTCGGGGCGACCAAGGGCTCCTTCTACTGGCACTTCGCCGACCGTGCCGAGCTCGTACGCGCGGTCGTCGACCGGTGGGAGGCCGAGCGCACCGACGCGACCATCGCCCTCGCGCAGGCAGGGGGGCGACGCCCGAACGGCTCGAGGCGTTGTTCGCCGCCGTCGCCCACCAGCGGCCCGACTCCGCCACGCTCTACGTCCAGGCCGCCGCTGAGGGCGTCGGCGACGTGGTGGCACGTGTCTCGCAGCGACGCGTCGACTACCTCGCCGACCTGCTCGTCGAGCTGGGTCACGCGCCCGAGGAGGCGCGGCGACGTTCGCTTGTCGCGCTCGCGACCGTCGTCGGCCTCGGGCAGCTCGCCGCGGTCGGGACCGTCCCCGACGACCCGCGCGCGCTCGCCGCGACCGCGCTGTCGATGGTGCTCGCCTGACGTGCCCGCCTGACGTGTGCGTATGACGCGCCCGCCTGACGTGCGCGGTCGTCGTGCCGGGCTGAGCCGCGTACAGGCCTGAGCTGCGTGCCGGCCTGACCCGGGCGAGACCTCGTGCGCTCAGCGCACGCGCAGCCCGAGGTGCTCGGCGAGCGCCGGCGCCAGCTCGACCAGCTGCTCGCTGCTGACGGTCGCCCCCGCGAGCCCCGCGACGCCGTCGAGGTGCTGCAGGTCGGTGATGCCCCGCACGTCGGCCTCCTGGAGCACCGCACCCGTGACGTCGAGCCGCCGCATGCGGCAGTCCTCGAACGTCAGGTGGAGCGCGCGCACGCGAGCGAGGTCGAGCTCGTCGACCACGACGCCGACGAACCGCACGTGCTCGAGCGTCGCGTCACGCAGGTTCAGGTAGTCGATCTTCCCGCCGACGACCTGCACGCGCGTCCACCGCGACCCGTACGCCTGCACGGCGCCGAGCCGGCAGTCCGTGAGTGCGCCGTCCTGCCACGTCGCGCTCGCGAGGCTCACGGTCGACGAGCGCACGCCGGTCCACGACGAGTCGACGAGCCGCGCGTGGGACAGGTCCGTCTCGTCGAGCGTGCACTGCTCGAACGTGCAGTCCAGGAACCGCGCCTCGCTGCCGTCCTGCGCGTCGAACCGCTCGCCCCGCAGCGTCAGGCCGTCGTAGTCCCCACCGGGTTCCAGCAGCCGCATGCGCTCACCCTGCCACGGCGGGTCGGTCCCGGCAGGGCGCGCCGCCGTGCGGCCGGCCCCTCGGATAACGGCTCGGTCCGGCCACGCGGGGCGTGGCACGATCGCCCGCGTGCACCACGACCTCACGTTCGTCGGCCCCGGAGTCCGCCTCGTCCCCGTGGGGCCGCAGCACGCGCCCGACCTCGTGTCGTTCGTCGACGACCGCGTGTGGCGCGGCATGGCGACGCCGACCCCGCGCGACGAGGCGGCGATGCTCGCCGAGCTCGAGCAGGCCCTGGCGACGCCCGCGCGCTACGCGTTCGCCGTGCTCGACGACGCGAGCGGCGCGGTGCTCGGCGCGACGTCCTTCTACGACGTGGACCTGCGCCTGGGCAGGCTCGAAGTGGGGCACACGTTCTACGCCCCCGCGGTGTGGGGCACGCACGTCAACCCCGCGACCAAGCTGGCGCTCCTCACGCACGCCTTCGAGGAGTGGGGCGTGCACCGCGTGGCGCTGCGGGTCGACGCACGCAACGCGCGCTCGCTCTCGGCCGTCGCCCGGCTCGGCGCGGTCGAGGAGGGCCGCCTGCGCGGTCACCGGATCGCCCCGGACGGGTCGCGCGGCGACTCGGTGTACTTCTCGATCCTCTCCGACGAGTGGCCGGCCGTCCGCGCGCGGCTGCGCGAGCGCCTGGGTCTGGCGGTGCCCGACGAGGCGGCCCCCGAGCACGACGTGGCCCCCGACGAGTCCGCGCGCGTGACCGCGAGCACCCGGTCCGACGTGAGCTCCCGTTCCGACGTGAGCTCTCGGTCCGACGTGAGCACCTGGACCGGCGTGAGCACCCGGACCGGCGGGAGCACCCGGACCGGCGGGGGCAGCCGGACCGGCAGGAGCACCCGTGCCGACGTGAGCGGTGAGCGGTCGCAGGTCGTGCTCATCGGCGGGCGGTCGGGCGTGGGCAAGACGAGCGTCGCGCACGCGTTGCACGCCCTCCTGGTCGCACGGGACGTGCGGCACGCCGTGATGGAGGGCGACTACCTCGACCTCGCCCACCCCGCACCGCACGCCGCGCGGCTCGCGGAGCGCAACCTGGCCGCGGTCTGGTCGGCCTACCGGGACCTGGGCTACCGGCGCCTCGTCTACTCGCAGACCGTCAGCCCGCAGTACGCCGACGACCTGGCCGCTGCGATGGGCGACAACCCGCACGTGACGGCGGTGCTGCTCACGGCCGACGACGCCACGGCGCACGACCGCCTCGCGCAGCGCGAGGGCGGCGCCGAGCTCGACGCGCACGTGGCACGCAGCGACCGTGCGGCGCGCGCCCTCGAGCGTGGCTGTCCGCCCTCGGTCCACCGCGTCGGCACCGCGGACCGCACGCCCGAGGAGATCGCCCGCGCCGTCGCGGCGCTCGCGGGCTGGCTCCCCGCCTGACCGACCACCTGCGCGCGACTCCCCGAGCCCGCTCAGACCGACCCTGCGCTCGCTCCGGTGACGAGCGCGGAGAGTCGGAGCAAGGACGGGGTCGCGGGAGGGCAGTCCGTCGAACCTGCGGTCGCTCCGGCTGGGGAGAGGGAGAGCCGGAGCAGGCGCTGGGTCGCGGTGAGTCAGGTCACGGGGGCGACCGAGGCGAGGGCGTGGGGCTTGCCGGTGCGGGGGTGCCAGGCCGCCATCGTGAACGACGAGGCGTCCGACGAGCGTCGGACCGCGGTCGCGACCGTGGCAGGCAGCAGGATCGGCTTGGCGAACTCCACCGACCACACGAACGCCTCCCCGCGCGCCGGCCCGAGGTCCGCGAGCAGCCGGGACGCGGTGTACATGCCGTGCGCGATCGGCCGGGCGTAGCCGAGCGCCTTGGCGGTCAGCGGCCACAGGTGGATGGGGTTGCGGTCGCCGGACACCGCGGCGTATCGGCGGCCCGTGTCGGCAGGCAGGCGCCACTGGCCGGTGGGCAGCGGCGCGACGAACGGCTCGCGCTCGTCGTCGTCCGCGGTCTCGTCGTCCAGCCGCACACCCTTGGCGAGGTACGTCGAGGTGCCCTGCCACACGAGCTCGTCGTCGGCCGTGACCTCGACGACGAGGTCGACCTGCGTGCCGGCGCGGTGCGGCCGCAGGTCGCGTGCGGTCGCGACCACGTCGAGCGGCTCGTCGTACCGGACCGGCCGGCGCTGCTCGACGACGTTCGACAGGTGCACCATGCCCGCGAGCGGCAGAGGGAAGTCCGCACGGGCCATGAGCGCGACGGCGACCGGGAATGCCAGCACGTGCACGAACCCGGCGGGCAGGGTGTCGGCCGCGGTCTCGCCCACGAGCCGCTGGAACGCGGTCAGGTGCTCGAGCGTGGGCTGCACGCCGCGCACGCGGTAGGCGACGTCCGGCAGCGACGAGGGCGCACGGCCGGTCCGACGCGCGAGCGCGAGCCGGCCCGAGGTGGCCGCGCCGCGCACGTACAGCCCGCCGAGCCCAGGCACGGCGGGCAGGTCGACGAGCGTCACGCGCCGACCACGTGCTGACCGCACACCCGCAGCGTGCGCCCGACGATCCCGCCGGCCTGCGGCGAGCACAGGAACGCGACGGCCTCGGCGACGTCCACCGGCTGCCCGCCCTGTTGCAGCGAGTTCATCTGCCGCGCGACCTGCCGGGGCAGGGCGGGCATCCTGGCCGTCATCTCGGTCTCGATGAACCCGGGTGCCACCGCGTTGGCGGTGCCGCCGAACGGCTCGAGCAGCGGCGCGGTCGCACGGACCATCCCGATCACGCCGCCCTTCGTCGCGGCGTAGTTGGCCTGGCCGCGGTTGCCCGCCAGCCCCGTGGTCGAGGAGATCGAGACGATACGCGGGGCGTCGGTGAAGTCGCCGGAGGTCAGCAGCGCCTCGTTGATCGCCAGCTGCGCGGCGAGGTTCACGGCGATCACGGCGTCCCACTGCGCCTCGGTCATGTTCGCGAACAGCTTGTCGCGGGTGATCCCGGCGTTGTGCACGACGATGTCGAAACCGCCGTGGCGCGCCTGGGCGTGCTCGACGATCCTGTCGCCGGCGTCCTCGGTCGTGACGTCGAGCTGGAGGGCCGTGCCACCGAGTCGGTTGGCGACCTCGGCGAGCGGACCACCGGCGGCGGGCACGTCGACGGCGACGATGGTTGCTCCGTCACGCGCCAGCGTCTCGGCGATGGCGGCGCCGATGCCGCGGGCGGCGCCGGTGACGACGGCGACCTTGCCGGCGAGCGGCTGGTCCCAGTCCGCAGGGGCGGCGACGTCGCCCACCGGCTCGCCCACGTGGAAGACCTGGCCCGACACGTAGGCCGAGCGCCCCGAGAGCAGGAAGCGCACGGTGGCGTCGACACCGGAGTCGGCACCCTCTGCCACGAGCACGGTGTTGGCCGTGCCGCCACCGCGCATCTCCTTGCCGATCGAGCGGACGATGCCCTCGACGGCACGGCGGGCGGCAGCCTGGGCGATCGACGTCGCGGACTCGGGCGGGCGTCCGATGACGATGACGCGACCCGTGGGCGCGAGCACCTTGAGGGCCGGGCCGACGACGGCGCGCAGCGTCTCGAGGTCAGCCGGGGTC
>JAEYUL010000083.1 GCA_023432565.1 Actinomycetes bacterium | reverse complement strand
GTACCCCCGACCGGATTCGAACCGGCGCTACCGCCGTGAGAGGGCGGCGTGCTAGGCCGCTACACAACGGGGGCCTATCGCCTGCGTGACCCGTGGGCCTCGCTTGCGTGTGAACACATTACCCGATCGTTCGGAGTGCTCCGAACCGCAGGTCAGCGGTGCTCGCGCTGGGGTACCAGGACTCGAACCTAGACTAACTGAACCAGAATCAGTCGTGCTGCCAATTACACCATACCCCATGGGGGTATGACCCCCGACGGCGGGGCGGTCGCGACATGCGCGACACGACCGGCGAACGGGCGTCGTACCGGGCGTGAACGATACCTGGTCGCGCGGTCGGTCACCAAACCGCCCGCGACCGCTGCCCGTCGCCGAGGACTGCGGACAGAGCCGGCGCGCAGGCAGCGCGAGGACCGTCGCGAGCCGTTCTCCCGTGCCCGCCGCGAGGTCCCGGGGTCCTCAGCGCGGGATCTCCTCGAGCTCGGCCACGTCGTACCAGAGCAGGTCCGCCTCGGCCACGCGCTCGGCTGCCGCTTGGTCACCCGCGAGCGCCGCGCGCACGTCGGCGCCCGTCACGGGCTCGTCGACGTGCACGCACGCGACCGCATCCCGGCCGACGGGAGCCAGCAGCCGCACCGCGCTGGGCTCCGCGTCCGCGTCGTCAGGCACGAACACCGAGTCGGACGGCACGTCGACCGTCACGACGAGACGCAGCGGCGGGGCCTGGGTGCTCGCGCCGAGCAGGGCGAGGCTCGCGTCGGCCGCCGCCAGGTGCGCGGAGAACTCGAGGCCTTCGTCGTCCTCGTCCGGTAGCGCAGCTCGTAGCGCGGGCGTGACGGCGTGAGCGACGCGCGGGGTGAGCGTCACCGCACCATCGGCGGCAGGCTCGAGGTCGTCCAGCGTGGCAGGCAGGTAGAGGCGCACGCGGCCAGTCTGCCGCGTCACGGCTCCTGACGTGCGCTCCCCCGCCTGCCGTCTCGGCACGCCGGCGCTGAGTGGATCCGTGGCGCACGCTCAGGCGAACGCGGCCGGGACGAGCTCGCCACCGCCCGCCTGCCCGGCGGGCCCGCGGGCAGGCGCGGCCAGGCGTGCCGCCAGCTCGGCCAGCGCCTTGCGTGCGGGCGAGCCGGGCGCGATCTCCCGCAGGGTGCGAGCCTCGAGCACCGCGGCGTCGAGGCTCGCCCGGTCGTCCGGCACCAGGACCGCGTCCCGGACGCCCGCGTAGCGCTCGAGCGCGCGCGCCACGGCGCGCGCCGGCTGTGGGCCGGCGACCGACGCCCGCACACGGTTGACCACCACGTGTCGCGGGCTCAGCCCGAGGTCGGCCAGATCGGACAGCGCCCGCACCAGTCGCTGGATCCCGACCGGGTCGGCGGCGCCGACCACGACGACGTCGTCGGCCGCTGCCAGGGCACCGAGGGTGGCGGCGTTGCGCCGCGGCGCCCGGGTGTCGTAGCTCAGGACCTCGTCCTGCTCGACCGAGAAGCCGCAGTCGACGACCACGGAGGCGGCCAGGCGCCGTGCCACCACCCATACCGCGTCAAGCGCGGTCCCAGCGAGCTCGGGCCACCGGTCGGCTCGCGTGATGCCTGACAGCAGTCGCAGGTCCGGGGCCACGTAGGGCGCCAGTCGTGCGAGCGCCACGACGTCGAGCGACCCCTGTCCGGCGGCCCGCGCGGCCGCAGCCAGGCCCGGCGACTCGTCGAGCACGCCGAGGAGCTGGGCGAGGCACCCGCCGTAGGTGTCCGCGTCCGCCAGCAACGTCGCGGTGCCGGTCGCGGCCACCTCGGCCGCGAGGTGCAGGGCGACCGTCGAGCGGCCGGGGGCGCCCGCCGGTCCCCAGACGGCGACGAGCCTCCCGCGCTGGGGCACCGAGGCCCCCACCTGGTCCCACGGATCACCCTCGTCCAGAGCGAGAGATGGGGCCGACGCCAGTGCCGACCGGTCGGGCTGCACGCTCTGCGCGAGCCTCGTCACCCGCTCGCCGAGCGAGGCGGCGCTCCCCGGATCGGCAGGCGCCTCCAGCACGAGATCGGCACCCGCGACCCGCGCTCGCTCCGCAGCGGTCGTCCGCTCCGGGTCGAGGAGAGCGACCACGGCGACGCCGGTGGCGCGCAACGTCGCGACCGCCGACAGGTCGAGGTGCTCGAGATCACCCGACAGCACGGCGACGCGTCCGAGCCCCGCCTCGGCCGCCGCCTGCAGCTCCGCGAGGTCCGCGCACCGTCGGGTCACGCTCAGTCCCGGCGTGTCGTCCAGCGCGCGGACGACGAGCACCTCACCGCTCCCCCGCACCGCGCACAGCACGCCGACCGCCGCGCCACGCACCGTCGCCTCGGCCATCAGCGCGCCCTGCCCGGGACGGGCAGCACGTCGAGCGCGCCGTCGGCAGAGAGCGCGGCGAGCAGCGGCTCCAGCTCGTCGGCGGGCACGAGCACGTGCACCACGCTCGACCCGCTGGCCGCGAACGCTCCCTCGGGGCGCCGCACCTCGGAGACCGTCACCGCCGTCGCCAGCGCGCGGGGTTCGAGATCAGCGGCGGGCCTGTCCGACGCCGGCCCGGTCGCAGGAGCAGGCGTGAACCACACGTCGACCACGGCGCCGCGCACCACCGCGTCGGACGGCGCGGCACGCACCGGGACGGCGACCGGCCGCAGCGCGACGTCCGCGGCCGAGCCGACCGCGCCCACCGGCACGAGCTCCCCCTCGCCGACCGTGCGCAGCACCACCGCGTCCTGCGGCAGCGGCTCGAGGGCCGACAGGTAGCCCGCCCCGCTGATCTCGGGGAGCCGGACCTCGACGACCGCGAGCTCGTCCGCCTCGAGCGGCACACCGGGCACGAGCACGCCCCGCGCAGCGTAGACGGGCACGGTGGCCTGGGCCGAGCGAACGGCCCAGGCACCGAGCGCGACCGCTGCCGCCACCAGCGCGACGCCGGCCAGCAGGCGCGGATCGCGCCACCCCGGGCGCCGTAGCCGGGCGGCGGTGGGCGCAGGCAGATCGAGCAGAGCGGTGTCCACGAGGGCTCCTTCGCGTGAGGTCCAGCGGTTCGCATCCTGCCGCACACGGCCGGACAAAGTGGGCGAACCGCCAGCCTTGTGGATAGCGGGAGGCCGCCGCCCGCGCGTGCCAGACTGCGGGCATGCCGCAGCAGTACCTCTCCCTCGCCGACGTGGCCGAGATCCTCGGGGTCTCCGTCGGCCAGGTCCGCACCATGGTGACGACGGGCGAGCTCGAGGGCTTCCAGATCGGTGGCCGCAAGATCTGGCGCGTCGGCGTCGACGACCTCCAGAGCTACGTGCGGCGAGCGAAGGCTCGCACACGTGACCGCATCACGAGCGGGGCGGGGTTCGACGACGACGGCTCCGCCGAGTGAACGGCGCACCGTCGGCAGTCGCGCGCGCCGTCCCCGCCTCGTCGGGTCCCGTGCACCGGCCCGGACGACTCAGCCCGAACGGACGACGACGAGCGCGTCGAACGCGAACGTCCACCCCGCCGCCCCGCGCTGCGCGTGCGTGGGCGTGACGTCGACGTGATCGGCGCCCACCCGCTCGAGCCTGCCTGACACGCTGACGCCGGTCGCGTCCACCCGCACCGCCACCCGGTCGCGCGCGATGGCGCGCAGCACGTGGCCGAGGCCCAGTCGCCGCTCGACCTCGCCCGGCGACGGCGCGGCGTGCACCGGCAGGCCGACCGCCGCCGTCACCGCGGTGATCGGGACGAGGGCGCGGCGCACCGCGTCCGGCGCGAGCAGGACCCACTGGGGCGCCGCGTCGACGACGACGCCGTCGACGCCCTGACCGTCTCTCAGGACGAGGCGCAGCGGACTCCCGGCCGCGGCCCGCAGCCTGTCGGCGAGGCGCACCTGCGCACGCTCGGCGCGCGTCAGCTCGGCGACCTCGTCGCGCAGGTCCTGCGCGGCCGCCGCGGCCAGCCCGGCCTCCAGGTCCGCGAACAGCGCCTCCCACCGCATGGCGCCCACCGTAGAGGTCACCCGGGCACGGGGATGGCCGTTGACGCCGACGAGCACCGCAGAAGGCGGCAGGCGCGCACAGGACTGGACAGATCGGACATCCTTCCGGTACATCTAGCGTCCTCAAACGACATCAAACGGCATCACAGGCCGTCATGCAGGGGGAAACCATGGCTCGGACCCGGCCGCGCACTCTGACCACGCTGACGACGCTCGCCGCGGGGGCCCTCGGGTCCGCCGTCCTCGCTCTGGGGCTCGGCGCTGCGGCGTGGGCGGCGACCCGGACCGGTCGGCCGATCGCGGTCCAGGACCTCGTGAGCGTCACCGTCGCAGCCCTCGGGGCGATCACGGCGGCGTGGCTCGCGGCGTCGTGCGCGCTCGGGTGGGTGTGCCTCGCAGGGCGTCTGGTCGGCACGCAGTGGCGTGCCGGCGAGGTCGCTCTGCGCCGCTGCGCCCCCGTGGTCGTGCGGCGCGCGGTCGCCGGAGCGGTCGGTGCGAGCCTGGGCCTCGGCCTGGTGGCCACCGGTGCCCACGCCGCCACGGTCGACCCCGTGGCGGTCGCGGCCACGGCGCCGGCCGCATGGGCTCCGACCCTCGCGACGTCGCAGGCGGCCGCGACGTCCTCCAGCAGCGGTGACACGGGCTCGGACGGGACGGCGGTGACCTCGTCCGGCACGAGGGTGCGCGACGCGGGCGTCGCGCCGGTGTCCGCCACGCTCGCCGCGCCGGACCCTGCCGCGCCCGAGCTGACCTGGCAGGTCACGACGCCCGCACGCCCGCCGGCGGACGCACCGCAGGACGGCCGTGGACAGCCGGGTCGCGGGTCGACGACGGTCGAGCCGGTCCGCGCCACCGACGACGGAGCCACCGCACCGGGCACGGCCCAGTCACCCGAGCGCAGCGCGTCAGGGCACGTGGGCGACGCGGAGCGGGACGGCCCGCCCTCGGCCGTCGGGAATGGGCCGGGGTGGGGCGCCGTCGGCACCGAGGATGCCTCCGGTGCGGGCGACGCGGCCGTCGAGAGGGTCGTCGTCGCGCCAGGCGACTCCCTGTGGTCGATCGCGGCGGCACACCTGCCCGAGAACGCGACCGCCGCGGAGATCGCGGACGCGTGGCCCCGCTGGTACGAGGCGAACCGAGCCACGATCGGCGCCGACCCCGACGTGCTGGGCGTCGGCGTCACGCTCGAGGTGCCGGCAGAGGCGGCGCGATGAGCGCGCTGACGGTGGCCGAGTCCACGTCCACGCTCGAGGAGACGCTCGCTGCCGGGATCACCCACCCTCGACCGGGCCCGCACACGCGTCGCGCCCCGCTGCCCCGCGTGCGCCCCGTCCCGGACCTCGGCCCGCCGCTGCTGCCCGTGCCTGAGGTCGAGCACGACCTGCGTCCGACGCACACGCTGCGCACCCGGATCTCGGTCATCCGAGGGGCCGACCGCACGCAGGTCCAGGAGGCAGCGGACGAGCACTGCGCCGCTGTGCCGGTCGACCACCGGGCGCTCGTGGGCTCGCTCGCGCTCGCCAGCGTCGAGTCGCTGGTCGGGCGGCGGTCCGTCGCCCAGCTCGCGCGGTGGCTCACCCCGGGCGTCTACGACGCGCTGCACGCTCGTGCGACGGCCTCGGCGCGGGTGCTCGGGCCGCGCAGCGCGGGCCGCACGGTCGTCGTGCGCCAGGTGCGTACGTGCCGCCTGGACGAGCGCGTGGTCGAGGCCAGCGCCGTCGTGGACGACGGGATGCGCGTGCGCGCGCTCGCGCTCCGGCTCGAGGCACACCGGCGGTCCTGGCGCGTCACGGCACTCGAGATCGGCTGAGCGCCAGGAGCACGGGCGTCGCCGCCCGGCCGCCGCGTGCGCGCCTGGGTAGGGCGCCGGAGCGCAGGGATCGGGCCGACGAGCCCGGCCGGTGCCGCACCCATCACCTGACGGGGACGCCGCCGACGGCCACTCCGTCGGCGGCGTCGCTGCTCGGGCGGTCGTCGTGCGCGACCGCCCGAGCAGGAGCCTGCGCTCAGCGCTCGTCTGGCTCAGCCCTCGTCTGGCTCAGCCCTCGTCTTGCCCAGGGCTCGTCTGGCTCAGCGCTTCTTCTGCTGCTTCGCCGCGCGGCGGCGCGCCTCGCGGTTGCCGGCCTGCACGGGCGCGGCCGCTGCCTCGTCGTCGACCGGGGCCGCACTCGCGACACCGGACGAGTCCCCGTCGACCGACGGCGCCGAGTACTGCAGCGGGACGCGACGCTCGGGACCGTCGATCCCCTTCGCGACGAGTCGCGGCCCGCCGCCCGCAGCGGCCGCCGCCGAGTCGGCCGTCACGGCGGGCGCGTCGGCCGGGGCCTCGTCGGCATCCTCGGTCTGAACCTGCACCTGCAGGTTGTACAGGAAGCCGACCGTCTCCTCCTTGATGGCGTCGGTCATCGCGTTGAACAGCTGGAAGCCCTCGCGCTGGTACTCCACGAGCGGGTCACGCTGTGCCATCGCGCGCAGGCCGATGCCCTCCTTGAGGTAGTCCATCTCGTAGAGGTGCTCGCGCCACTTGCGGTCGAGGACCGACAGCGTCACGCGGCGCTCGAGCTGGCGCATGTTCTCCGCGCCGATCTGCTCCTCGCGCTCGGCATAGGCGACCTCGGCGTCCGAGACCAGCTCGCGCAGCAGGATCTCCGACGACAGACGGGTCGGGCCGCCGACCTCCTCGACGACCTCCTCGGGCGTGATCGAGACGGGGTAGACGGCGCGCAGCGCGGTCCACAGCGCGTCGAGGTCCCACTCCTCCGGCCTGCCCTCGGCGGTCGCGCCCTGGACGTACGCCGTGAGCACGTCCGAGCGGAAGTGGCGGATCTGCTCCTGCAGGTCCTCGCCCTCGAGCACGCGGCGGCGCTGCTCGTAGATGACCTCGCGCTGACGGGACATGACGTCGTCGTACTTCAGCACGTTCTTGCGGATCTCGAAGTTGCGCGCCTCGACCTGCGACTGCGCCGACTGGATGCCGCGTGTGACGATCTTCGACTCGAGAGGGAGGTCCTCGGGGAATCCGGCACGCGTCATCATCGACTCGGCGAGCCCCGAGTTGAACAGCCGCATGAGGTCGTCCTGCAGCGACAGGTAGAACCGCGACTCGCCCGGGTCGCCCTGACGGCCGGAGCGACCGCGCAGCTGGTTGTCGATGCGGCGCGACTCGTGGCGCTCGGTGCCGAGCACGTACAGTCCACCGAGCTCGACGACCTCGTCGTGCTCGGCCTTGACCGCCTCACGCGCCTTCTCGAGCGCGCCGGGCCACGCAGCCTCGTACTCCTCCGCGTTCTCCGCCGGGTCCAGGCCACGCTCGGCGAGGTCCGCGACGGCCATGAACTCGGCGTTGCCGCCGAGCATGATGTCCGTACCACGACCGGCCATGTTCGTCGCGACCGTCACGGCACCCTTGCGGCCGGCCTGCGCGACGATCGAGGCCTCACGCGCGTGCTGCTTGGCGTTGAGGACCTCGTGCGGGACGCCGAGCTTGCGCAGCTTGCTGGACAGGAGCTCGGACTTCTCGACGCTCGTCGTTCCGACGAGGACCGGCTGGCCCTTCGCGTGACGCTCCACGATGTCCTCGACCACGGCGTCGAACTTGCCGCTCTCGCTCTTGTAGACGAGGTCCTTCTGGTCGATGCGCTGCATCGGGCGGTTCGTCGGGATGGGGACGACGCCGAGCTTGTAGGTGCCCTGGAACTCGGCGGCCTCGGTCTCGGCCGTACCGGTCATGCCCGAGAGCTTGCTGTACAGACGGAAGTAGTTCTGCAGCGTGATCGTGGCGAGCGTCTGGTTCTCCGCCTTGATCGCGACGCCTTCCTTGGCCTCGATCGCCTGGTGCATGCCCTCGTTGTAGCGACGGCCCGGCAGGATGCGGCCGGTGTGCTCGTCGACGATCAGCACCTCGCCGTTCATCACGACATAGTCCTTGTCGCGCTTGAAGAGCTCCTTGGCGCGGATCGCGTTGTTGAGGAAGCCGATCAGCGGCGTGTTCAGCGACTCGTACAGGTTGTCGATGCCGAGGTAGTCCTCGACCCGCTCGATGCCCGGCTCCAGGACACCGATCGTGCGCTTCTTCTCGTCGACCTCGTAGTCACGCTCGGGCTGCAGGCGGCGCACGACCTTCGCGAACTCGCTGTACCAGCGGTTCGCGTCTCCCGAGGCGGGCCCCGAGATGATGAGCGGCGTACGCGCCTCGTCGATGAGGATGGAGTCGACCTCGTCGACGATCGCGAAGTTGTGGCCGCGCTGCACGAGCTCCTCGGTGCTCCACGCCATGTTGTCGCGCAGGTAGTCGAAGCCGAACTCGTTGTTCGTCCCGTACGTGATGTCGGCGGCGTACTGCTCGCGACGCTCCGACGGCGTCATGCTGCCGAGGATGCAGCCCGTCGTCAGCCCGAGGAACCGGTACACGCGGCCCATGAGCTCGCTCTGGTAGCTCGCGAGGTAGTCGTTGACCGTGACGACGTGCACGCCCTTGCCGGTCAGCGCGTTGAGGTAGGCGGGCAGGGTCGCGACGAGCGTCTTGCCCTCACCGGTCTTCATCTCGGCGATGTTGCCGAGGTGCAGCGCCGCCCCGCCCATGAGCTGGACGTCGAAGTGGCGCTGACCCAGGGTGCGGCGCGACGCCTCACGGACGGCCGCGAATGCCTCGGCCAGGATGTCGTCGAGCGTCTCGCCCTCGGCGAGCCGCGCCTTGAACCGGTCGGTCTCCTCCCGGAGCTCGGCGTCCGTGAGCGACTCGAACGCGTCCTCGAGAGCGTTGACCTGCTGGGCGATGCCCGACAGCTTCTTGAGGATCCGACCCTCACCGAGCCGCAGGACCTTGTCGAGAATCGCTGACACGCATGACTCCTGGTGTAGATGTCCCGGGCTCGGTCGGCGCGGGGTGGCGCGGGAGCCCGGCGGCGTCGCCGAGCGCGACCATCCTAGGCGAGGCGGGCGCACGTGGGCGAAGCACGACCACAGCGGCAACCAGCGAGACCGCGCCGAGCAGGCCGAGGAGGCCCAGGTGCTCGTCGCGCAGCGTCACGGCGAGCACGGCCGCCGTGACCGGCTCGAGCAGCGAGAGCACGGTCGCGGACGTCGCCGTGACGGTGCGCAGACCGCTGAAGTACGCGCTGTATGCCGCAGCCGTGGGCACCAGAGCGAGATACGCGAGCCACGCCCAGCCCGCGGCGTCCGCGGGCAGCACCAACCCTCCCGGGGCGGCCGCCGCGTACGGCAGCAGGAGCATCCCGCCGAGCGTGAACGCGAGGGCGGTCACCGCCAGGCCGTCCAGACCGGGGACTGGCGTGGCGTTGACACCGGTGAGCGCGGCGAACGCCGCCGCCGCGACGAGAGCCAGCGCCACGCCCCCGACGTCCGCGCCCTGGCCGGAGCCCTGCCCCACGACCAGCGCCGCCAGGCCCGCCACGGCCAGGCCGAGCGCGCACGTGGTCGTGCGCGAGGGCAGCGCGCGCGCCCGCACCGCGGTCGCGCCCGCCACCAGCAGCGGTGCGGTGCCGAGCGTGACCAACGTCGACAGCGCCACGCCCGCGCGCACCACCGCCTCGAAGTAGGCGGCCTCGAACAGGGCGATGAGCAGCGCGGTCGCGACCACGCGCGTCACCGCCGCGCGCGTCCGTGGCAGCCCGCCGAGCCGACCGAGGAGCGCGAGCACCACGAGCAGCGCTCCGCCGCCACCGAGCAGCCGGTAGTCGGCCACCGCCCCCGAGGAGAGCCCGGCGGCCTCGCCCAGCTCCGCACCGGCGAGCCCTCCGGTGCCCCACAGGACGCCCGCGAGCGCGACGAGGGCGAAGTCGCCGCGCCGGCTCACCGTGCCGGCCCGGCAGGCTGCGCGGCTCCCACGCGGTGCGCGACGGCGGGTGCCGCGGGTGCGTCGGGAGCGGTGCCCGGCTCCGACCCGAGCCGCGACGAGGCGGTCTGCAGCTCGCGTGCGAGCGCGGGCACGAGATCTCCCCCGACGCCGTCCGTGCCGAGCGTGATCTCCTCGAGCCCCGTCCAGCGGGCGACGAGCGTCAGCTCGTCCGCGAGCGCCCGCGCGACCTGCTGGTCCCCCGGCGCCCCGGCACGGTCGCGGGCACCCGGCGCGCGGTGCGCCGCCTGCACGACGAGATGCCCCGGAGCGCGCGCCGCCTTGAGGTCGACGAGCGCCTCGATGGCCTCCCCCATGAGGAACGGCGGCACGTAGTAGCCCCACTGCCGCCGCGTGGCCGGGACGTAGATCTCGATCCGGTAGCGCAGGCCGAACAGCTCCTCGAGCCGCTGGCGCTCGAAGACGAGCGGGTCGAACGGGCTGAGCAACGCCCCGCCCGTCGCGCATCGGGGCAGGGCGGTCTCGACGTGCCGGTACACCTCGCGGTCCCAGCCGGCGACCTGCGCCGGCACCAGCATGCCGTCCGCGACGAGGCTGTCCACCGCGCGCGCGGTCGCGGAAGCGGAGAGCCGGAAGTAGTCCGCCAGGCAGCGCAGCGTGCCGATCCCGTGGGCGCGTGCAGAGATCTCGACGAGCCCCCGGACCGCCTCCTCGTCGTCCAGCGCGGGCAGCGCGGCGACGTCCGGCGGCAGCACCCGCTCGCTCAGGTCGTAGAGCCGCTCGAACCCCGCGGTGCGGCCTGCCACGGCGACCTCGCCCGCGAAGAACAGGTACTCGAGCGCCTCCTTCGTGACCGTCCAGTTCGCACCCCACTCGCCCGAGGGCCGCGGGAAGCGCTCGGCGAACAGGGCGTGCGCCTGCTGGGCGGTGATCGGCCCACGCTCCGCGACGACGGTGCGCACCTCTTGCAGCACCGGCGACTCTCGCAGCGGGACGCCGTCGACGGCGTGCGTGCCGTACCGGGCACGGTCGGCCCGGCGCCGCCACTCCAGGAGCCGGTAGGTGCTGGGCGGCACGAACGAGGCGACGTGCGCCCACGACTCCATGAGCCGTCGCGGTGAGCGTGACGTGGCCCGGTCGAGCAGCGCCGTGTCGTAGGGCCCGAGCCGCGAGAACACCGGGACCTGGTGCGCGCGGGCCAGGACGTTGACCGAGTCGATCTGCAGCAGCCCGACGCGGTCGAGCACGCGCTGCACCCGCGCCATCGTGACCGGGCCAGCCGGCCGAGGACGGTGCAGGCCCTGCGCCGCCAGCGCGATCCGCCGCGCGTCGGCGAGCGTGTACCGCTCGCCGACCGCGACGTGTGCGGAGGGCCGGGAGCGCGTCGGTGTGGGCACGGACACAGTGTGCCCGCGCCCGCCGACATCCGGCAGGTGACGGCCGCCGGCGGGCGACGGCACGTGGCGCTCTGCCCGCACGACGACGCCCGGCCGGGAGCGATCACCGACCGGGCGCCGTCAGTCGCGGTGGTACCCGCGAGGCGGGCGGGTCAGCCGACCCGGGCCTGCGCGACCACCGGGGAGTCGAGCTTGATGACGCCGTAGCTCCAACCCCTGCGCCGGTAGGCGACCGCGGGCTGCGCGGTCTCGGCGTCGACGAACAGGAAGAAGTCGTGCCCGACGAGCTCCATCTCGTAGAGCGCGTCGTCGATCGTCATCGGCTGGGCCTGGTGCGTCTTCTCGCGGATGACCACGGGAGAGTCGCCGAGCGTGACCTCGACGGCACCGTCGTCGGAGACGCCCGTCCCGTCGGTGGACGCCTCGGACTCAGGCGGCCGGACGTCGACCGGGGTCAAGGGAGTGTGGTTGCGGTGGTCCTTGCGACGGTCGCGCGAACGACGCAGACGCTCCAACAGCTTCGCGAGCGCCAGGTCCAGCGCGGCGTACCTGTCGTCGGCGCATGCCTCGGCGCGGATCACCGGTCCCTTGTCGACGACGGTCAGCTCGACGCGTTCGGAGCTGTCCGCCTGACGGGGGTTGACCTCGTGCGAGACGAGGACGTCGATCCGCTGAGCGCGGGGGGCCAGCTGCTCGATCTTGGCGAGCTTGTCCGCGAGATGCGCCCTGAACTTCGGTGACACCTCGGTGCGCCGGCCGGCAACCACGATCTCCATGAGAGCCTCCTGAGAGGTGAGGGGCGGCGGCTCGCCGCCCGGTGAGTCGGCGGTCGTGGCCCTGGGGAGGGCCGCTGTCTGCACCACCTCCTCCCTGCGCCGGGCTCCCCTGACGGGGGGACGTCGCGGCGTCATCGCCTCGAACGACCACGCTAACGCGGTGCAGCGTCCGAAACCACTGTGGCGTGCGGGCCGGCCGCAGCTTCGGGCAGAAGGTCCCGATTCCTCCCCTGGTCGGGCGCGCCGGACCCGGCGCGGGACCGGCCGCGGGGGCCGGGGGTCGAGGTGAGCGTCGCCGCCCCGAGAGGCACCGCACCGGCGGCGACGAGCGCCCGCACACCACCCGCGAGCGTCGCCCCGCTGGTGAGCACGTCGTCGACGAGCACCACCGCACGCGAGCGCACGACCCCGCGACGCCGCGCCACGACGCGGACCTGCGCCGCCGAGCGACCCCGGTCACGCACCCCCAGGCCGACCTGGTCGGTCCCGGCGCGGCGCAGCGCCACGACGACGCGGGCCGACAGAC
>JAEYUL010000104.1 GCA_023432565.1 Actinomycetes bacterium | reverse complement strand
GGTCTCGAGCAGACGCTGCGCGGCGGCCTGCTGCTCGGCAGCGGCGGCCGCCGCAGCGGCAGCGACCCGCTGTGCCGTCGCAGCAGCGTCGACCGCCGCGCGTCGTGCACCTGCCGCGTACCCGGCGGCAAACCCCTCGGCGCGCGCGGCGGCGTGCACGTGGTCGGTCGCGGTCGTCGAGGTCAGCGGCTGCAGCACCAGGGAGTCAGGCAACGTACTCGTCCTCCCCGTCGCGGCGGATGACGATCTGCCCGCTCTCCTCGAGGCGGCGGATGGACTGCACGATCGTCGCGCGGGCCTCCTCCACCTGCGACAGGCGGACCGGGCCGAGCAGGTCGATCTCCTCGAGCAGGTTCTCGCGGGCACGCTCGGACAGGTTGCGCAGCACGGTGTCGCGCACCTCGTCGGAGACGCCCTTGAGAGCGAGCGACAGGTCGGTGTTCTCCACCTGGCGCAGCACCATCTGCATGGCACGGTCCTCGAGCAGCACCACGTCGTTGAACACGAACATGCGGCTGCGGACCTCTTCCGCGAGCTCCTCGTCGCGCTCGGCGAGCCCCTCGAGGATCGCCTTCTCCGTGGTCGGGTCGGCGCGGTTGATGATCTCGACGAGCGGCTGCACGCCGCCGACGGCCGCGAGCTCACGCGGCGTCAGGACGGCCGACGCCTTGCGCTGCAGCTGCTCGGCGACCACCTGCACCACGTCCGGCGACGCGCGCTCCATGAGCGCGATGCGGTGCGCGACCTCGCCCTGCAGCGCCGGCTCGAGACCCGCCAGGATCGCCGAGGCGTGGTCGGGCCGCAGGTGCGCGAGCACCAGCGCGATCGCCTGCGGGTGCTCGCTGGACAGCAGCGAGATCACCTGACGTGCGTCGGCCTGCTGGAGGAACTCGAAGGGCTGGCCCGCGAGGTGCACCTGCAGGCGCTCGATGACGGCCGCGGCGGCCTCGGGGCCGAGCGAGGCCTCGAGCAGCTGCTGGGCGAGCGCGAGCCCGCCGCCGTACCCCGGTCCGCTCATCGACGCGTCGTAGAACTCCTCCAGGACGGCGTCCGCGAGCTCCGGGTCGACCCGGTCGAGGCGCAGGATCTGCGCGCTGAGCTCCTCGATCTCCGCGGGCTCGAGCTCGGCCATGACGCGCGCAGCCCGCTCGCGGCCGAGCTGCAGGAGCAGCAGGGCCGCCTTCTGCGGGCCGGGCAGCAGGACGGTCATCAGCGCCGTCCGCTCGGCGTCGCGAGCCACGAGCGCAGGAGGTCCGCGACCTCCTGCGGCTGCTCGTCGGCGAGCGCCGTGATCTGCGCGCGCTTGACCGCGACCGGGTCGGGAGTGGTCGGCTGCGGCGTGGGCGGGAGCACCGGCAGGTCGTCGATCTCGAGCCCCTCGAGCTGCGCGGCAGCGCCCCCCGGGTTGTCGAGCATGGGCAGCATGCCGAGGTCGACGGCCTCGCGACGGGCGCGGCGCGAACGACGTGCGAGCACCGCCGCGACGACGACGAGGACGATCAGCACGAGCGCGACGAGCGCGACCTGCCGCACGAGCTCGCCCTGCGCCTGCGCCTTGGCGGCCGCGTCGGCCTGCTCGATCGCGGTCTTCGCCGCCTCGGCGACGCTCGTGTCGAACGCGGCGGACTGCACCGCGAGCGTGTCCCCGCGCTCGGTGTCGATGCCAGCCGCGGCCGCGATGGTCGCCTGCAGCTCGGTGAGGTCGAGGCGCTTGGCCGCCTCGGCGTCGATGACGACCGCGACGGACTGCCGCTCGACGGAGCCGGGGGCCGACGTGACGACCTCGGTCGTCTTGTTCACCGCGTTGGTGAGGTCCTCGGTCGTCGCGCTGTACGTGCCGCCCTGGTCCGCGGTGACGGGCGGCGTCACGCCGTCCTCCCCCGGGCCGAGCACGCCCGGGGTCGTGCCGTCGCCCGCTCCCGTGTACTCCTCGGTCGTGCGGGACGACGCGAGCGGCGGGGTGTCCGGCGTCGCGTCGAACCGCTCGGTCGTGCGCTGGCTCTCGTCGAAGTTGAGCGTCGCGGTCACGGTGACGGCCGAGTTGCCGGTGCCGACGACGCGGTCGAGCAGAGCCTGGACGGACGCGCGCACCCGCTCCTCGAAGTCGCTGGCCTCGCCGCTCGTGCGGCCGGTCGCGCCCGAGCCGACCGCCGACAGGACCTGACCCGAGGCGTCGATGAGAGCGACGTCGGTGGGCGTCATGTCGGGGATGCCGGCGGCCACGAGGTGCGTGATCGCCTCGATCTGGTCGTTGCTCAGCGGCTGGCCCGCGCGCGTGCGCACGAACACCGACGCCGTGGGCTCACCCACGGTCGCGGTGAACACCGTCTCCTCGGGCATCGCGAGGCGCACGGTGGCGCTCTCGACGCCGTCCATCGCACCGATCGTGCGGGCGAGCTCACCCTCCAGCGCCCGCTGGTAGGTCTTCTCCTGCTGGAACTCGCTCGACGTCATCGGCATGTCGTCGAGGAGGGAGTACCCGGCGCCGTCGGCGTTCGCCGGGATGCCCGCCGCGGCGAGCCGGATGCGCTGGGTGTAGATCTGCGACGCCGGCACGAGCACCGTCGCACCGCCGTCGGCCAGCTGGTACGCCACACCCTGGGCGTCGAGCTCGTCGACGACAGCCGCGGCGTCCGCACCGGACAGGCTGGTGAACAGCGGGCTCATGGCCGGCTTGGACAACCACGACGAGAGCGCGACCGCACCGAGCACCAGCACGGCGATCCCGATCACGGCGAGCGTGCGCTGCGCGAGGGAGAAGTCCTTGACCGCGCCCGTGAGCTTGCCGAACGCGGCCTGCACCTGGGCGGGCATCAGGCCTGCATCCTCATGATCTCGTTGAACGCGTCGACGGCCTTGTTGCGCACGGCCGCGGTCAGCTCGAGCGCGAGGCCGGACTCCGCCGAGGCGATCGTGTAGTCGTGGACGTTGTCGAGGTCACCCGTGACCGCGGCGACCGCGAGGTCCGCGGTCTTGGACTGCATCGCCTGCAGGGTGTCGATCGAGCTGAGCACGGACGCGAACTGCGCACCCGAGGCGGCGGAGGAGCCCGCCAGGCCGCCGGTGCCCGCGGTCGGGGTGACGGACGTGACGGCGGTCGGCGCGAACGCACCGATCGGCGCGACAGGGGTGGGCATCAGGCACGTCCGATCTGCAGTGCTGCGGTGTAGGTCTCCTTGGCGCGGTCGACGACGGCGGCGTTCGCCTGGTAGCCGCGCTGCGCCATCACGAGCTGGGCCATCTCGTCGGCCATGTCGATGTCCGGGTAGCGCACGTAGCCGTTCTCGTCGGCCAACGGGTGCGCGGGCTCGTACACGAGCCGGCCCTCCGCCGAGCCGAACGCGGCGCCGACCACCTGCACGCCGCCCTCGTCGCCCGCCCGCTCCTGGGCGATGACGTAGCGGGCGCGGAACGCCTCCTCGTCGGTCGACGTGACGGTCGACATGTTCGACAGGTTGTCGGACACGGCGTCCAGCCACGTGCGGTGCAGGGTCAGGCCCGACTGGGCGATGCCGATCGCGCCGAAGATGCTCATCAGGACGTCCTCATGGCCGCACGGATGGAGGAGTAGCTGCCGCTCACGGCCTGCGTCGCGAGCTGGTAGCGCAGGTTCGTCTCGACGTTGAGCGTCGTCTGCTCGTCGAGGTTGACGTTGTTGCCGTTGGGCTGCTCGGCGTCGGCGGAGCGTCGCACGGTCGTCTCGGCGACGCCGGACCCGGCGCGCACGGCGCGGGCGAGCGCGGACTCGAACTCGACGACCTGGGCGCGGTAGCCGGGCGTCTGCAGGTTCGCGACGTTGCTGGCGATGGCACGCTGCCGCAGCGCGAGGGCGTCGAGCGCCGTGTTGACCGCCGTGTAGCTCACGGAATCGAGAAGGCCCACAGGTTCGCCTCATCCACAGGGGAGCGGGGCGGCCGTCCGTGGCCTGCCGAGTGAGCAGTCCGTGCTCACCCGGCCCATCGGAGGCACCTCACGGTTCCTGAGCAGTTCCGCGACGCGGATCTGTTCTCACCCGTTCGGCGCAGCCTCAGCCCTGCGCGTCGAGGTACACGGGGACCGCCTCGGGGCGCGCGCGCAGCGCGCGTGTCGTGGCCAGCTGGCGGCGCGAGGCCGCGGCCGCCTGCGCGACGAGCGCCGCGACCTCGAGCTGGCTCTCGAGCAGAGCCTGCGCGCGCCGCAGCAGCGGGGCGGGCAGCGGACCGAGGTCGGCCGGCGGGCGCCAGGCCGCGACCTGCGCGACCTCGGCGACGTCCGGCAGGTGGGCCGCGCGCAGCAGCGACTGCGTGGCCTCGAGGTCGAGCTCGAAGTCCGCGAGCGCCTGCTCCCAGCGGGACAGCCAGACGTCCGCGTCGTCGGGCACGGTCCCCCGCCCGTCGGCCGGTTGCACGTCAGCCGATCCCGAGCAGACCGGGGGTCGTCGGCGCCGTGACCGCGGGGCCGGCGGCGAGCGCGGCGGCCTCGTGCCAGGTCGAGGTGAGCGACGCGATGAGCTCGCGGCACGCGCCGAGCATCTCGACGTCGCTGTGCAGCGCCGCGTCGACGAGTGAGGAGTACAGGAAGGCGTAGACCGACATGAGCGCGGGCCCGCCGTCCCAGACCTCCACGTCGAGGCTCGCCATGAGCTCGGCGACGATGTCCTGCGCGTGCTGCACCAGGCTGCGCGCCTCGAGCGTCTCCGCACGCTCGAAGGCAGCCGCAGCCCGGTCGACGTCGAGCAGCAGTCGGTCGAACAGCATCGTGACGAGCGTGGACGGCGCAGCCGTCTCGACCGCCGCGGTGACGTAGCTCGCGCGTGGTGAGTACATGGCTTCTCCCGGGGTCAGCGCGACGAGGACGCGGTCAGCGCGGCGATCTGGCTGCTCAGGTAGCTGGACTGCGACTGCAGGTTGGCCATCGAGGTCTCCAGCGCGGCGTACACGCGCTCGAGCGACAGCCGGCGTGCCGCGAGGCGGTCGTCCCAGTCGGCGATGCGGTCGCCGAGGTCCTTGACCAGAGCCTGCTGCGACTCGATCGTCAACGACAGGGTGCCCGTGCCGGGCGTCGAGGCGGTCGTGGCGGTGCCGGCGAGCCGCTCGGCGACCGTGGAGACGATCCTCTGGACACGCGCGGGGTCGGCGGCGAGCGCCGCGTCGAACTTCTCGGCGTCGAACGTGAACGTCCCGTTCTTGCCGATGACGATGCCGACGTCCGACGGCGAGACGCCGTCGACGGGCGCCGACGCCTGCGAGAGCAGCGTCTGCTGCAGGTTGCGGATCGTGGAGTCGCCCGAGAACAGGCCACCCTTGACGACCGAGCCACCGTCGGACGCCGTCGTGGTGGTCGACGCCGTCCGCGAGGTGATGTCGCCCAGGATCGCGCCGAGGTTCGAGACCAGGCCCGACGCGAGCGCGCGCAGCGCCGACTTGTCGGCGGTGACGGTGAGGGTGACGTCGGGCGCGTCGCTCGCGGTCACGGCGCTGACGGTGACGTCGACGCCGGACATCAGGCCCTCGAACGTGTTGCTCGCCGACGTCAGGGTCCGCGCTGCGGACGTCCCGGCGAAGATCGTGACGGACGCGTCCGATGCGGCCCGGATCTGCTCGAGGGCGACCGGCGCGGTGCCGCCGACGGTCGAGCGTGCCACGGTGAACGCGTTCTCGGTGCCGGTCTCGGTGCCGGTGAGCTGCACGCGGTAGGTCGTGGCACCGGTCGGGTTGCCCTCGCCGTCGAGCTCGGGGACCTTGATCGCGGTCGCCCGCACCCCGGAGCCCGAGGTGTTGAAGGCGGCGACGACGTCCGCGACCGACGTGCTGCTCGCCGTGACGCTCGTCGTCTGGCCGTTGCGCGTGATCGTGAACGTAGGTGTCGCGGTGCCGTAGTCGTCGGCTGCCGGCAGCTCCAGGAGCGAGGACTGCGACGCTGCGACGGCGCCGACCCGCAGGGTCAGGACGCCGGGCTGGGCGCCGTCCGTGGCGCTCGCGGTGACGCCGGTGCCGCTGGAGGAGGCGGTGACCGCCTCCCAGGACTGGGCCTTGGCGGCCTTCGTGGCGTGCTCGGCGAGCGAGGAGACCTTGGTGTTGAGCGACTGGAGCGCGGTGACCAGCGAGCTCGCGGTCGTCTGCTTCGACTTCAGCAGCGACTGCGAGCCCGCCTGCAGCGTGATGAGGCTGTCGATCAGGGCCGTCGTGTCGAGCCCGCTGATGAGCCCGTCGATCGTCGCCATGGCAGCTCCTGCGCTCCTGGGTGGTCCGGGGGACGTGGTGTCCGGGTGCACGGCCGGCGATGGGGGTGCCGGCCGTGCACCCGAGCGTGGGTCCGGTCAGACGACCGGTGACGTCACTGCAGGAGCTGCAGGACGCTCTGCGGGAGCGACTTGGCCTGGGCCAGCATCGCGGTACCCGCCTGGGACAGGATCTGCGAGCGCGTGAACTGGACCATCTCCTGGGCCATGTCGGTGTCGCGGATCCGGCTCTCCGACGCGGACAGGTTCTCGACCGCGACGTTGAGGTTGTTGATGGTGTGGTCGAAGCGGTTCTGCACGGCACCGAGCTGCGAACGCACCTGCGACACCTGGTTGATCGCGGCGTCGATCTTGTCGATCGCGTCCTTCGCGCCGCCACCGGCGACGGTGACCGAGGTCGCCGTCGCGTCGAAGACGGCACCGGCGGTCGTGACCGGGCCCGACAGCTTGATCGTGCCGAACGCGTCGGCCTCGGCCGCGAAGTCCGTGCCGGCCAGCGCCGTCGAGAGCGCCGAGTTCAGGAGCTTCTGGTTCGCCTCGGCGTCGGCGGCCGTGCCACCGGCGGCCCACCCGGTCAGGTCGACCGCGTAGGTGTTGCCGTTGATGACCACGTCGGTGGCCGTCGGGACGGCACCGAACAGGTCGACCGTGCCGCGGAACTGCGTCGAGTCGCCCGTGACGTCGATCGCCGACAGGCCGAGGCCCGCGGTCGACATGGACGCCGACGTCAGGTCCACCGCGATCTTGTCCGCGGACGCCGTGTTGGCGCCGACCTGGAACGAGCCGTTGTAGGTGCCGTCGAGCAGCGTCTTGCCGTTGAACTTCGTGGTGTCCGCGATGCGGGTCAGCTCGGTCTTGAGCTGGTCGATCTCGTCCTGGATGTTGCCCTTGGCCGTGGTCGACAGACCACCGTCGTTCGCCGCCTGCACACCGAGGGTGCGCATGCGCTGCAGGATCGAGTGGGTCTCGGTCAGGGCGCCCTCAGCGGTCTGCACGACCGAGATGCCGTCCTGCGCGTTGCGCACGGCCTGCTTGGTGCCACCGATCTGGGCGCGCAGGCCCTCGGAGATCGCCAGGCCGGCAGCGTCGTCCGCGGCACGGTTGATGCGCAGACCGCTCGACAGCTTCTCGAGGGACTTGCTCAGGTCGTTCTGCGTGCTGGACAGGTTGCGGTACGAGTTCATCGCCGCGATGTTGTTGTTGATCGAGAGACCCATCGTGAACATCCTCCTTGAGTCGGGTCAGGTCAGCCCTTCCTTGGGCACGCCCTCCCGATCGGCCCCCGAGCAGGCGGGGTGAGGAGTTTGTCGCGACGAGTTTCGAGCCGGCTCTGCGAGAGCTAGATCGAGCCGGTCAGACGCGGCGCGTCCGCCGGCGACGCGGTCGGGCTGGGCACGTAGGACAGCCGCTCGGCGGCCGCGTACTGCGCGCTGCGCGCGGCGATGGAGGCGAAGTACGCCTGCCGCCGGCGCTCGGCGACGCCCTCGGGGCGCTCGGGAGGCGCCACCAGCTCGGGATCGAGGTGCGTGTTCAGCCCGTCACGCAGCAGGCCGAGGGCCTCGGTGCGCAGCTGGCTGATGCGCGACTGCGTCACGCCGAGCTCCTCGGCGAGCTCCGCGACGGAGCGGTCCTCCAGGAAGATCCCGCGCACGACGACCCGCAGCCTCTCGGGCAGCGTGTCGACCGCGGAGCGCAGCCAGCGCAGGCGCTCCTCGGCGAGCACGACCTGCTCCGGGGTGCGTCCGGAGTCGGCGAGCGAGTCGGCGATGCCGGGGCCGTCGGAGGTGTCGATCGACAGGACGCGGCGAGCCGCGTCGCTGCGCGCCTCGTCGACTGCCTCGACGCGCGTGCCCAGCGCGCTGGCGAGCTCCTCGCGCGTCGGCGGGCGGCCGAACGCCGCGGTCAGGCGCTCGGTGGTGTCCGTCAGCTCACGCACCCGCGCGCGGGCCCCGCGGCTCGCCCAGTCCATGGAGCGCAGCTCGTCGACCAGGGCGCCGCGGATCCGCAGCGACGCGTAGCGCGCGAAGGGCACGCCGGTCGAGGCGTCGTACGACCGCGCCGCGAGCACGAGGGCGAGGCTCCCGGCGGAAGCCAGGTCGTCGCGCGAGACGGTCGGCGGCACACGCCGCAGCATCTCGGACACGGCGTAGCCGACGAGCGGGAGGTTCGCGACGACGAGCGCGTCCACATCGTGGTCCTGGGTCACAGAAATGCTGTTCGGCGTCCAGGGTCCCGACCTTGAAGACAAGCGTCGAACGGGATGTTAACGATGCCATCGGCAGATGGCATCATTCGGACAACCCGCCGAGTCCTGCCGGTGTCCGACCTGCAATCCGCTCACGGTCTGTCCGTTCATGGGTGGAAACACCCACATCTGTTGGGTGTGACGCACTTCACAGCGGCAGTTCCTCAGGATTGCCCTACATGGACGTACGTCCAGGTCAGAACCTGTTCCCTCAGGCACCTATCCTGCTCGTCGCGAGCGATCACGACAGTTCGCCACGAGACAATGTGAAACGACCACCGCGAACGTTCAGCACCTGCGCCCGCCTGCCGATGGGTGCGGGCGAGGACCCCTGCTCGACGCGTGGCGGCCCTCGACGAGGAGGTGAGGATGACCATCGACGCCCTGTCGGAGGTCTTGTGGCACGAGCGCTCTCTCTTGGAGCTGCTCCTGTTCAAGCTCGAGGAGGAGCAGCTGCTCCTGACGAGCGGGCGCACCCGCTGGCTCCCCCACGCGACGCGCGAGGTGGAGGCCGTCCTGGACCAGATCCGTGACGCCGAGCTCGGGCGTTCGGTCGAGGCGTCGGCCGCGTGCGCAGCTCTCGGCCTGCCGGACGGCGCGAGCCTCGCCGAGCTCGCCGACGCCGCACCCGAGCCGTGGGACGACCTCCTGCGCCAGCACCGCACCGCGTTCGCCACCCTCACCGCCGAGATCTCCCAGCTCGCGGACGGCAACCGCGAGCTGCTCGCGATGTCGCACCGCGCGACCCAGGAGACCCTCGCCTCGATGCACGACGTCGCGACCTACGACGGCTCCGGCCAGAGCAGCACGCGCACGTCGGACGCGATGCTCGTCGACCGCACGCTCTGACGACCACCCCGGACCGACGCACCACCACCGCACCGCACCGCACCGCACCGCACCGCACCGCACCACGACCGCACCGCAACCGACCCGCCCACGACGGCGGACAGGAGGACGACCGACCGTGAGCACCTTCTCCGGGCTCGGCACGGCGTTGAGCTCGCTGATCGCGCAACGGCAGGCGCTGGACGTCGCCGGCCAGAACGTCGCGAACGCCAACACCGTCGGCTACACGCGCCAGCGGGTGACGTTCTCGTCGGTCTCGGCCGTCCAGGTGCCGTCCATGTTCTCCACCAACGACGGCGTCGGCCAGGGCACGCGGATCTCGAGCGTCGACCGGCTCGCCGACGTCTTCCTCGACGCCAAGGTGCGCGTCGCGACCTCGTCGTCGTCCTACCTGGCAGCACGCGGCGCGGCCTACGCCACGCTCGAGTCCTCGCTCGGCGAGCCCGGCGCGACCGGCCTGGCCACGCAGCTCTCCGACATGTGGGCGGCCTGGCAGGAGGTCGGCAACTACCCCGACAAGTCCTCGAGCCGCGCGGTGCTCCTGGAGTCCTCGCGTGCGGTCGCCCAGCGGATCGGCACGCTCTACGACGGCGTGCGCACGCAGTGGGTGCAGGCGCGCCAGGCCACCGTCGCCCTCGTCGACGAGGTCAACGGCGCGGCCGAGAGCATCGCCGACCTCAACGGGCGGATCGCCGCGATCACCGCGTCCGGCGCCACCGCGCACGAGCTCGAGGACCAGCGCGACCTGCTCGTCACGCGGCTGTCCTCGCTCGTCGGTGCGGTCGCCGACCGGCGCCCCGACGGCAGCATGGACGTCCTGGTCGGGGGCAACGCGCTGGTGCGCGGCACCCGCCCGAGCGCCCTGAGCGTCGCAGGCGCCACCTCGTTCGACCAGGCCACCGGGACCCCGGGCCAGGCCGTCACGGTCGTGTGGGCGCAGCGGCCCACGCAGGACGTCGCGCTCACGGGCGGGAGCGTCGCCGGCAACCTGTCGGTGCTCGCGCCCTCCGACGGCACCGGCGCGGGTGGCCCGCTGGCCGAGACCGCCGCACGCCTCGACGCGCTCGCGACCTCGATCGCCGCGCAGGTCAACGCGCTGCACGGCCCGGCGCTGCGGCCGGACGGCACACCCGGCGGCGACTTCTTCACGTTCACGGCCGGGCTGCCGGCCGCGCTCGGCCTCACGGTCGCGCTCGACGACCCGGCCGCGGTCGCGGTCGCCGCCGTCGGGGCCGGCGCGTTCGACGGCTCGGTCGCCGACCAGATCGGCGCGCTCGGGACCGCACCCGGCGGACCCGACGCGCAGTGGAGCACCGTGGTCGTCGACCTGGGGGTGCGCGCCGCGAGCGCCGCCTCACGCGCCAAGGTCGCCGACGTCGCCCGCACGTCCGCCGAGCAGCAGCAGCTGTCGCAGGCCAGCGTGGACACGGACGAGGAGACGGTGAACATGCTCGCGTTCCAGCGCGCCTACGAGGGCGCGGCACGCGTCCTGACCGCGATCGACGAGATGCTCGACACCCTGATCAACCGCACCGGCGTCGTCGGACGATGAGGAGCCTGCCATGATCCCGCGCGTCACCCACCAGACGGTGCAGCGCTCCACGCTTGCCAACGTGCAGCTCAACCTCAGCGCGATGGCCGACCTGCAGAACCGCATGTCCAGCGGGAAGAAGGTCAACGTCCCGTCCGACGACCCCGCAGCGGCCTCCGACATGCTGCGCCTGCGCGCCGAGCAGCGGGTCAACACCCAGTACGCGCGCAACGCGGGTGACGCGGCGTCGTGGCTGCAGACGGTCGACACCGCGATCACCGCGTCGGTCGCCGCGCTGCGCCAGGTCCGGGACCTGACCGTGCAGGGTGGCAACGGCGCGCTCGGCCCGTCGTCGCTGACGGCGCTCGCCGACGAGATCGAGTCGCTGCGCGACACGCTCCTGTCGAACGCGAACACGACGTTCGTGGGCCGCTCGGTCTTCGCCGGCACCTCCGACGCGGGCGTCGCGTTCGACGGCACGTACGCCTGGACGGGCACGGGCGCGTCGGTGGAGCGGCGGGTCACCAGCACGACGACCGTCCGGGTCGACGGCGACGGCGCGGCGGTCTACGGCACCGGCGCCGGCTCGGTGTTCGCACTCGTCGACGACATCGTCGCCGACCTGCGCGCCGGTCAGGACCCCACGACGCACCTCGACGCGATCGACGCGCGCATGCAGTCGATGCTGTCCGAGCTCGCGGGCGTCGGCGCACGGCACAAGAACGTGCTCGGCACCCAGCAGACGCTGCAGGCCACGGAGGTCGAGACGCGCGCACGGCTGTCCGAGATCGAGGACGTCGACCTGGCCTCGATCATCCTCGACCTGCAGGCGCAGGAGGTCGCGTACAAGGGCGCACTCGGAGCCGCCGCGAAGGTCCTGCAGCCCACCCTGCTGGACTTCCTGCGATGAGCGCGCCCGCCACGGTCGTCGTCGGCGGCGTCCCGCTGCCGTCCCGGCTCCGGGTGCCCGACGAGCTTCCCGGCCTGCCCGGTCGCACGACGTACGGCATCGAGCCGGTCGCGGACGCGGACGGCCTGTTCGCGTTGCGCTCGCTCGACGGACCGCCCACCCGCCTGTTCGTCGTCGACCCCGACGTCTACCTGCCGGGGTACTCCCCCGAGCTGCCCGGCGGCGACGAGCGGTGCGCGCTGGTCGTCGTGCACCCGCCGACGGACGACGAGCCCGCCACCGCCAACCTGCTCGCTCCCATCGTCGTGGACGTCGCGACCGGCACCGCCGCGCAGACCGTCCTCGAGGGTGACTGGCCGCTGCGCGCGCCGCTCGCCTGAGGCCCCCGCACCGGCCGCGCTCGGACCTCGGACCGGACCGCCCTGCGACCGTGGCTCGGCCCGCACGCATCCCATGGCGCCGATCCCTCAGGTGCGCGCCCCCGCTGCCGATCGGCTGTGCGGAAGTGTCTTCGCAGGAGCAGGAGCCGTGATGCCCGCAGTGGTCCAGCGCCAGGCCCTCATCCATCCGGACGGGTCGCTGTTCGGCTACGCCGTGCACGCACGGGTGGACGACACGGGTCCGCTGCTCACGTTGGCCGCGGAGGAGCGGCTCGTGCGCGAGGCGTACGAGAACGTCGACCTCACGCACGTCGTCGGCGACAACGCGGTCGTGCTGCGCGCGACCGGCCCCATGCTGCGCGGCGAGGTGACGATCCCCGACGCCCCGCGCAGCCTCGTCGTCGAGGTGCCCGCCTCCTGGGTGCACGAGGAGTACGCCGAGGAGGCCCTGGTCGCGATGCGCGAGCTGGGCTACGGCGTGGCGCTCGGCTCGTTCACCGGCACGATGGCCGAGCGCGCCCTGCTGCCGCTCGTCGACCTCGCGAAGGTTGACCTGCGCCGCGAGACGGACAACCTGCAGGCGCGCGTCGCTCAGCTCAAGGAAGCCGGGGTCTGGGTCGTCGGGGTGCACGCGGACACGCCCGAGCTCGCCGAGCTCGGCCGCACGCTCGACCTCGAGCTGGTCCAGGCGCCGCTCGTACGCCGCCAGGAGGCCGGTACGGGCCGCGCCCTGACCGCCGGGGAGGTCCAGCACCTGCAGCTCGTCCGGCTGCTGTCCCAGGACCTGCCCGACCACCTCGAGGTGGTGCGGGCCGTGGGCGTCGACCCCGAGCTCTCGATGCGCGTGCTGCGCACCGTCAACGCGTCCGCGACCGGCCTGCGCCACCACGTCGACTCGCTGTCGCACGCGGTCAGCCTGCTCGGCCCGCACCGCCTCGCCGCGCTCGTCTCGTCCGTCGTGCTCGGCAGCGAGCCCGCGTCGGTCGACGTGCTGTGGACCGTCATCACGCGCGGCCTCGTGGTCTGGCGCCTGAGCGGGAACGAGGTCGGCTACACCGTCGGGCTGCTCTCGGGGGTCTGCGCCGCGCTCAAGGCGTCGGTCGAGTCCGTCGTGGAACGTTCGGGCGTCTCGTCCGACGTCGCGCTCGCGCTCAACGGCGAGGGCGGGCCCTACGGCGCCGCCCTGCAGGCCGCCCTCGCGCACGAGGCCGACGACGACGACGCGGTGCTCGCAGCCGGGTACGACCCGACGCACGTCGCGCGCGTGTACCTCGACGCGATGCCCGAGGCGCTCGGGTCGGCGTCCCACATGGCCGCTCCGCTCGCGTCCCGGTCGTAGGCTTCGGGGGTGCCGATCGACCACCGCCCTGCTCCCCCGGTCCAGGTGGACCTCGCCCGCGTGACCGTCGTGGGGAGCGCGCTGTGGGCGCTCGCGCTCGTCGTGTGCGCCGTCCTGGCCGCGGCGGGGACGGTCGGCTGGCTGCCGGTCGCGGTGTGCGCCACGGGTCTCGCGCTCGGCGGTCTCGGCTACCTGTGGGCCGTCCGGCACCGCTGAGGGACAGCCGCCGGCAGCCGCCCCACGAGGGCGAGCGGGCATGATGTCCGGCATGACGACGCGCGTGCTGGCGGTCTGCACCGGCAACATCTGCCGGTCGCCGGCCGTCGAGCGCCTGCTCGCCGCGGGCCTGGCGGGCACGGACGTCGAGGTCTCCTCGGCCGGGACGCGGGCCGTGCGCGGTCACCCGATGTCCGCGCCGATGGCCGCGCTCGTCGAGGGCGCCGGGGCGAGCGCCGACGCCTTCGTCGCACGCCAGCTGACCGCCGCCCTGGTGCGTCAGTCCTCGCTCGTGCTCGCGCTGACCCGGGCGCACCGCGCGGCGGTCGTCGAGCTCGATCCCGCGGCCGTGCGGCGCACGTTCACGCTGCGCGAGCTCGCGCGCCTCGCCGACGTGCTCGGACCCACCGGCACCGGGGGCACCGCGGGCGAACGGCTGGCCGCGCTCGTACCGGCGGCCGCCGCGGCGCGGCACCCGGCGCCACGACCGGCTGACGACGACGTGGTGGACCCGTACGGCGGACCGCAGTCCCTGTACCAGCGTGCGTTCGACGAGCTCGACGACCCGACGCGGCGGATCGTCGAGCTGCTCACCCGGTAACGGGCCCGCCGAGCTCGTCGGCCGCCACGATCGAGGCGTCGAGCGCGAGCTCGCCCGCCCGCTGCGGGTCCGTCAGCACGAGCTCGAGCAGGTGCCGCAACCCCCAGCGCCCGCAGGTCTGGGCGAGCGCAGCGGCGAGACCCGCCAGCGTGGTGGCGTGCAGCCGCGGCTGTCCGGACACCTCGTCGACCCACCACTCGACCGGGGCGTGGTCCACGCGCAGGTCCTCGTGCTCGCACCACGCCGCCGGTGCAGCGGGCAGCACCTGGTGGACGGACGCAGGCACCGGCACGTCCACCCCGTCGTCGTGGGTCACGACGCCCGCGGCGAGCTCCGAGACCCGCGGCAGGTCCAGCTCACGCGACAGGCGCAGCGCCTCGTCGTGCCCGTGGGCCGGGACCAGGGCCGCGACGTCCGTGCGTTGCCACCACATCGGGCTCGGGGCGACCGCGGCGTCGTGCGCCGGGACGACGACCACGCGCCCGGGCCCCACGAGCGCCGGGACCCGATCGGGCGCGTCTGCGGGAGCCGCGTGCCGCCACACCGCCGTCGCCGCCCGCACGTCCAGGGCCGTCCCGACCGGCCAGGACGCCAGCAGGTCCGACCAGGCGCCGGGAGCCAGGTCCTGCGGCTCGACGACGCCGCCCAGGGCGCGCTGCACCGCGCGGTCCAGGTGAGCCACGTCGGCCGGGGCGGGCGGCAGCACGCCACCGAGAGGGCCCTCACCGATCGCGAACGGCGCCCGCAGACGCAGCGGCGAGCGCTCACGCAGCCACCACGCCGTGTACGCCGCGGCCTGGCCTGCGCGGTCGCTGCGCACCGGCTCGAGCAGCGCGCGGCGCAGCGCGGGTTCGCCCGCCAGGAGCTCGAGCACCTGCGGCCACGCGGCGGGGGCGACCGCGTCCAGGTCGGCCACCGCGGTCAGGTGGCCGAGGTAGGCACCCTCGCCGAGCACGTCGGACAGGTGGTCGAGGTACTCCGCCCAGCCGTCGAGCGCCTCGGCGGTGAGCGCGCCCGGCGCGTCCTGGTCGTGCTCCTCACCGGTGACGACGTCCGGCACGGTCACCGTCACGAGCACCTCGCGCACCCCGGCGGCCACGAGCGTCGCCGCACCCCAGCGCTCCACCTCGGCGGACGCGACCGCCGTCAGGACGCGCTCGTCGAGCAGCCGGTGGGCGGGTGACCCGGGCAGGACGAGGCCGTCGGCGGGTACGGGCCCGCCCGTCGCCGCAGCGAGGGGCAGCAGCGCGAGCCACTCCCGGACGTCGTCGGGCAGCGCGTGCGCCGCGCCGGTCGTGGCCGACCACCGGGCCGGGTCCCGCGCAGGCAGGGCCGCCTGCACGAGCGTGAGGACCGTCGTCGTCAGGTCCGGGTCGTCGCTGTCGTCGTCACGGTCGTCGTCGCTGTCGTCGTCGCGCTCGTCGTCGTCCCAGGCGAGCACCGCCTGGCGGACCGGTGCCAGGCGCAGCAGCCCGACGGCGTCCGGGACCTGCGCACCGAGCCGCTCCAGCAGCGGGTGCGCCGCCGACGGGTCCACCACGCGCACGCCCCAGCGGGCGAGCGTGCCGACCACCGGCAGCACGGAAGTGGCCAGCGCACCCTCGAGCAGGACGGTGCCGCGCGCCCCCCGGACCACCCGGCCGTCGGCGAGCGGGACGGGCAGGTTCGCAAGGGCCTCGAGGCCCGCCGGGTCGTTCGCGGCGAGCGCGTCGAGAGCGTCGTAGAGCCCGGGCCAGTCGTCGTCGGCACCCAACCCGTCGACGAGGTCCGCGAGCGGGCGCACGTCCACGCCGAGCCGGCGCGCCTCGGCGTCCCGTCCGTCCGGCACGACGACGAGGGCCCCGACGCGCCTGCCGAGCGCAGCCACGGCGGGCACGGGGCCGCCGCCGGCCACGGCCACGGCCCGCCGCGGTGCCACCAGCCT
>JAEYUL010000003.1 GCA_023432565.1 Actinomycetes bacterium | reverse complement strand
TTCCACTGCACGTTCTCGTACCCCCAACGGGATTCGAACCCGTGCTACCGCCGTGAAAGGGCGGGGTCCTAGGCCGCTAGACGATGAGGGCGTCGCCCCAGACGTCGAGGCGTCGGTTGACCGTGGAAGAGCATACGGGCACTTCCCCCGAACTCCAAAGCGGCCCCTGGCGACGCTGCTCACAGCGCGGTCCGCCGGGTGCGGTGCGGCGATCCCTGCGGAGGGAGGCAGGATGGGGTTCGTGTTCGAGATGACGCGCGAGGACTTCGAGGACGCCGTCCGGGACGCGCTCGACGAGATCCCGCCCGAGCTCGCCGCGATGATGGACAACGTCGTCGTGCTCGTCGAGGACGAGCCGCCGCCGGGCGAGGAGGACCTGCTGGGCCTCTACGAGGGCGTCCCGCTGACCGAACGCACGGACTCGTGGTCGGCCGGCTCGTTGCCGGACCGGATCACCGTCTTCCGCAACCCCACGCTCGAGATCTGCGAGACGCGCGACGACGTCGTCGAGGAGGTCGCGATCACCGTGGTGCACGAGATCGCCCACCACTTCGGCATCGACGACGACCGCCTGCACACCCTCGGCTGGTCCTGACCCATCCCCGCCGCACCCGCGGCCCCCACGGCCCGGCACCGCCATGCCGAGCGCGGGTCGTCGGTCGCCTGCGCGGCTCCGCTCGACGCGCGTCGGGAGCGGAACTGCCGCGCTGGTGGGGTGGGGTCGGGTGCGGGTGCGGGTGCGGGGTCAGGGGTCGGCGGTGCGGGCGCCGCTAGGGTCGGCGGCATGACGACGGGTGTGCGGGTCGGGATCGTGCTGCTGCCGCAGGAGCGGTGGGCCACGCAGCGGGGCAGGTGGCGCCAGGCCGAGGAGTGGGGCTTCGCCCACGCCTGGACCTACGACCACCTCGCGTGGCGCACCCTCGCCGACGAGCCGTGGTTCGCGACCGTCCCGCTGCTCGCCGCCGCAGCCGAGGCCACGTCGCGCATCGAGCTCGGCACGTTCGTCGCGTCCCCGAACTTCCGGCACCCGGTCCCTTTCGCCAAGGACGTGATGGGTCTCGACGACGTGTCCGGCGGACGCTTCGTGCTGGGGGTCGGCGCGGGCGGGGAAGGGTTCGACGCGTCGGTCACCGGGCCGCCCTTGGCTCGCGGCGAGCGCACGCGGCGGTTCGAGGAGTTCGTCGGCGTGCTGGACGCGCTGCTCACGCAGCCCCTGACCGAGCACCGCGGTGAGTTCTACACCGCCCACGAGGCGCGCATGGTGCCCGGCACGATCGCGCGTCCGCGTACGCCCTTCGTCGTGGCCGCCGCAGGACCGCGGACCATGGCGCTCGCGGCGCGGTACGGGCAGGGCTGGGTGACGTACGGAGCGTCGTACTCGACCGAGGACGTCGAGGACGACCCTTCCCAGGCGGAGGAGCGGTGGTGGGCGGCGCTCGCGGAGCAGGTCGCGGCGTTCGACGAGATCGAGCGCGCGCACCGGCCCGGCGCCACACGCCTGCGCCGCTACCTGAGCCTGGACGGCGCGCCGAGGTACTCGCTCACCTCGCCCGACCTGGCCCTCGAGGGAGTCGAGCGCGCGGCGGCGCTGGGCTTCACGGACGTCGTGATCCACTGGCCGCGCCGCGAGGGCATCTACGCGGGTTCCGACAAGGCGCTCGAGGCGTTCGTCGGCCGGCTCCCGCGCTGAGCCCGCAGGATCAGGCGGCGGGGCGGGTCTGCCGGCCGGTGCGGGCCTGCCAGGCGCTGCGGACCATGTCCTGCAGGGTGTGCGTCATGCGCCAGCCCAGGTCGCGCGCGGCGAGCTCGCCCGAGGCGACGATCCGCGCCGGGTCACCCGGGCGCCGGTCGGTGACCTCGGGCGTGAAGTCGATGCCGGTGACCTCGGCGACGGTCGTCATGATCTCGCGCACGGACACGCCCTCGCCCGAGCCGAGGTTGTAGACGGGCTCCAGGGCCTGCCCGTCGGCGAGCGCGCGGGCGGCGACGACGTGGGCGTCGGCGAGGTCCGCGACGTGGATGTAGTCGCGCACGCACGTGCCGTCGGGGGTGGGGTAGTCGTCGCCGCGGATCTGCGGGGTCCTGCCGGCCAGGAGCGCCTCGAAGACCAGCGGGAGCAGGTTGTGCGGGCTGGTGTCGTAGACCTCGGGCGTGCCGGAGCCGACGACGTTGAAGTACCGCAGGCTCGTGTGCTTGAGGCCGAGCGCGCGCGCCTGGTCCCGCAGCAGCCACTCGCCGACGAGCTTGGACTCGCCGTACGGGGACTCGGGCGCGGTGGGCGTCTGCTCGGTCACCAGGTCGGTGTCGGGAGTGCCGAGCACCGCGGCCGACGACGAGTAGACGATGGTGTCGACGCCCTGCTCGGCCATGGTCTCGAGGAGCGTGAGGGTGCCGACGACGTTCTGCCGGTAGGTGTGCATCGGGCGGTCCACGGACACGCCCGCGTACTTGAAGCCGGCGAGGTGCACGACGCCCTCGACCGCGTGCCGGGCGAGTGCGTCCGCGACCGCGTCGGGGTCGCCGACCGAGCCGTGGATCAGGGGGACGCCCTGCGGGACGAAGTCCTGGCGCCCGGACGAGAGGTCGTCGAGGACGACGGCCCCGAGCCCGGCCTGCGTCAGCGCCCGCACCACGTGCGCACCGATGTACCCCGCCCCGCCCGTCACCAGCCACGTCATGCCGACGAGCGTAGCGGCCGCACGGCGGTTCCCGCACATGTTCCACCATGATCAAACACAAACGAACGAAGGTTCCGCCCGGCGGTGCTCGTCCACCGCGACGCGGCTGTGGGTGCCGCACGGCATGATCGGCGGATGGTCCGAGAACGCCCGGCGCCCGCCTTCGTCGTCGAGACGGCGCAGCGGCGCGCCCGCCTCGCGCGCCGGCACGGGCTCGCCCAGCCGCTCGCGGACGTTCACGAGGCGGTGCGCGCGCTCGTCGCGCTGCACGGCACGGACGCCTCCGGGCCCTACGTCGCGACGTGGGCACGTGTGCCGGGATTCGTCCCGGGCGACCTGCACGACGAGCTGTTCGGCCGTCGCACGCTCGTCCGTCAGCTCGCGATGCGCCGCACGCTGTGGGTCACGGACACCGCGCTCCTGCCGGCGGTCGTCTCGTCACCCGGCGCGCGCGTCGCCGCCACCGAGCGGCGCAGGCTCGTCAAGGAGCTCACCCTCGGCGGCGGGTTCGGGGACGCCGACGCGTGGCTCGACCAGGTGACCGCGCAGGTCGTCGCCGTCCTGGCCGACGGCACCTGCCGCACCGCCACCGAGCTGCGCGCCGCCGTGCCGCAGGCGTGCGGGACGTTCACGGCCGCGCCCGGTACGGCGTGGTCGACGGTCATCCCGGTGATGACGCGCATCCTGACCTGCCTCAACGCCTCGGGAGTCGTGGTGCGCGGTGAGAACCGTGGCTCCTGGACCGCCTCGCGTCCGTCGTGGACGCTGCCCGAGACGTGGTGGGGTCGCCCGATCGACCGGCTCGGCGAGCAGGAGGCGCACGACGAGCTCGTGGCGCGGTGGCTGCGCGCGTTCGGGCCGGGGACCGAGCGGGACGTGCAGTGGTGGCTCGGCTCGACGCTCACGGCGGTGCGCCGCTCGTTGGCCACCCTCGGCGCGGTGCCCGTCGGGCTGGAGGGGACCACGAGCGTGGGCTGGCTCCTGCCCGACGACCTCGACCCGGTCGAGCCCGTGGAGCCGTGGGTCGCGCTGCTGCCGGGGCTCGACCCGACGACGATGGGCTGGGTCGAGCGGGACTGGTACCTGGGGGACCACACGCACGAGGTCGTCGACTCGGTCGGCAACGCCGGCCCGACGATCTGGGTCGACGGACGCGTCGTCGGCGCGTGGGCCGCGACGAGCGGGACGGTCGAGCTCGAGATCCTGGAGGACGTCGGCGCGCGAGCGCGTGCCGCGATCGACGACGAGACCGCGCGCCTGACCGCGTGGCTCGCGGGCACGAAGGTCGCGCCGTCGTTCCCGTCGCCACTGTTCGGTGGTCGTCGGCGCGCGGCGCGGGTGGACGCGTGACGCCCGCCGGCGGGGGTGGCCCGGTGATCGAGCTGACGCGCGCCGACGCCCGGCGGCTCGCCGTCCGTGCGCAGCTGCTCACGGCGCAGCGCCCGGACGGGGTCATGGAGACGATCGCGGGCCTGACGTTCCTGCAGCACGACCCGATCGCAGCGGTCGCGCCCAGCGCCGACCTCGTCCTGTTCAGCCGGCTCGGCTCCCGGTACGACCCGCGCGAGCTCGAGGACCTGATCGACCAGCAGCGCGTCGTCGAGATCCAGGGGCGCCTGATGCCCGCGCACGACGTGCGGCTGCTCGCGGCGGAGATGGCCGCGTGGCCCGGAGGGGCGGACGCGCCGCCGTGGCAGCTCGCCAACGCCCGGTGGCTCGAGGACAACCGTCGGTGCCGCGACGACATCCTCGAGGTGCTGCGGGCGGACGGGCCGCTGACCGCGGCGGAGCTGCCGGACACGTGCGTGCGCCCGTGGCGCTCGTCGGGCTGGAACAACCGCCGGAACGTGACGATGATGCTCGGTCTGCTGGTCGAGAGCGGGCAGGTCGCGGCAGCGGGCCGTCGGGGGCGCGAGAAGCTGTGGGACCTCGCCGAGAGGGTCTACCCGCCCGACGAGCCGGTGCCCCTCGAGGAGGCCCGTGCCGTCCGTGAGGCGCGGCGCATGAGGTCGCTCGGCGTCGTGCGGGAGCGGGCGGTCGCGCAGCGGGTCGAGCCGCTGCACGTGGCGGGCACGGGCGAACGCGCGCGGGTCGAGGGCGTGCGCGGGGTCTGGCGCGTCGACCCGGAGCTGCTGGACGCGCCGTTCTCGCCGCGCACGGCGCTGGTCGCGCCGCTCGACCGGCTGCTGTTCGACCGCAAGCGCGTCCTCGAGCTGTTCGAGTTCGAGTACGTGCTCGAGATGTACAAGCCCGCAGCGCAGCGTCGGTGGGGCTACTACGCGCTGCCGGTCCTGCACGGGGACCGGTTCGTGGGCAAGCTCGACGCGACCGCCCAGCGGCGCACGGGTCGTCTCGTCGTCCACGCGATCCACGAGGACGGCCCGTGGTCGCCGGACGTGCGCGAGGCGGTGGGGGCCGAGATCGCCGACCTGGCCGAGTGGCTCGAGCTCGATCTCGACCTGAGCGCGGTCCGCGAGGCGCGTCCCTGACGCGTGCCTCCCGGCGGGAGAGGAACGCCTGAGCCTGAGCCAGGCAGCCGGGCCGCCAGGCAGCCGGGCCCGCGGACGGCGGCGCTGAGCGCTCGGCTCGCGGCCGCGGCGTGGTCGGGCCACCCTGAGCGCTGGCAGGCTGGATGCGAACGCCGGGCTCAAGTCGCGGGGCGTCGTGCCGACATAGGACGTGACCCCAAGGAGCACCGCCATGCGCATCCGGACGCGGGCGCCGCACAGTCTCGGCCCCCTGATCGTCGCTCTCGCCCTGGCGGCCGCCACGGTGGTGGGTGCCGCACCCGCGAGCGCCACGACCGAGCCCCCGCCGTCGTCGACGGCCGACGCGGTCGTCGGCAGCACGGGTGCCACGAGCGTCGCCGACGACGCGCGCCTCAGCATCCCCGACGGCGTCACACGCAAGCGCACCCCGAGCGGACGCGTCCTGATCCTGCCGCTGCCCGACGAGTCGTACGCGCTGACCTCCGGGTGGGGGCCGCGCTGCATCCCGGTCCGCGGCGGGTCCACGTTCCATCTGGGGCTCGACATGGGCACGCCCGACGGACGACCGGTCTACGCGGTGGCGTCCGGGGTGGTCTCGCACGTCGTCGCGCCGACGAACGGGAACGCGGGCTACGTCACGGTCCACTCGGTGATCGAGGGGACGCCCACGTGGATCGCGTACGTGCACCCGTGGAACCCCGGCAAGTACGTGCGCGTCGGGCAGAAGGTCAAGGTCGGTCAGCGGATCGCGGACGTGGGTGCCTCCGGTCCGGCGACGGCGCCGCACCTGCACCTGGAGGTGTGGGAGGACGCATTCTACGGCTCGGGCACCTCCGTGGACCCCGCCGCGTGGCTCGCGGGCTACCGGCTCCCCGTGGTGCAGCGGGCGACGACGGACCGCCGCTCGCCCGCGCCGAGCCGGTGCACGTACTACCCGACGACGAACCTGAACATGCGGACCGGGCCCTCCACGAGCTACCGCGTCCTGACGACGCTCGCCCCCAACACGACCCTGACGAACAAGCCGGGCACCAAGACCAACGGGTTCATCCCGGTGTGGGCGGTGGTCGACGGCAAGAAGACGCGCGGCTGGGTGCATGCCGACTACGTCCTGCAGACCAAGACGTACCACCTCGCGTACGCGGTGACGGTGCGCACGAAGCCGAGGTCGACGGCTGCGGCGATGTTCGTCGCCAAGGCCGGCACGCAGGTGACGCCCCACGAGATCTCGGGCGGCTGGCGCAAGGTCGTGGTGAGCGGGACGACGGGCTGGGTACCCAAGGAGTCGGTGGCGCCCGGGCTCGGTTGACGCATCGCCGCGGGTGAATGCCGAGGACGGGCGTATCAGGCACCAGGCCGGGTCTCTCCTCGTCGGCCGTAGCTACTGATCGGTAGCGACCCGGACGTCTCCCGCGCCTCCGCGCGCCCCCCACGTCGTCCGGGCTTCCCTCGCCCCCGGGCCACGACATGAAGGGCATCGCCATGCCGACGTTCCCCCGCACGACCTCTCGCCGGACCTCCCGCCCGACCTCCCGCCCGACGAGGCACGCGAGCCCCGCGAAGCCCGCGGCCGACCCGGTCGCCGACGCGGTCGTCCCCACCAACACCTGGGCGGGCGCGCCGAGCCTGTCGGCGTCGAGTCGGTCCATGCCGGATCCGTCCGCGTCCAGACCCGCCGCCGCTCCGGCCGGCCTGGACCGCGCCCGGGACGTGCTCGACCGCTCGGTCGACACCCTGGCCGACGTCCTGGCGAGGCACTCGGTGACCGCGCTGCGCCTCGCGCTCGGCCTGGTGTTCCTCGGCTTCGGCGTGCTCAAGTTCTTCCCCGGTGTCAGCCCGGCGGAGGACCTCGCGCAGCGCACGGTCGGTGAGCTCACGCTGCACGTGGTCGGGCCCGACGCCGCGCTGCTGATGACGGCCGTGATCGAGACGGTGATCGGCCTGACGCTGCTCACGGGCAGGTTCCTGCGCGCCGGGCTGGTCCTGCTGGCCGTCGCGCTCGTGGGGATCATGTCCCCGCTCGTGCTGTTCTTCGGCGAGCTGTTCCCCGCGGGCGGCCCGACGCTGACCGCCCAGTACGTGCTCAAGGACCTCATCCTGGCGGCGGCCGGTGCGGTCGTCGGGGCGTGGTCGCTGGGCGCCCGGCTGCGCCGGGAGCCCTGAGGCACGCGGCGCGCGTCCCGGCCCTGAACCGGGCCGCGCGCCGCGACGTTCGCTCAGCGCTCGGCCGGCAGGTCCTCGAGCGCGCGGACGACGCGAGCGGGGTTCCCCGCCGCGATGACGTCCGGCGGGACGTCCTTGGTCACGACCGACCCGGCGCCGATGACGGACCGCGCCCCGATCGTCACCCCGGGGCACACGACGACGCTCCCACCCAGCCACACGCCGTCCTCGATCGTGATGGGGGAGACCCGTTCCCAGCCCTGCGGGCGCAGCTGCGGGTCCAGCACGTGCGTCGGGGTGTAGAGCCGCACGCTCGGGCCGATGAGCACGTCCGCGCCGATGTGGATCTCCCCGCCGCCGAGCGTGAGGAAGTCGGCGTTGATGAAGCTGCGGTCGCCGACGTGCAGCCGGTGCCCGTAGTCGAGGTACAGCGGCGGCCGGAAGTCCACACCCTCGCCGACCGTCCCGAGCAGGGCCCGGAACAGCTCACCCGCCGCCTCGCGGTCCTCGTCGTACAGGGCGGTGATCCGCCGGCAGGTGCGCTGGGTCGCGGTGGTCAGGTCCGCGAGCTCGGGGCCGAACCGGTAGCGGTACCAGTCTCCCGCGACCATCTTGTCGTACTCGCTCCGTGCGTCCGCGAGGGCCGCGGCGAGGTCGAGGTCCACGGGTGGCCGTCCTTCTCGTCGTCCGGTGTGTCGTGCGCAGTCTCGCAGCCGGGCGACCGTGACCGGTGCGACGAAGGGCCCCGTGCGCGGGCGCCGGAGCTCGGCGGCGCAAGCGTTCACATCTCAGCCCGTGGTGCCGATGGGAGGGGCCCGTAGCCCTGTCGGTGAAGGAGCCCTCCGTGACCAGCGAACCGGTGGCCGACGGCGCACCCCGAGGCCGCAGGGTCCCCGCCTGGACCATCGGCCGCAGGCTCGCGGCCGGGTACGCGCTGATCCTGGTGCTGATGGCCGGGGTCGGCGCCGTGGCGTTCGTGAACACCCAGTCGCTCGTGCGCACGAGCGACCTCGTCGACCACTCCCACGTCGTCCTGAGCGAGACCCAGGCGATCGTCGCGGCGCTCAAGGACGCCGAGGCGGGGCAGCGCGGCTACCTGGTGACGGGCGCCGACGCCTACCTGTCGCCGTACACCGCAGCCCGTAGCTCGGTGAAGGTGCACCTGGAGAAGGCCACGGAGCTCACCGCGGACAACCCCGCGCAGCAGGAGCGACTGACGGCGCTGCTGCCGTTGGTGGCCTCGCGGTTCGCCGAGCTGCAGAAGGCCGTCGACGAGTACAAGGACGACGGCTTCGAGGCTGCGCAGGAGTACGTGGTCGCGGACGCGGGCAGGCCGGTGATGGACCAGATCACGGAGACGATCGACGCCGTCGAGAGGGCCGAGCGGGAGCTCCTGGAGGTGCGCGCGGGCGCGGCCGAGGCGACGGCCACCACGACGACGGTCGCGGTGCTCGTGGGAACGGCGGTCGCGGCTGCCGCTGTCGTGCTCCTGGGCTCGTTGCTGACGCGCGGCATCACCCGTCCGATCAACCTGCTGACCGCGCGGCTGCGGGAGATCGCCGACGGCGACGGCGACCTCACGCAGCGCATCGAGCACGCCCGCGACGACGAGGTCGGCGCGCTCGCGTCGGTCTTCAACAGGTTCGTCGAGAACATCGCGACCCTCGTGCGGCAGATCGGGCAGACCGCCTCGACCTCCTCGGCGGCGGCGCAGGAGCTGTCGGTGATCGCCGCAGACATGACCCAGCAGTCCGGCGAGGCGGCACGCCAGGCGAGCGTCGCGGCGGCGTCGGCGGAGCAGATCTCCTCGCACGTGCAGACGGTGGCGGCCGCGGGCGAGCAGATGGGGGTCTCGATCCAGGAGATCGCCCGCAGCGCCTCCGAGGCGAGCGAGGCCGGACGCACCGCGGTGACCAGCACGGACGAGGCGAACGCCTCCATCAGCCGGCTCGGGGAGTCGTCCGCGGCGATCGGCGGCGTCGTGACGCTCATCAACACCATCGCGCAGCAGACCAACCTGCTCGCGCTGAACGCGACGATCGAGGCCGCGCGCGCGGGCGAGGCCGGCAAGGGCTTCGCGGTGGTCGCCGGCGAGGTCAAGGAGCTCGCGCAGCAGACCGCTGCGGCGACCGAGGAGATCACGGCGCGGATCTCCCAGATCCAGTCCGACGTCGAGGTGGCCGTGCGGGCGATCGCCACGACGACCGCGGTGATCGCCGAGGTCAACGACCATCAGGGCAGCATCGCCGGCGCGGTGGAGGAGCAGAGCGCGACGACGAGCGCGATGGCGACGAGCGTCGCCGAGGCGGCGGTCGGCGCCACGAGCATCGCCGACAACGTCCGCTCGATCGCGCAGAGTGCGACGTCCACGGTCGGCAACATCGACCAGGTCCGCACGTCGGCCGACGAGCTGGCTCGCAGCTCCCAGCACCTGGACGAGCTCGTCAGCCGGTTCCGGGCCTGACACGAGGCCGCCCGCGGCGTCCGACCGGCACGTGGACGTGGGGCTGTGGTCGACGATGGACGGCCGTCGACGGCGGATCGCCCGGCTGCGACGATGGGCGCATGCGCAGCCCTCGCGGAGCCCGGCCGTCGGTCCTGTTCGTGTGCGTCCACAACGCGGGCCGCTCACAGATGGCGGCCGGCTGGGTGCGGGCGCTGTCCGGCGGCGCGGTGCAGGTGCGCTCGGCGGGCTCGATGCCCGCCGAGCAGATCAACCCGGTGGCCGTGGAGGCGATGCTCGAGGTGGGCGTCGACATCCGCGCCGAGCGCCCGAAGGTCCTGACGGCCGACGCGGTGCAGGAGTCGGACGTCGTCGTCACGATGGGTTGCGGCGACGCGTGCCCCATCTTCCCGGGTCGACGCTACGAGGACTGGGCCTTGCAGGACCCGGCCGGCCAGGGGATCGAGGCGGTCCGGCCCATCCGTGACGAGATCCGGCGCCGCGTGCACGCCCTGCTCGTCGAGCTGGGTGTCGAGCCCGTCACGGTCTCCGCCTGACGTCGGCCGGTGTCAGGGGTGCCGTCGCGGCTGACGTGACGGGGCCCGGACCCAGCGACTGACCGTCCGGGTTCGTGAGCCCGGGCCGCGAGCGTCAGGCGCCGGACGCCGCTGGCTTGCGGGCACGCACGATCGCACCGTGCATGCCGTCGGCGACCGTGTGCGTGAACTGCACCTCGGTGTCGACGAACCCCGCGGCGGACAGCGCGTCGAGGTACTCGGTGCGTGACAGGGCGCCCGCGATGCAGCCGACGTACGACCCGCGCTCGGCACGCTGCTCAGGAGCCAGGTGGTCCTCGGCGACCACGTCGCTGATGCCGACGCGGCCGCTGGGGACGAGCACCCGGAACGCCTCGGCGAGGACGGCGGGCTTGTCGGGGGACAGGTTCACCACACAGTTCGAGATCACGACGTCGACGCAGGCGTCCTCGAGCGGCAGCTCCTCGATGGTCCCCTTGCGGAACTCGACGTTGGTCGCCCCCGCTCGGGCCGCGTTGGCGCGTGCGAGGTCCAGCATCTCGTCGGTCATGTCGACCCCGTAGGCGAAGCCGGTGGGGCCCACGCGCTGCGCGGACAGGAGCACGTCGATCCCGCCGCCCGAGCCCAGGTCGAGCACGCGCTCGCCGGGGTTCAGTGCGGCGACCATCACCGGGTTGCCGCAGCCGAGGGACGCCGCGAGGGCCTCGGCGGGCACGGCCGAGGCGTCCTGCGCCGCGTACAGGCTCGCTCCGAACCGCGCGTCGACGACGATGTCGGCCGGCCCGCAGCCGCCGCCCGCGCAGCAGCCCTCGTCGCCCGCGCCCTGCACGGCGGCCGCGGCGTAGCGGGCCCGGACCTGCTCACGGATGTCCTGCGTCATGACTCCTCCTGACATTGATGAAGATCGATGCGAGGAGCATGGACCAGATATCGACGGGCGTCAACATCGACACTCGTCGATGCGTCATGGCATGCTCGGTGCATGGCCACCGACCTGCTCGCTGCCGCGCCCACCTCGTCGTCCGCGGCGTGCTGCACCCCCGTCACCGGCGCGCCCATGACGGCGCAGGACGCCGAGCGCACCGCCCGCACCCTCAAGGCACTGGCCGACCCGGCCCGCCTGCGGCTGCTGTCGATCCTGGCCGCGCACGAGGGCGGCGAGGCCTGCGTGTGCGACCTGACGGACCCCGTCGGCCTCTCGCAGCCGACGGTCTCCCACCACCTCAAGGTCCTCGCGGAGGCCGGACTCGTCACGCGCGAGAAGCGCGGGGTCTGGGCGTACTTCACCCTGGTGCCCGGGGCCGTCGACGAGCTCGCCGCGCACCTGCGCCAGCACCTGCAGGTCGGCGTATGAGCGGTCCCGTGCGGCTGGCTCCCATGACGCCCGCGCACGCCGACGCCGTGCTCGCGATCTACGGCGCGGGCATCGCCACCGGCCTGGCGACGTTCACCTCGCAGTCCCCCACGTGGGACGAGTTCGACGCCGACCACCTGAGCGGCCACCGGCTCGTCGCGCTGGACGAGCAGGACCGGGTGCTCGGGTGGATCGCGGCCGGCCCCGTCTCCGGCCGGTGCGTGTACGAGGGTGTCATCGAGTCCTCGGTGTACGTCGCCGACGAGGCGCGCGGCCGAGGGGTGGGGCGCGCGCTGCTCGACGGCCTGCTCGCGTCCGCACGCGAGGCCGGGCGCTGGACGGTGCAGGCCGGGGTGTTCCCGCAGAACACCGCGAGCCTCGCGCTGCACGCCGCTGCCGGCTTCCGCGTCGTCGGCACGCGTGAACGCCTCGGTCTGATGAGCCACGGTCCTCTGGCCGGGTCCTGGCTGGACGTGGTGCTCCTCGAGAAGCGCCTGTGACGCTCGGACCGTCGAGGGTGCGCGTCGAGGGCGCGCCGGTGACGGCCTGTCCGGCTCAGCCCGCTGCGGTCATGTCACCGGTGCGCGGCTCGGCGCCCGTCGGTGCGTAACGCAGCGTGACCGCGCCGCCGCTACCCGCCTCGGGCGGGGCGAGCAGCGTCAGCTCGGTCGGCCGGATCCCGGCCTCGAAGACCCGCTTGCCCTGCCCGAGCACCACCGGGTAGACCCACAGGGTCAGCACGTCGAACAGCCGCTCGGCGACCAGCGTCTGCACCAGGTCGAGGCTGCCGATCACGTGCGTTCGCTCGTGCCGCTCGCGCACGGCCTGGACCTCGGCGACCAGGTCCGGCCCGAGCAGCGTCGAGGTGGGCCAGCTCAGGTCGGGGGTGCCCCGGCTCGCGACGTACTTGGGCACCCCGTTGAGCTGGTGCGCGATCGCGCCCTCCTGGTGCGGCCAGTACGCGGCGAAGATGTCGTACGTCCGGCGGCCGAGCAGCAGCGCGTCCATCTCCTGGATGCCCGCCATGACGTGACGGCCGACGACGTCGTCGAACAACGGTGCCTGCCACCCGCCGAACGGGAACCCGCCCGACGGGTCCTCGTCGGGCGCGCCGGGCGCCTGCGCCACCCCGTCGAGCGTGACGAACAGGTCGATGTACAAGCGGCCCATCAGGTTCTCCCTCATTGGTCGTCGGCGACCCGCCGAGCGTAGGACGAGGCGCCGACGCTGACGCGGCGGGCACGGGCACGACGCACGCACGAGGAAGGCGCCGCACGTGTGTGCGACGCCTTCCTCGTGCCCGTGGGCCCGGTCTCAAGCCGCAGCCGCGGTCAGCTGCAGGCCAGGGTGGTGGGCGCAGGCGGGGTGCTGTTGCCGAGGAAGCCGAACGTCGTCGTGCCACCCGGCGCGACCGAGCCGTTGTACGGAGCGTTCGTCACGACGCTGCCGGACACCTGGCCGTTCCACAGGTTGTTGGTCGAGACGCCGGAGGGCAGGGTGACCCGCCAGCCGTTGAGCCCCGCCGAGCCGGCGGTGATCTTCACCTCGGCCTGGTAGCCGCCCGGCCAGCTGTTGACGACCGTGAGGGCGGCCGTGCAGCTGCCCGTCGGGTCCGGCGGCGGGGTGGTCGTCGGCGTCGCGCTCGGCGTCTGCGTCGGCGTGGCGGTGGCCGTGGGCGTCTGCGTCGGCGTCTGGGTCGGCGTCTGCGTGGGCGTCTGCGTCGGCTGGGCGCTGTTCAGCGTGTCGAGCACGGCGGTGTAGGCCTGCTTCTTGTTGCCGCTGTTGTCGAACAGCAGCGGGGTGCCGTAGGAGCGCCACGAGTCGCTGTCCCGCACGCCCCACACGGTGATGCCGGTGCAGCGGGCGACGTTGAGGCAGGCCTGGACGACCCGGCGGTAGTTGTCCGCCTGCTGCGAGCCCGAGCCCTCGATGTCGAGCTCGGTGATCTGGACGTCGAGCCCGAGGTTGGCGAAGCTCTGGATCGTCGTCTGGTAGTTCGACGGGACCGGGCTCTGCGCGTTGAAGTGCGACTGCAGGCCGACGCAGTCGATCGGCACGCCGCGTGCCTTGAAGTCGCTGACCATGCGGTAGACGCCCTGCGTCTTCGCGTGCGACCAGTCGTCGATGTTGTAGTCGTTGTAGCAGAGCTTGGCCTGCGGGTCGGCCGCGCGGGCCGTCCGGAACGCGACCTCGATCCAGTCGCTGCCGGTGCGCTCGAGGTTCGACGGGCGGCGGCCGCCGGAGCTGCCGTCCGCGAACGCCTCGTTGACGACGTCCCAGGCGTAGATCTTGCCCTTGTAGTAGCCCGCGACGCCGTTGATGTGGTTGATCATCGCCTGCCGCAGCTGCGAGCCCTCCATGCTCTGCATCCAGCCCGGCTGCTGCGAGTACCACGCGAGGGCGTGCCCGCGGACCTGCTTGCCGTTCTGGCGTGCCCAGTTGAGGATCCGGTCGCCCTGGCTGAAGTTGAACTGGCCAGGGTTGGGCTCCGTGGCGTCCATCTTCATCTCGTTCTCGGCCGTGATCATGTTGAACTCACGGTTGGCGATGGTCGAGTACGTGCTGTCACTCAGCCGGCTGCCCGCGATCGCGGTGCCGAAGTACCGGCCGCTCTGCGCCGCGGCGTCCTGCAGCGTGCTCCCTGCGGCCTGCGCGGGGAGGGTCGCGGCGATCGTCGCCGCGAGGGTCAGGACCGCGAGGCCGGCTGCGCCTCGCGCGCCGAGCCTGCGCCCGCGTGTGCGCGTGGTTGAGGGGGTCATCGTTCCTCCTTGATCGGCCGAGCGCCGGGTCAACGGTGAGCCGGTCGGCGAAGGTCACTCTCCGGCGGGGCCCCCGGACCGTCAACGGACATAAACGTTTGGCCACTTTCGTCGGACGGTCCGAAAGGTGCTGGTTCGCGGCCCGGCACGGGGCGGGGCTCCGGCCGACGTGAGAGGCGGTGCGCCAGATCGGACGAATCGGGTGCATCCGAACCCGGGCCTCGCGACGAAGGAGGGGTAAGGCGCCGACGACGACGCCCGCGGCACGCACCGCGCGCCGCCCCACCGCCCGCAAAGGGAGTCCTTCGATGAGGATCCGCCGTCTCGCTGCTGCCCTGGTCGCCACCGCCCTCGCCGGGGGAGCGGCCGTGGGGCTCGCCCCCGCTGCGTCCGCCGCCACCGGCACCACGAGCCTCGCCTCGGTGCTCGCCGCCGACGGCTCGGGCTTCGACCGCAACTGGTACGACTTCGACATCGTCGACAACGCGGTGGCCGCGGTGCTGGCCGCCAAGCCCGACAGCTCGGTCGCGGTGCTCGCCGACGGCACCGTGCCGCTCACCGCGTTCCTCCCGAACGACCGCGCGTTCCAGGTGCTCGCGCTCGACCTCACGCACCGCTGGTACGGCTCGGAGAAGAAGGTGTTCACGGCCCTGGCGAACAAGGTCGGCATCGACGCGATCGAGCAGGTGCTGCTCTACCACGTCGTGCCCGGGGTCACGATCGACGCGGCCACCGCGTTGAAGTCCGACGGTGCGAAGCTCACCACCGCCCAGGGCGGCACGTTCACGGTCGACGTCCTCTCCGAGCGGATCCCGCTCGTCGTGCTGAAGGACGCCGATCGCAACGACATCAACCCGCTGCTCGTGCGCAGCAAGCTCGACATCAACAAGGGCAACGCACAGATCGCGCACGGCATCTCGTTCGTCCTGCGTCCGTTCGACCTCTGACCGCACAGATGCCCGCCCGGCCGCACCCGGGCGGGCGTCTGTGCACCCGCGGCCTTCTCGTTCGGTGCCGTGGCACCGTCCTGGCCGGACGACCTGGTCCACCACGGTGCGACCTGGGACGTGTGCTGCCGCGAGGTCAGGCCGCGCCGGTAGGCTCCCGGACGAGCCGGGCGACGGCTCACCAGGAGGAGCGAACCCGTGGAGACCACGTCCGCACGCACCACGCCGGTGCCCCAGCCGGCCCCGTTGCCGCGGCTCAGCCGCGACGGCAGCGTGCACGTCACCGACGAGCGGATCAACACCGTCACGCACCTCGCGGCGAGCTGCTTCGCGCTCGTCGGGGGCGCTCTGCTCGTCACCCAGGCGGTCGTCCAGGGCGACGTCTGGAAGATCGTCGGCCTCAGCGTCTACGCGGCGTCCGTGCTCCTGCTGTTCGTCGCCAGCACGCTGCACCACGGCATCGACCGAGGGCCGCGCGTCAACGGCGTGCTGCGGACGCTGGACTACGCGTCGGTGTTCGTCCTGATCGCCGGGACGGCGACGCCGCTGGTGCTCGTGCTGTTCCGCAACCCGTACGGCTGGGCCGTGCTGGGAGCGGTCTGGGCGGTCGCCGCGGTCGGCATCGCGCTGCGCTCGTCGCTGAGCGGGCTGCCCAAGTACGTGACGAACACGCTGTACATCGCGATGGGCTGGATGCCGGTGCTGCTCGTCGGCGCCGGCGTCACGCTGCCCGTGGGGGCGTACGTGCTGCTCGCCGCGGGCGGGCTGGTCTACTGCGTCGGGTTCGTCGCGTTCGTCGTCGAGCGGCCCAACCCACTGCCCGGCGTGCTCGGGTTCCACGAGATCTGGCACGTGCTCGTGGTGCTCGCCGCGGTGCTGCACTACCTGCTGATGTACCTGTACGTGCTCCCGGCCTAGCCGCCCCGAGCCGGCGTCGTTGCGGCCGCCACCTTCCGCCATGCCGCAGGATGGGTCCGTGACCGAGCTGCCCACCTTCACCGTCGCCGACCTCGAGGCCGAGCCCGTGCTCGACCTGCCGACGTTCACGCAGGACGACGCCGTGGACCTCGGTCTGGTGGCCGTCGCCGTGATCCGCGAGCGCGGCGCGAACCTCGCGGTGCGAGTCGAGCTGCACGACGAGACTGTCTTCCTGGCCATGACCGGTGACACGGGCGCGGGCAACCTGCCCTGGCTCGAGGGCAAGGCGCGGGTCGTGCACCGCTTCGGTGAGGCGTCGCTGCTGGTCCGTCGGCGTCACGAGGCCGCGGGCACGCCCTTCGACGAGCTCCCCGACGTCGACCACGACCGTCTCAAGGCGCACGGCGGGTCGGTGCCGCTCCTCGTCGACGGCCAGGTCGTCGGCACGCTCACCACCTCGGGTGAGCCCGACGTCGTCGACCACGCCGTCGCGGCGGAGACGATCCGGCGCTACCTGGCGGCGCGCGCCTCCTGACGTCCTCGGCGGGCGAGCCCGCCGCCGGGTGCGCCCGCGGGGCGTCGGACGTAGCGTCGAAGGGCTCGTGGACGTCAAGGGGGCCGCCATGTTCGACAACCTGCTCAGCCCCGGCCGCATCGGCCGGCTCGAGACCCGCAACCGCATCGTGATGCCGCCGATGCACGTCGGCTTCGGCCGCCGGGTCGAGGAGCGTGAGATCGCCTACTTCGCTGCGCGGGCCAGGGGAGGCGTGGGCCTGATCATCACGGGGACCATGACGACGACGTCACGGTTCGAGGACAACGAGGGCTGGCCGAAGGTCGAGGACGACGCGGTGATCCCCGACCTGGCGGGGCTGGCGGACGCGGTCCACGCCGAGGGCGGCCTGCTGGCGGGCCAGCTCACGCCGGGGTCCGGGCGCGTGGGTCCGGCCGAGCCGGGCGGCCAGGTGCCGGTGTCCGCGTCGGCGACGCCGTGGCTGGCCGACCCGACGCGCACGTGCCGCGCGCTGAGCACCGCCGAGGTCGAGCAGCTCGTCGCGGACTACGGTCCGGCGGTCGCGCGGCTGGCCGCCGCCGGGTTCGACGCGGTCGACATCCACTCGCACACCGGGTACCTGATCGACCAGTTCCTGAGCAGCCAGTGGAACCACCGCACCGACCGGTACGGCGGCTCCCTGGAGAACCGGCTGCGCTTCCCGCTCGAGCTGATCGCCGCCGCGCGCGCTGCGGCGCCCGACCTGGCGATCACCTTCCGGCTCACCGTGGACCACCACATGCCGGGCGGGCGCACCCTCGACGAGGCGCTGCAGATGGCGCCGCTGCTCGCCGGTGCCGGCATCGACCTTCTCATGGTCGACGACGGCGCGTTCGAGACCGTCGACTGGATCTTCCCGCCCTACTACATGGGCGACGCCCCGCTGCTGCCGGGCGCCGCGGCGGTCCGCCGCGTCGTCGATGTGCCGGTCATGGCGACCGGCAACATGACCCCGGACATCGGTGACCGCGCGGTCGCGAACGGCGAGGTGGACTTCGTCGGCTTCGGCCGTGCCCTCATCGCCGACGCGGACCTGCCGCGCAAGCTCGCGGCCGCCCAGCCGGACGCGGTCCGGCCCTGCATCCGCTGCAACCAGCTGTGCGTCGGCAACATCCTGCTCGGCCAGCCGATCGGCTGCGCCGTCAACCCCGAGGTCGGCCTCGAGGCGCACCTTCCGGGCCCGGCGTCGCAGGGCAAGCACGTCGTCGTCGTCGGCGCCGGACCCGCCGGGCTCGAGGTGGCGCGCGTCGCCGCGACCCGCGGGCACCGGGTGGACGTCTACGACGAGAACGAGCACGCCGGCGGCGTGCTGTGGCCGGCCGCGACGCCCGACTTCAAGCGCGAGCTGCGCCGCATGGTCGACTGGTGGGAAGGGCAGCTCGCCGACCTGCCCGTCACCGTGCACCTCGGCCACCGCATCACTGCGGACTCCCCGGAGCTGCGCGACGCCGACCAGGTCGTCGTCGCGGCGGGCTCGGTCCAGCTGGTTCCCGGCAGCATCCCCGGCGCGGACCGCGACGACGTCGTCGACGTCCTGCGCTTCCACCAGGGTGCGCCCGTCGGGCACCGCGTCGTCATGGTCGGCGGCGGGCTCTCCGGCTCCGACGCGGCGCTCGAGCTCGCGCGCGAGGGCCACGACGTGACGGTCGTGGAGATGCTCGACGAGATCGCCCGCGACATGCTGCTGGTCAACCGGATCACGCTGCTGCGAGATCTGGACGAGGCCGGGGTGCGGCTGCTGACCGGCACCCGGGTGCAGCAGATCACGGACGACGGCGTCCTCGTCGAGGGGCCGGACGGCCCCGCGACCCTACCGGCGGACACCGTCGTAATCGCGCTCGGCAGCCGGCCGCGCACCGACCTGCTGACCGAGCTGCGCGCAGCGGGCCTGCCCGTCGAGGCCGTCGGCGACTGCGTGGAGCCCGCCAAGGTCGGTGAGGCCGTGAACAACGCGTACGCCCTGGCGGCACGCCTGTGACCTGACGCCGCGCGGCGCGGGGCCGTGCAGGGGCGCTCGTGCCGCGGTGTGCTGGGCGCGTCGTGTGGGGGAGATCTCGTCCAAGGCGGATACCCCCGGGGGTCTGCTGTAGATGCCCGCGCGGTTCCCCCCGGGCATCCTCACGACCGAAGGACCCCCCATGTGCCGAGCGACGACGTGCCGCGCGTGCGGCAAGACCACCTGGGCTGGCTGCGGGCAGCACATCTCCGCCGTCAAGCAGACCGTGCCCGCGGCGGACTGGTGCAACGGCAAGCACACCGCCGCCCAGACCGAGGCCGCCGCAGCCAACCGCGGCGACTTCCTCGCGCCTGTTCGGCCGCTGAGAACCGGGTGGGTGACACCGCAACCCGCTCGGACGTGACGCAGGACGCGCCGCTCGTCGGTGTCAGGCGGCCGGGGTACGACGTCCCCGTGATCGACGAGCGGGCCGTGCGCGCCGCCGCGGGGATCCTGTTCCTCGGCGGCGCCATCGCGTTCGGCTTCCCGGCCGCGGCCGGGTCGTCGGCACCGCTCAAGCCGTCTGGCGTGGCTGTGCTGCTCGACCTGGGCCCGCGTGTCGGCCTCGGGGACCGCTGGTCACCCACCCTGGCGCTGGGACGGCTGATCGTGCGGCGGCAGACGCCCGAGTGGGTCGGCGCACCGCAGAAGCTGTTCGCGTGGTGGCTCGGGTTCGTGCTCGCCGCAGCGACCTGCCCGGCCACCGGGTGGCTCGCAGCACCGCTCGCCGTGACCCTCGCCCTGTGCGGGCTGTGCCTGACGCTGCTGTTCGTCGAGACCGCGTTCGGCATCTGCCTCGGCTGCAGCCTGCAACGCGCGCTCACCCGCACGCCCCCGTCCCACTGTCCCGGCGGCACCTGCACCACCGAGACCTGACGCCGCGATCGAGCCTCGCCGCACGTGCGGCGTCCGTCACCCCGCCACGCCTGCACCACCGACTCTGGGCAGCCTGTACCGTCGACCTCGTCAGCTGCTGCGGACATCGTTGCCGCACACGGACGACACGGGTGTGGTCCAGGAGCGAAGCCACCCATCACCCGGGCCTCTAGCTCAACTGGCAGAGCAGCGGACTTTTAATCCGCGGGTTGTGGGTTCGATCCCCACGGGGCCCACCACGGTGTTTGTGCAGGTCAGAGGTCCTGCGCAAGGGTCTCGCGAAGGTCCGCATCGATGATCATCTGGGCCGCTAGTCCGCATCTAGTCCGCACTCGGTCCGAGCAGGCACGCGGCGTCGCCGCCACTCGGCCTCCTGGCGGGTCCGCCGGTGTCTCGGGACGCGCAGCCGCCTGAAGCCGGCTCAACGGGCGACAGCCAACCTGCAGAAGCGTGCAGCTAGTGCTCGCGCCTCCATGGGAGGGGCGGGCCACGACCCGGGCCCCCCGGAACCAGCCCGAGGCTGTATGAATGACCCATGACCTACGCGTCCCACGAGTTCTTCCTCTTCGTTGGGTCTACGGACAGCGAAGCGGCAACAACGCGCTTGCGTGCGAACGGCGGTTTCTATCGCAAGAAGCTCCTGAACTCCAGACCGGAGAACTGGCTCGATATCGCAGCCATGATCGCCTCGCCCCAAAACCGAGGCACGCTCGTCGCACTCACTGGCAACGACTACCAGAACATGTGCAGGCCCGAGTACGAGGAAGCGGCCCGTGAGGTTCTTGACTCCCTGCGGGGTCGCCCTCATCTGGTGTTCGTGCACGAGGCGGTCTTTCTCACCGACGAGCAGCGCGCTGCCTCCGACAGCGAGCAGGTCGACAGGGCAACCCAGGCCGATGTGACACCCCGGCTCACCGACGATGACTACTATGGCATGACGAAGGAGGAGTTCTTTGGCAGCGTGCCGGAAGATGTCCGCCAGCGAGTCAACCGCATGCTTCGTGAGCGAGAACTCGAAGTCATCCCCTATCGGACAAATGCGGAGCGCTCAATAGTCGCGAGCACGTTCATCGAGGACAACGAGCGCCGCCTGCTCTTCCGCGTCTACGTGCCGAGCGGCCGCCTATATGCTCAGGAAGCCGAGGCCCTCCTGGGCCTGTTTCGCGAGTGGCTCGTCCAGACGGGCCGCGGCGGGATACGCCAGGAGGGCTACACGACCTCCGCCGGCCAGGTATTCGAGTTCTTCAGCGCTGAGGGTGAAACCGAAGGCGGGCTGACGCAAGACCTCGAAGACTTCTCCTCCTTCCTCGAGAGCTGCGTGTCGGCGCCGGAGACCGCAGCAGGCCAACTGACTGCGTTCGGAGTTGACGAGGCGGGCGCGACACTAATCGTCTCGCGCTTCGCCACGCGCGCGCGCCGGCTCAGCCTTGACCTGCGGCAGAGGCGTGAGGAGCGGATCTTGAGCCTCAAGCACCACCTCGAGAACGTGATCCTCGAGGTCGATGGACTCACCGGCGATGCCCTTACGACGATGCTCGAAGAGCTGATCCCAGCCGCGTCCGCCCAGGCGGTCATCGAGGGCCCGATGGCAACAGCAAGCAACTCGCTGACCCTCAACTTCAGTCCTCAACTGATCAGCCACGTAGCCGGTTCGGTCGTCCAGAACGTCGGCGGCACGGTCAACCTTGGGCCCGAGGCGCATCAGCTTCTCGAGCTTGTCGCTACCTTCGGTGGCGTCGAGCGCATGCAGCTGGAGACCGCGGTCCACGAGCTTGAAGACGAGGGCGCTCGGGGTGCCGACCGAATCGCGGCGCGAGGTCGGCTGAAGCGGTTTCTGGCGGATCTCGGCAACCGTGGCGTCGGTGTGGGGCTCAACGTCGTGCAGAAGTACGTCGAGCACAAGCTGGGGGTCTCCTAGAGCACGCTCCAGTCTCGGGCGCCACTGATCACGAGCGTTCGACCGACCTTGAGACTGCCCGGAGCCGCTCGCCGCGAGAGCCACCTCAGCTTCGACGGCGCCTCTCCCACTAGCGTGGCGGCGTGGCCGGTTGGGACATGGAGTTCGACGTCGCTCATGAAGACGAACAGCTGGCGCGGGACTGCTTCCGCATCCTTCGCAGAACGTGCGCGCGCCACTACATCGACTTCACGTACTACCTCGATCGAAGGCGAGGTCGCCGAACGTTCTTCATGCTCGTGTTCGCGGGGCGGCCACCTCAACTCGGATTAGCATCTGCGGACTTCGTACTCGAGATGCGCGCCGTGTCCATGTTGCAGCGAAGCAGGCGCGAGAAGGAACTCCCGCTACGTTTGGCCCATTGGGTGACCTACTCCGGCTCAGAAGAACCACTCCGACTGCAACCGGTCTCCGATCGCGTACCGGAGGAAGAGCGCGAAGCCGTCGTTCGCCACGTGACCGAGTACGCTCTCGCATGGGGAGCTTGGCGACGGAACGAGCTACCTGCGCCTGACTTCCTCGAGGCACAGCACTCACTCCTAACCAACCTGGCACTCGACCTCGGCGAGGGCGCCCACGGCGGCATGATGTATCCCGCACTCATCGCGGCGCTCCGCGTGCCCCTGTATTGGGAGCAGGATTGCCTTGACCTCGGAAAGGCGCGGAACCGCGTCAAGCACAAGGGACTGCGCCACGAGGCGGAGCGCTACGCGCAGCAGTATGAGCAATGCGTGTACTCGGTCACCTACGCGGTGACGGGCATCGACGCCATGCCTCGCTCCGCTCACATGCTTAGGTGGGAAGAGGCCGGCCAGGTGCTCCGGCCAGCGCCGATGTTTGACCGTTGGGGAAAGCCGAAGCGGTTCACACGCTACTGATGTGCACCTGTCGCGGCGCGGCTTTCCAGAGTGTTGTCTGGCACGCGCCCCTCGCGACGGGTCCGCACGACGGGAGTCTCATGGGACGCCGATTGATGGCTCTTCGGAATCAAGCGTGGTTCGGTCTGATCGATCGGGCGCCGGAGGCTGCGAGCAGGATGCGGATGCGGTAGTGGGCGAAGGTGCGGAATCCGTGGGCGAGGCGGCGGGTCTTCTCGATGAGCAGGTTGACCGCCTCGGTGCCGCCGTTGGAGACCCCGCCGGTCTCGAAGTAGGCCAGGACCTGGGCGCGCCACGCTCGCAGGGTGCGCCCGAGGCGGGCGACCTCGCGGACCGGGCAGGTCGCGAACGAGTCGATCACGCGGGCCGCCCGGCGATGTCCCTCGGTCGGTGACGGGGCGTGGTAGATCGCGCGCAGCTGCTGGTAGCAGTGCCACGCGACGGTCACCTCGAAGTCCGGGTCGCCGGCCTGCAGGCCGTCCTCGAGGCGGGCGGCCTGGCGGGGTGTGAGGTGCTCGGTGCCGTGGCGCAGCAGGCCGCGGACCTTGTAGAGCGGGTCGTCCTTGTGGCCGCGGCGCCCGAGGGTGTCCTGCTGGACGCGGCGACGGACCTCGTCGACAACCTGGGTGCCGAGCTTGACGACGTGGAACGCGTCCAGCACCGCGACCGCGTCCGGCAGCTCGTCGCGGATCGCGTTCGCATACCCGCGGAACGGGTCCAGCGCGGCGTGCTCCACGCTGACGGTGAAGTCCTCGCCCTGGGCCTTGAGCCAGCGGGCGTAGGCCGTCCCGGACCGGCCCGGGACCACGTCCAGGAGCCGCGCCCTGGTGCGTCCATCCTTGTCACGGGTCAGGTCGACCATCGAGGTCACCGCCCGGTCGGCCCCGTGACGCGACGGCTTCCAGATGTGCTCGTCGACCCCGAGCGTGCCGACCCCGGCGAGGCGGTCCGGGTCGGCCAGGCGCTTGGTGGCCTCGGTCTCGATCGCGTCCCAGCAGGTGTGCCAGTCGACGCCGAGGTGACGGGCCAGGGCCGCGACGGTGGTGTCGTCCCAGACCAGCGCGTCGGTCGCCCAGGTGACAGCCCGTCGGGTCAACTTCGCGCGCGGTGCGGCCAGGTCGTGGACCTCGGAGAACGTCACCACCGGGCACCCGGCATCAGGGCAGCGCCAGGTCCGCTTGCGCCAGACCACCAGCACCGGCATCCCGAACGAGGGCGCGTCCGCGAGGCGGTGCGAACGGCGGCCGTGCCCGACCGCGACGACTCCGCACGCCGGGCAGCCCGTGAGCACCTGATCGGTCTCGACCGTCACGATAGTGCGCGTCCGCTCGTGGACCACCTCAAGCACGTGCATCTGGGGAACGTTGAACATCGCGTCGGCTCGGGCGCACCAGCGCGCGCCCGGCCCGCATCTACAGTCAGACACGTCGGGGTCTCCGTCGGAACGGATGGCTTGGTCGCTACCGATCCTGGAGGCCCCGACCCTGCCTCCACGCAACGCCGCGCCGACCCTCACCCACGCTCAGATCCGAAGAGCC
>JAEYUL010000149.1 GCA_023432565.1 Actinomycetes bacterium | reverse complement strand
GCGGGCAGCAGGGCCCGGGCCTGCGCGGCGGCCTGGGCGGCCGCGGCCGGGTCGTCGGCGTCGAGCGCCGTGCGCGCCGACTCGATCAGCGCGCGGGCCTCGTCTGCGTCCACCGAGATCCCGTCGGCGGGTAGCCGGTAGCCGCCGGGCACCGAGACGACCCGCAGCCCGAGACGGCGCGCGCGGGAGACGAGCGCCTGCACGGCACCCGGCGCGTCGTCGGGCGGCGTGCCGTCCCACACGGTCTCGACGAGCGTCCCGACGCTCACCGCGCGCCCGCGTGCCGCGACCAGCTCGCGCACCACCGCGGCGAGCCGTTCGCCGCGGACCGGCCGACCGTCGAGCGCGAGGGGTCCGAGGGTGGTGACGTGCACGTCCCCAGCATCGCGCACGCGCGCCCGCTGAGGGGAAAGGTTGGCGCCCCTGTGGTGTTGACAGGGGGAGCGACGCGAGAGGCGGGTCGCCCAGCACCTGGAGGATTCTGATGTCTGTCGTCGTCACCGGGGCCACGGGCCACCTGGGCCGGCTCGTCGTGGAGGGTCTGCTGGAGGCAGGGGTCGCACCGCAGGACGTCGTCGCGGGCGGGCGGCGCACCGAGCGGCTGGCGGACCTCGCGGCGCGCGGGGTGCGGGTCGCGGTCGTCGACTACGACCGTCCGCAGAGCCTGTCCGAGGCGTTCTCGGGCGCCGAGACGCTGGTGCTCGTCTCGGGGTCCGAGGTGGGCCGGCGCGTCCCGCAGCACCGTGCCGCGATCGACGCGGCGAGGGCCGCGGGGGTGCGCCGCGCGGTCTACACGAGCGCGCCGCACGCGGACACCTCGTCGCTCGCGGTGGTGCCCGAGCACAGGGCGACCGAGGAGATGCTCGCGCACTCGAGGCTCGCGGTGACCGTGCTGCGCGACAACTGGTACACGGAGAACTACGTCCCCGCGCTGCAGCAGGCCGCGGCGACCGGTGAGATCGTCTCGTCGACCGGCGACGGGCGCGTGGCGTCCGCGAGCCGCGCGGACTACGCCGCCGGTGTGGTCGCCGTGGTGACGGGGCAGGGGCACGAGGGCCGGACGTACGAGGTCTCGGGCGACTACGCGTGGACGCACGACGAGCTCGCGGAGGCGGCCGCACAGGTCCTGGGTCGCCCGGTGGTGCACCGCCGCGTGACGCCCGACGAGCAGCGTGCGCAGCTGCTGGCGGCGGGCCTCGACGAGCCGACCGTGGGTTTCCTGGTGGCGCTCGACCAGGGCATCGCGGCCGGCGGCCTCGCCGACGCGACCGACACGTTGCGCACCCTCATCGGACGCCCGACGACGCCTCTCGTCGACGGCCTGCGCGCGGCGTGGGCGAGCGAGGCGTCCCGCTGAGCCGCGGGGCGGCCGCGGGAGCGGACCGCCGACCTGTGGTGTCCGCCTGGTGGACGTCCCGGGCGTGTCGCGTGCGACACCTTCGGGGCGCCCCAGGGGGTCGCTCAGGGACCCGGACGGGCACCTGAGCGGGCTTCCGAGGGTGGGATCGGACATATCCCCTGTGGACGGCACTGGGGACGGGTCAGCCTTGCGTGTGGACGGGCTGTGGGCCGCCTGTGCGCCTCGCCACGACCCGCCCGTCCGTGCCGCACGAACACGCAGGCCAGGGTGCGTGTCAGTGCCAGTCGGTACTGTGGACGAGTCATCCACGGGGTGAAAAACGACACGGATGTAACACAAGACCTAGTGGTTGGTTGCGGTGTCGGACACTAGGTGTAGTGTCGTCACCACGCGATCGACCGGGGAGCCGAGTGGTCGTCGGAGGGCCTCGCAAGGGGCTCGGCGGCGCTCGAGCGGATGGCCCCCCACGGTCCGGAAGAGCTTTCACACGCACCACGTTCCACTCAGTCTTCTGAGTCTCCCGGGAGAGGCACCATGACGATCACGGTCTACAGCAAGCCGGCCTGCGTGCAGTGCAACGCGACCTACCGTGCTCTCGACAAGCTCGGTGCGCAGTACACGGTCGTGGACATCAGCGAGGACGCCGATGCTCGTGACTACGTGATGTCGCTCGGCCACCTGCAGGCTCCCGTGGTCATCGTCGACGGGGACCACTGGTCGGGCTACCGCCCGGACCGCATCAAGGCTCTCGAGCAGCGTCTGCAGGCCGTCACCGTCGCCTGAACAGCCGCCCTCTGCACGGCGGCCACACCGGTCCCGCGGGGCCGGCCGGAAGCCAGCGCTCGTCCCGGGAGGCTGTGATGAGCCCGCTCGTCTACTTCTCCTCGGCGTCGAACAACACGCACCGCTTCGTCGAGAAGCTGGGCCTGCCGGCCCAGCGGATCCCCCTGCGCCCGACCGAACCGTTCCTGCACGTCACCGAGCCGTACGTGCTCGTCGTGCCGACGTACGGGGGCGGGAACGAGGGTGGTGCGGTACCGCGGCAGGTCGTGAAGTTCCTCAACGACACGGCCAACCGCAGCCTGCTGCGCGGCGTCATCGCCGCGGGCAACACGAACTTCGGCGAGGCGTACTGCATCGCGGGGGACATCATCGCGGCCAAGTGCCACGTCCCCTACCTGTACGGCTTCGAGCTCATGGGAACGAACGAGGACGTGCAGCGCGTCCGCGAGGGATTGGAACGGTTTTGGCAGCGACAGTCACTGATTTCCGCGTAGACACGTCGGGGATGGACT
>JAEYUL010000126.1 GCA_023432565.1 Actinomycetes bacterium | reverse complement strand
TCCCGGTGGTGGCGGCGGTGCGCCCGGCGCCGGCGGCGGTGGCGGCTTCGCCGGGCGTCCCGGCGGCGGTGGTCGTCCCGGCGGTGCCGGTCGCGGCTCGACGCAGGGTGCCTTCGGCCGCGCCGGTGGGCGTCCCGTCCGGGGACGCAAGTCGAAGCGGGCCAAGCGCCAGGAGTTCGAGGCGATGCAGGCGCCGTCGCTCGGCGGCGTCCAGGTCCCTCGGGGCAACGGGTCGACCGTCGTGCGTCTGCGCCACGGATCGTCGCTGAACGACTTCGCCGACAAGATCGACGCCAACCCGGCCTCGCTCGTCACGGTGCTGTTCCACCTCGGTGAGATGGCGACCGCGACGCAGTCGCTCGACGAGGACACCTTCGGCGCGCTCGCGGCCGAGCTCGGCTACGTCATCGAGATGGTGTCGGCCGAGGAGGAGGACCGCGAGCTGCTCGAGTCCTTCGACATCGACCTCGAGGCCGAGGAGGCCGGGGAGTCCGACGAGGACCTGCAGGCGCGTCCGCCGGTCGTCACGGTCATGGGCCACGTCGACCACGGAAAGACCAAGCTCCTCGACGCGATCCGTTCGACGGACGTCGTCGCGGGCGAGGCCGGTGGCATCACCCAGCACATCGGTGCCTACCAGGTCGTCAAGCAGCACGAGGGCGTCGACCGTCCGATCACGTTCATCGACACCCCGGGTCACGAGGCGTTCACCGCCATGCGTGCCCGCGGTGCGCAGGTCACGGACATCGCGATCCTCGTGGTCGCGGCCGACGACGGCGTGATGCCGCAGACGATCGAGGCGCTCAACCACGCGCAGGCGGCCAACGTGCCGATCGTGGTCGCGGTCAACAAGGTGGACAAGGAGGGGGCCAACCCCGCCAAGATCCGCCAGCAGCTCACCGAGTACAACCTGGTGGCCGAGGAGTACGGCGGCGACACCATGTTCGTCGACGTGTCCGCCAAGCAGGGGCTGGGCATCGACCAGCTGCTCGAGGCGGTCCTCCTGACGGCGGACGCTGCGCTCGACCTGCGGGCCAACCCGGACAAGGACGCGCGCGGCGTCGCGATCGAGGCCAACCTCGACAAGGGCCGCGGTGCGGTCGCCACGGTCCTGGTCCAGTCCGGGACGCTGCACGTCGGTGACGCGATCGTCGCGGGCACGGCCTACGGCCGTGTGCGTGCGATGTTCGACGAGCACGGCGCGCCGGTGGCCGAGGCGGGCCCGTCCCGTCCGGTGCAGGTGCTGGGTCTCGCGTCGGTGCCGTCCGCGGGTGACACGCTCATCGTGGCTCCCGAGGAGCGCACCGCGCGCCAGATCGCCGAGAAGCGGGAGGCCGCCGAGCGTGCCGCCCTCCTGGCCAAGCGCCGCAAGCGCATCAGCCTCGAGGACTTCACGCAGGCGCTCGCGCAGGGCAAGGTCGAGACCCTCAACCTCGTCATCAAGGGTGACGTCTCGGGTGCCGTCGAGGCGCTCGAGGACGCGTTGCTCAAGATCGACGTGGGCGAGGAGGTCGACCTGCGCGTCATCCACCGCGGCGTCGGCGCGATCACGCAGAACGACGTCAACCTGGCGACCGTCGACTCGGCGATCATCATCGGCTTCAACGTGAAGTTCGCCGAGCGCGTCGAGGAGCTGGCCGACCGCGAGGGCGTCGACGTGCGCTTCTACTCGGTCATCTACCAGGCGATCGACGACGTCGAGGCCGCGCTCAAGGGCATGCTCAAGCCGGAGTACGAGGAGGCGCAGCTCGGCACCGCCGAGGTCCGCGAGATCTTCCGCTCCTCGAAGTTCGGCAACATCGCCGGGTCGATCGTCCGCTCGGGCGAGATCCGGCGCAACGCCAAGGCGCGCGTCCTGCGCGGCGGCAAGGTCGTGGCGGACAACCTCACGATCGAGTCGCTCAAGCGGTTCAAGGACGACGCCACCGAGGTCCGCGAGGGCTACGAGTGCGGTATCGGTCTCGGGTCGTACAACGACCTGCAGGTCGAGGACGTCATCGAGACGTTCGAGATGCGCGAGAAGCCGCGGTCCTGAGTCCCTTGGCCGGCGACGGGGTCTCCTCACGGTCGTGAGAAGACCCCGTCACCGGCCGGTCGACCCTGCTCGCGAGAGCCGGGTCGTCGCAGTCCCTGCGTGAGAGGAAGAGTCTGATGGCGGACAGCGCTCGTGCGCGCAAGCTGGCGGAGCGGATCCAGCAGGTGGTCGCGCAGATGCTCGACACGCGTGTCAAGGACCCGCGTCTCGGGTTCGTCACCGTGACGGACGTCCGGGTGACGGGTGACCTGCAGCACGCGGACGTGTTCTACACGGTCCTCGGCGACGACGAGGAGCGTGCGGCGAGCGCCGTCGCGCTCGAGTCGGCCAAGGGGATCATCCGCTCGGAGGTCGGCAAGCAGACGGGCGTGCGACTCACCCCGACGATCGCGTTCCACCTCGACGCGGTTCCGGAGACGGCCGCCCACCTCGAGCAGGCGCTCGCGGAAGCCGCGCGGCGTGACGCGCAGGTGCAGGCGCTGGCGAAGCAGGCGTCGTTCGCAGGCGACGCCGACCCGTACCGTCGGGCCGAGGACGACGACGAGGCCGACGAGCCTCGGAGCTGAGCCTGGGAGCTGACCGGCTCGAGCGGTCCACCTGAACCGACGACCGGTCCATCCACGTCGCGAGGGCGGCTCGATCACTCGGGCCGCCCTCGCCGTGCGTGGCGCGAGCCTCGGGTCAGCGCCCGGCGAGGGCCGGGGCGGGCTCGTCCCGGGGCTCAGCCTGGTCGGCGTCGTCGGCCAGGGCGGTCGCCCGCGTGGGGGCCTCGCGGGCGATGCGGCCCGTCGCCCGCGGCATGCGGGCTGCGACGGCGGCACCGAGGGCGACCACCGTCGCCCCGACGAACGCCGCGGGCCGCAGGCCCTGGGCGAACCCGTCCGGGGTGAGTGTCCCGCCGGCGGCCTGGAACACCGCGACGATCACCGCGACCCCGACGGCGCCACCGACCTCACGGATGGTCGCGTTCACCGAGCTGGCGGCGCCGTGGTCGTCGGGGGCCATGTCGGCGAGCACCGCGGTGGCCGACGGCGCGAACGTCAGGCCCATGCCGATCCCGGCGAGCGCGAGCCCCGGGACGATGTCGCCGTAGACCGTGCCGCTGCCTGTGACGGCCGCCAGCCAGGCCAGGCCCGTGGCCTGCAGCCCGAGCCCGGCGGTGAGCAGCGGGCGCACACCCAGGCGCGGTGCGAGCAGCCCGGCGACGGGCGCGACGAGCATGGGTGCGGCGGTCCACGGGAGGGTCCGCAGCCCGGCCTGCAGCGGGCTGTAACCCATCGAGACCTGCAGGTACTGCGAGAGCACGAAGACGGTGCCGAACACGCCGACCGAGAACAGGAACGAGCTGCCGTTCGCGGCCGCGAACGAGCGCACACGGAACAGCCGCAGAGGTACCAGCGCGTGGTCGCTCGACGCCTCGCGTCGCACGAAGCCGAGCAGCAGCAGGAGCCCGGCGCCCAGGGCGCCGAGGACGCGACCGGAGGTCCAGCCGTCGTCGTTGCCGTGTACGACCGCCCACACCACCGCCAGGACGCCCGCGCTCGCGAGCGCCAGGCCCGCCAGATCGGCGCGCTGGCGCCGACCGAAGGACTCGCTCAGCACGCGCAGGACGAGGGGGACGGCGACGACCGCGACCGGCACGTTGATCCAGAAGATGGCCTCCCACGAGATGCCCTGCACGACGGCGCCGCCGATCACCGGCCCGAGTGCGACGCCGAGGCCGGAGACCGCGCCCCAGACCCCGATGGCCATGGCCCTGCGCGCGCGGGGTACCGCGGCCGCCAGGAGCGTCAGCGACAGCGGCATGATCGCCGCTGCCCCCGCGCCCTGGACGGCGCGCGCGGTGATGAGCGCCTCGGGCGTGGTCGCGAGAGCGGACGCGATCGAGGCCAGCGTGAAGACCGTGACGCCTGCGAGGAAGACCCGCCGCCGTCCGAGGCGGTCACCGAGCGTCGCGGCGGTGATCATCAGCGAGGCGAACGCGAGCGTGTAGGCGTTGATCATCCACTGGAGCTCGCTCAGCGACGCGTGCAGCTCGGTGCGCAGCACGGGCAGTGCCGTGGTCATGACGAGGTTGTCGAGCGTGGCCATGAACATCGGCAGGGACGCGGCGAGCAGCGCGATGCCGGTGCGGGCTGCCCGTGTGCGCGTGGCGCGCGGGTGGCTGCCGCGTGGGTGGGTGTCGCGGGCCGCGCCGGTGTCGGCGAGCGGGCGTGGGGTGGCCATGGGTGCTCCCTGCGGTCGTTTCTTGTTGGCATTGAGTGATTACTAACAACGCAGACCGTAGGCATCCGCTGATAACCTGTCGACATGCCCACCAACGCAGATCTGCGGCCCTCGGGAGCGGCGGCCCCACCGACGCCTGACCCCGCCCGGCCCGGGCGCATGTCCGGCGACGAGCGTCGCGAGCAGATCCTGGCGGCGGCGCGCCGGGTGTTCGCCGAGGGAGGTTTCGCAGCGACGACGGACGAGGTCGCACGCGCTGCGGCGATCTCCCAGCCCTACGTCGTGCGGCTGTTCGGCTCGAAGCGCGACCTGTTCGTGGAGACCTACCGCCAGGCCGCTGACGAGGTCGTCGCCACGCTCAGCGCGGCGTCGCGGGAGGAAGACCCCGCGGAGGCGATGGGGCGCGCCTACCTCGAGCTCATCGAGGACCGCGACCTGCTGCGTCTGCTCATGCACGGCTTCATCGCGAGCGCCGACGAGGAGGTCGGACGCGTCGCGCGTCACTGCCTGGGGGAGGCCTACCGGCTGTTCGTCGCCGGCACGGGTGCCGGACCGGACGAGGCGCGGCACTTCGTCGCGTTCGGCATGCTGCTCAACGTGCTCGTCGCGGTCGACGCCGAGGCGCACCGGGGCGAGGAGCCCGGCATCGACGCTCTCGTGGACTGCATGTTCCTCGCGGCTCGCCGGGCCCAGGCGTGAGCGGCGCCCGCAGGGACGCCGTGGGACAGCGCGGCGCGCGACGGCCCGACGACGGCCCGCGACGACGGCGCCCGACCGCGCCCGACGGGTTCGTCGTGGTCGACAAGCCCGGCGGCTGGACGAGTCACGACGTGGTGGCGCGCATGCGTGGGCTCGCCGGCACGCGCAAGGTGGGCCACGCCGGGACGCTCGACCCGATGGCCACCGGCGTGCTCGTCGTCGGGATCGGCCGCGCCACCAAGCTCCTCACCTATGTGGTCGGCGCCGACAAGGAGTACACCGCGACGATCCGGCTCGGTGTTGCCACGACGACCGAGGACGCCGAGGGCGAGGTCGTCGCCGCTCGCGACGCCGCGCACCTGAGCGGCGAGCAGATCGCCGCTGCCGCGCGCGGGCTCACGGGTGAGGTCATGCAGGTCCCGAGCGCCGTCTCGGCGATCAAGGTCGACGGCGAGCGTGCGTACGCGCGGGTCAGGGCGGGCGAGCGGGTCGAGCTCGCGGCGCGACCGGTCACGATCGACGAGCTCGTCGTCGGTGAGGTGCGCCCGCTCGAGGCGCACGGCGTGCGGGTGCTCGACGTCGACGTCCGGACCGTGGTCTCGTCCGGCACGTACGTGCGGGCGATCGCGCGCGACCTGGGCCTGGCGCTGGGCGTGGGGGCGCATCTCGTCGCGCTGCGCCGCACGCGGGTCGGCGGGTACCGGCTCGCCGAGGCGCGCACGCTCGACGAGCTCGCCCAGACGCCGGACGACGTCCCGCTCGACGTCATGGCGCTCGTGGACGCGGCGCGTGCGACGTTCCCCGTCCACGAGGTGACCCAGGCCGAGGAGCGTGCGCTGGGGTACGGCCAGGCGATCGCGGCTTATCCGGCCTCGGTCACGCAGGACCCGGACGCCACCGTCGCGGCCATCGGTCCGGACGGCCGACTCGTCGCGCTGCTGCGCCTGCGCGACGGCAAGGCGCGGCCGGTTCTCGTCCTGGCTGCCTGAGGCGTCGCGCCCGCGCGCACAGTGCGTCCCCGCTAACCGATTAGCCCCGATCGGGACCGGTTTCGGCGTCGGGTACGTCCTGCTATGTTCCGCGACAGCGACGATCGGGAGCCCTGTCGGGTCCCGGGGTGAGCGCTGTCTGGCCTCAAGGAGACGACGTGGTTTCCTGGTTCCGTCGCCGTGCGCGCACGGCAGCCCTGTCCGCCGGTGTCACGACCGCAGCGCTCGTCGTGGCCGCCGCCGTGGCGCCCGGGGCGTCCGCCGACCCCGTGGAGTCGCCGCACGACTTCTCGAACGGCCAACAAGGGTGGTTCAGCTACGGCGGGGGCTCGTCGTCGTCCGTCGTGGACGGCGAGCTGTGCGTCGTCGTCCCCGCCGGGACGACGAACCCGTGGGACGTCGCCGCCCAGCACGACGACGTGGCGTTCGAGGCCGGGGGCACCTACACCGTGTCGTTCTCGGCGCATGCCACGGCGCCCGTCTCGGTGAACCTGCGCGCCGGCATCGGCTGGCCCGACGACGTCTCGTCGACGGTCGCGCTCACGCCAGACAAGCAGGACTACGCGTTCTCCTGGACGCCCGAGTTCAGCGGCGACGGCAACCTGTCGTTCCAGCTCGGTGCGCAGGCCGAGGACTACACGTTCTGCCTCGACGACTTCCAGCTCAGCGGCGACGTCGAGCTGCTGCCCGACACGAGCTTCGACGGGGTGCTGCCCGAGGGGTGGAGCGCCAACGGCTGGAACGTCACGTCGGAGCCGGGCGAGGGTGCGGCCCTGTGCTTCGAGGTGCTCGACAGCTCGGGCCAGTACGCGGGTCTGGTGCTGAACGGGCTGCCCATCGAGGCCGGCGCCAACTACCGCCTCGCGTACACCGCGAGCGCGAGCAACGGCGCGACCATCCGCACGATCGTCGGTGAGAACGCCGAGCCGTGGCGCACGGCGTTCGTCGACAGCACCGAGCTGGGCACCGACCTGACCGAGCACGTGCTCGCGTTCACCTCGCCCCTGACCTTCCCGGCGGAGTCGTCCGACCCGTCCGTCGGCGTCGGGCAGGTCGCGCTGCAGATGGGTGCACGCGGCGACTTCACGTTCTGCATCACGAGCATCTCGCTGAAGAAGGTGGCGACGCCGCCGCCGCCGTACGAGCCCGACGTGCGCGGGCCGATCCGCGTGAACCAGCTCGGCTACCTGCCGGACGGGCCGAAGAACGCGACGGTCGTGAGCGAGGCCACCGAGCCGCTCGCGTGGGAGCTGCAGGATGCCCAGCAGCACGTCGTCGCCTCGGGCGAGGCCACGCCTGCCGGCGTCGACCCCAGCTCGCAGCTCGCGGTCCAGACCGTCGACTTCGGGTCGTTCAGCACGCCCGGCACCGGCTACACGCTGGTCGTCGGCCAGGACCGCAGCGACCCGTTCGCGATCTCGGCGACGCTGTACGACCAGCTGCGCTACGACGCCCTGAACTACTTCTACCCGGTGCGCTCGGGCATCGCGGTCGACGTGCCCGACGACCGGTACGACCGGCCCGCCGGCCACGTGTCCGGGCCCGACGGCGAGGTCAACAAGGGTGACCTGGACGTCGCCTGCCTGACGGCCGCCGAGGATGGCGGGTCGTGGTCCTACGGCACGTGGACCTGCCCCGAGGGCTACTCCCTCGACGTCGTCGGCGGCTGGTACGACGCGGGCGACCACGGCAAGTACGTGGTCAACGGCGGGATCTCGGTCGCGCAGCTGCTCGGCACGTACGAGCGGACGCTGCACTCGAAGAACGCCGTCAAGGGCGCGCTGCGCGACGGCACGCTCGACGTCCCCGGCGACGAGAGCGGCAACCGCGTGCCCGACGTGCTCGACGAGGCGCGCTGGCAGCTCGAGTTCCTGCTCGCGATGCAGGTCCCCGCGGGCTCGGGCATGACGGTCTCGTCGACCGACCACCGGTCCCTGGACGGCCTCGTGCACCACAAGATCCACGACGTCGGCTGGACCGGGCTGGGTCTGCTCCCGTCGCAGGACCCCCAGCTGCGCCGCCTGCACCGCCCGTCCACGGCGGCGACGCTCAACCTCGCCGCTGCGGCGGCGCAGGGTGCGCGACTGTTCCGCACGTACGACAAGGCGTTCTCCGCCGAGCTGCTCAAGGCCGCCCGCACGGCCTACGCAGCCGCCGAGCGCGTGCCGGACCTGTACGCGCCGGTGACGGCCGGTCAGAACGGAGGCGGCCCGTACGACGACGCCAACGTGTCCGACGAGTTCTACTGGGCTGCCGCCGAGCTCTTCCTCACCACGGGTGAACGCGGCTTCCAGGCCGACGTCATGGACAGCCCGCACGCGTCCGGCGACATCTGGTCGCGCACCGGGTTCTCGTGGGGGAGCGTGGCGGCCCTGGGCCGGCTGGACCTCGCCACGGTGCCCAGCAAGCTGTCCCCGGCCGAGGTCAAGGCCGTGCGTGCGTCCGTCGTGGCCGGCGCGGAGAAGTACCTGGCCTGGCAGCAGGCCGAGGCGTTCGGGCACGCCTATCCGGGTCAGGCCGACGGCTCCTACGAGTGGGGCTCGAACTCGGCCGTCCTCAACAACCAGGTGGTGCTGGCCACGGCGTACGACCTCACGGGCGACCCGAGGTTCGCCCGGGCCGTGCTCGAGTCGATCGACTACCTGCTGGGCCGCAACGCGCTGAACAACTCCTACATCACCGGCTACGGAACGCAGTTCTCGTCGCACCAGCACAGCCGCTGGCTGGTCCCGCCCCCTCCAGGCACGGTCTCGGGCGGGCCGAACTCGCAGCGCGTCACGTGGGACCCGGTGATGAACCGGCTGTACCCGGCCGGTCACGAGTGCGCGCCGCAGCTGTGCTACGTGGACGACATCGAGGCGTGGTCGGTCAACGAGCTGACCATCAACTGGAACGCCCCGATGGCCTGGGTCGCCTCGTTCGTCGCCGACCTGGGGGCCAAGGGCGTGCCCGCGCCGCCGGTCGTCACCACGCAGCCGCAGGACGCCACGGTCGCCCCGGGCGCCACGGTGGAGCTCGTCGTCGCGGCGACGGGTAGCCCGGCGCCCACCGTCCGCTGGGAGCAGCGTCGCGGCAAGGGTCCGTGGACCCCGGTCCGCAAGGCCACCTCCACCACGCTGCGCGTCACGGCCTCGCCGGCGACCGACGGCACGCAGTACCGGGCGGTGTTCACCAACAGCTCCGGATCGGTCACGACGAACGCGGCGACCGTGCGCATCGAGCGCGCAGCGCCCGTCGTGAGCACCCACCCGGCGTCGGTCACCGGTAAGCAGGGCACGCGCGTCACGCTGCGTGCGGCGGCCACCGGCTACCCGGCGCCGCGCGTCCAGTGGCAGGTGCGTGAGCGCGGTTCGTCGCGGTGGGTGGACGTGCGCCACGCGTGCGGCTCGTCGCTGGCGCTCGTGATCTCCCCGGCCACGGACGGCGACCGGTACCGCGCGGTGTTCACCAACGACGTCGGCTCGGCCACGAGCGCCGAGGCGTCCGTCACGCTCGCCCGCGGCCCGCGCTGAGCGGTCCGGTGCGTGGCCTCGTCGACGCTGTCCCCGAGGCAGCGCGACGAGGCCACGCGGCGGGACGGCGAAGCGCCCTGCCGTGACGCGGTGGCATGATCGGCAGGTGCATCGCTGGACCGACCTCGCCGACGTGCCGCCCGACTTCGGTCCGACGGTCGTGACTCTCGGCAACTTCGACGGGGTGCACCGCGGACACGCGAGCGTGCTGCGGCGCATGGCGGCCGATGCGCGTGCCCAGGGCTCGGCCGCCGTCGCGGTGACCTTCACGCCGCACCCGCTGCAGGTGCACCGACCGGACGACGCCCCGCCACTGCTCACCGGGGACGAGGACCGCCTGGACCTGCTCGAGGAGACCGGCCTGGACGGCGTGCTGCTCCTGGACTACTCGCTCGACTTCGCGCGGCAGTCGCCGCAGGAGTTCGTGCGGACCTACCTCGTCGACGGCCTGCGGGCGCGGACGGTCGTCGTCGGGCGTGACGTCCGGTTCGGCTGGGAGAACTCCGGGGACCTGGCCACCATGGTGGAGCTGGGCAACCGGTACGGGTTCGACGTCGAGGTGATCGACGACATCACGCCCGCCGACGCCGACCAGCAGGACGCCCCGCCGCGCCGCTGGTCCTCCACCTGGGTGCGCGAGGCGCTCGCCGCGGGGGACGTCGAGCAGGCCGCGCTCGTGCTCGGGCGGCCCCATCGGCTGCGCGGTGTCGTCGTGCACGGCGACGCCCGCGGGCGCGAGCTGGGGTACCCGACCGCGAACCTGTCGCAGGACGCGACCGGCATGGTGCCGGCCGACGGCGTCTACGCGGGCTGGCTGCGCCGGACCCGCGACGCGCACGGCACGCCGGTGGTCGACGGGGCGGCCCTGCCCGCGGCGGTGTCGATCGGCACGAACCCGACCTTCGACGGCGTGCAGCGTCGCGTCGAGGCCTACGTCCTCGACCGGACGGACCTCGAGCTCTACGACGAGGAGGTCGTGGTCGACCTCGTGGCACGGCTGCGGCCCACCGTGCGGTTCTCGTCGGTCGACGAGCTGCTGGAGCAGATGCACGCGGACGTCGAGCGCGTGCGCGAGGTGCTGGCGGCCGACGTCCGCTGACCGGTGCGTCGCCCACGTCGCCGGTGACCTCGTACCCACCGGCCCCGCAGGGTCGGGACATCGGGTCAGGTCAGCGCGCTTTTTGCCGCGCGGGCTCAGGGGACGCGCCCGGGATGCCGATGGTGGCGGCAGGGACCCAGGAGGGTCCTCGTCCCGTCGTCGCCCGGAGGTCCGGATGGCCCTGCGTCGCACCCGTGCCGCGCTCACCGTGACCGCCGCGTGCGCGCTGATCGCAGGCGCCGTGACGCCGCCCGCCGTGACGTCCGCCGCGCAGGTGTCCGCGGCGCACGACGTGGCACCCGGCCCCGAGGTCGTCCTGGGGGAGCCGGACGTCCTCGGCCCCACCGCGGCGACCGCGATCCTCGCGCCGTCCGCGGTGGTCGCGGCCACGGCCGCCGACACCAAGCCCACCAAGGCGTGGGTCACCGAGCTCTACACCTCGAGCATCGCCCCGGCCCTGCGGACGCCGGTGGAGTGGAGCGGCGACCTCGGTTCGTGCTCGGCGGGGCGTGAGTCGAACGCGTCGCGCAAGGCGACCCTGACGGCGGTCAACGCGATGCGCGCGCTGGTACAGCTGTCGCCCGTCCAGCTCGACGACGAGGCGAACGTCCCGGCGCAGAAGGCGGCGCTGCTCATGGCCGCCAACGGCAAGCTCTCGCACTCGCCGAGCCCGTCCGAGTTCCCGAGGTGCTGGACGCGTGCCGGCAAGAGTGCCGCAGGCGTCTCGAACCTCGCCCTCGGCGCCGCAGGCGCCAAGGCGGTCGCCGCGTACATGCAGGACCCGGGCTCCGGCAACCGGGCGGTGGGGCACCGGCGGTGGATCCTCAACCCGACCACCACGCGCATCGCGACCGGCTCGACCCCGACCGCCAACGCGCTCACCGTGATCGGGCTGGGCACGTCGGCGTCGGTGGCCGCCCCGCGGTGGATGGAGTGGCCCGCGCGCGGCTGGTTCCCGAAGCAGCTCGAGCCGAACGGGCGCTGGTCGCTGTCGTCGTCGGACCCGAAGGTCAGCTTCGCGAAGGCGACCGTCAAGGTGCAGCGCCTGTGGTCCTCGGGCAACGTCGCGCGCACGATGAAGGTCACCAGGTACGCGCCCGTCGCGGGCTACGGGCCGAGCACGCTCGTGTTCCACGTCAAGGGAGTGGGTGACCCGCGCGGCTCGGGCTCGCTGAGGTACCGCGTGACGGTCTCGGGCATCACCGGCGGCACGACCCGGTCGCTGAGCTACGTCGTGCAGCTGTACGACCCCACCGCCTGATCCGGCGCACCGATCAGGCACGCTCATCGCGCGTGCGCACCGCCGCGCACCGGGCCGAGCTCTCGGCTGGTAGGCTGTCGGAGCCGTCAGAACGGCCGCGGACCGAGAGAGCCCGGGTGGACGTGCCCCGGCGCACCGCGCAACGAGATCAACAAGGAGAGCCGTGTCCCTCGACGCTGCCACCAAGCAGGCCATCATGACCGAGTACGCCACGCACGAGGGCGACACCG
>JAEYUL010000111.1 GCA_023432565.1 Actinomycetes bacterium | reverse complement strand
CCCCCGGGTCGACCGACGCGGGGATCGGGCGGCGCAGCGCCGCGCGGCACTCCCGCGTCGCTCGGCGCGACTGCGCGGACACGGTCGCCCGCCTCGTCCAACTCCGCGCCGACGGTCGCGAGCGCGGCGGCCGCGACCCGCTCGCGCTCGGCAGCCCGCGCCGCCGCGATCGACGAGATGCCCGGGCCTGCACCCGACTCGATCAGCGCCTGGCGTTCCGCGGCGGTCAGCTCGCCCACAGGCAGGGTCTCGTAGTCGGTCCGGGCACGAGCGAGGGCTCCCGCAGCGCGGGCCGCCGCCGCCCCGATCGCGTCCGCGGTGTCGGCGGCGCCGAGCACGCTCGTCGCCAGGCCCGCGACGCCGTCCGTGGCCGCCTGCGCGGACATGCCGCCGATGCCGAGGTCACCCGCGAGCCGCTTGAGCGTCGCCCCGACCTCCTCGAGGGCCGTGACCACTGCCTCGAGCTGCCCCGCGCCGGCGTGCGCCTGCGCCGGCGCACCGTCGAGCGCGCCCGCGAGCTCGCGCGCCGCCGGCCCGTCGGACGACTGCGGCGGGCGGTCCACGCCCGTCACGACAGCCCGCCCACGGACGCCGCCGCGGCGCCCGGGTACAGCCGGAGCACGGGGCGCGAGTCGCGCACGGACGAGCCGGACGTGCGCGCGGCGAGACGTCGGAGCTCAGCGAAGATCGTCTCGTCGAGCCCCACGAGCGCACGCGCCGAGCCGCTGAGCGCGCTCCGCGCGTCGACGGCGACGGCCCGTGCGGCGGCGACCCGGTCCGCGAGCGCGTCGATCCCCTCGCGGTAGCTCGCGGTGAACCGCTCGGCCGCGGGCAACGTCGACCACGTCGCCGCGCTCTGGTCCGCCGCCAGCGCGCGCGTCTGTGCCGCGAGCGCGTCGAGCCGGTCGGCCATCCGGTCGAGCGTGCGCACGCTGCGTGCCACCGCCTCCGAGTCGATCTCCACTCGCATACGTCCCCCCGCCGGATCGGTCCGGGGCGTCACGCTAACCGGGTCCGGCCGCGCGCGTGCGGGCACCCCGCTCGACCTGTGGACAGCCGGGGACCGGCACCTGCGCAGCACGCGCGGACGCACGCCGAGCGCTACTCGGCATCCTCTCGGTCGCGCGCCGTGGGCGGCGGGTCGAGTCGCACGAGCGTCGCACCGAGAACCGCGGCCTCGGCAGGGTCGTGGGTCACCACGAGCGCGGTGCGCCTGGCCAGCCGGGCGCGGGTCCAGGCGAGCACCGCGTCGCGGCTCGCGGCGTCGATCCCGACGAACGGCTCGTCGAGCACGACCAGGTCGGCGGGTGGCAGCAGCGCGCGGACGAGCGCGACGCGTCGGCGCTGCCCACCCGACAGCGCGCGCACCGGGACGTGCCACGCGGCGTCGTCGAGCCCGACCGCGCGCAGCGCGTCCTCGACGGCGGGTCCGGCCGATCGCGGGAGCACGAGACGCACGTTCGCCACCGCGGACAGCTGCTCGCACAACCGGTCCTCCTGGAACGCCGCCGCCCGTCGAGCCCCGTCGAGCCCGACCACCCGGCCCGACGACGGCCGCACGAGCCCGAGCAGCACGCGTGCGAGCGTGGTCTTGCCCGCTCCGTTCGGGCCCGTCAGCGCGGTGGTCGTCCCGGCGCCCAGCTCGAGGCACACGCCGTCGAGCACCACGTGGTCGGCGTACCGCACGGTGACGGCCTCCAACGCGACCGCGCCCCGCCCGCTCATCGCGCACCGTCCGGGGCGCCGGAGGTGGCCCGGGCGGAGCGCCCGTCCGTGAGCCTGCGGCACGCTCGGTCCAGGAGCGCCAGGACCAGACGCTCGGTCAGCGCGGCGAGCACCACGACGACCACGGTCCAGGCGAACAGGTCCGCCGTCGCCAGGAAGAGCTTGGCCTGGTACATCTGCTCGCCGATGGTCCCCTGCGGCAGGCCGATCACCTCCGCCGCGATCCCGCTCTTCCACGCCAGCCCGACGGCCGAGCGGCAGCCGGCGACGAAGTACGGCAGCACGCCGGGCACGTCGACCGAGGTCAGCCGCCGCGGCCACGGCACGGCGAACACGCGGGTCATCTCCAGCAGCCGCGTGTCGCGGCGGCGCACGCCCTCGAGCACGTTCGCGTACATCACGGGCAGCGCCATGAGGAAGGACACGACCGCCGCGAGCCGCGAGGACTCGGTCCACAGCAGCACCAGGATGATGAACGCGACGACGGGCGTCGCGCGGATCGTCGCGATCAGCGGGGCGAGCAGCGCCTCGACCCACCGCGAGGCTGCCGCGGCCGCGGCGAGCAGCACGCCGGCGAGCGCCGCGAGCGTGAAGCCTGCGACGACGTTGACGAGCGTGCGCGCCACGGTCGCCCAGAACACGCTCGTCGGCACCAGCTCGACGAGCCGCTGCGCGACCTCCCACGGACCGACGAGGAGGATCGGCTGGCCGACCGTGGCCGCCGCGACCTGCCAGACGACGAGCCAGCACGCCACGGCCCCGACGACCCGGACCCGACGCGCGCGCGGATCGCGGCCGCTCGCGGGAACCTGCCCGCCGGCGGGGGGCGTACGGCTCGCGTGGGTCACCTCGGCACCGCCCGTCAGCCCGGGACCTCGAGGTAGAAGTCGTCACCGGGCATGGCGCCGCCCACGGACTTCGGCTGTGCGTCGTGCAGCACCTGCAGATAGCCCTCGAGGGCGGGCCGCAGCCGGTCTCCCGTCAGGTGCACGATGTGGCACGCCGGGATCGCCGCCTGCGCGATCGGTGCGGCCTTGGCGAGCCCCGCGGCGACGACCAGGGGGGCGGCCTGCTCGGGTGAGCCGTTCACGAACGCGACCGAGGCCGCGTCGTCGGCCAGGAAGTCGGCGAGCGCCTGCGGGTGCTCGCGCGCGAACGCCGAGCGCACCACCGTGACGCCCGTGACGAGCTCGGAGGTGTTCCCGAGCTGCGACCACGCCTGCGTGAGGTCGACGGCGACGCGCACGTCCGGGTTCTGCGCGGTCACGCCCGTCGCGTACGGCTGCGGCAGCACGCCCACCGCGCCGGGGGTCGCGGCGAGCACCGCGGCGACCTCGGTGGCCTCCGAGAGGAACTCGACGGTCACGTCCCTGCCCGGTGTCAGGCCGGACTGGCGCAGCAGGTGCTCGAGCACGTACTGCGGGCTCGCGCCCTTGCCTGTCGAGTAGACGGTCCGGCCGCGCAGGTCGGCGAGCGAGCGCACGGACGTGCCGTGCTCGAGCACCGAGAGCACACCGAGCGTGTTGACGGCCACGGCCTGCACCGCCGGGCCGGAGTCCGTGCGCGTCTGCTGGTGCACCACCGCGGCGAGGTTGGCCGGCAGGAGCGCGACGTCGACCTGCCCCTTGACGAGCAGCGGCAGGACCTCGTCGGGCGTGCCGTACGTGGTGACCTGGTAGTCCTGCAGGCCCTCGCCCTCCTCGGCGCGCTGCATCAGGCCGACGAGCCCGATCGTCGTCGGTCCGGACAGGGCCGCGACGCGGACCGTGACCCGCTCGGCGGACGGCGCTGCGCTCGGCGCGGCCGGCGCGCTCGAGGTCGCCGGTGCCGTCGCGGCCTGCGCCGTGCCACCGCTCGTGGCACCCGTGCCGCAGCCGGTCGCGAGCGCGAGCACACCGAGGGCGGCCAGCAGCGTCGTGGCGAGCCTGCGGCGACGTCTCATGTGCGTGTCCTTCCTGGCCGGCCGCGACTCACGACCGGAACGGGGCGTACGAGGTGTGCAGGAGCTCGTGCGCCCGCTCGGAGTTCGGGGACCCGTAGAACTCGTCGTAGAGCCGCAGGATGTCGGGATTCTCCTGCGACTTGCGGATGGGCGAGAGCTGGTCGATCTCGACGAGCACCTGCTGACGGCCCGGGGTCTCGTCGGCGCACGTCGGCACCGGGTGGCCGGCGCCGCTGACGCACCCGCCCGGGCAGGCCATGATCTCGACGAGGTCGTAGCCGACGTCCTCGCCGGCGATGACGCGCTTGATGAGGGGCTCGGCGTTGCCCAGCCCCGAGATCACGGCGACGCGCACGTCGACGCCGCCGGCGCTCACGGTCGCCTCCTTGAGGCCCTGCGTCCCGCGCAGCTCGGTGAAGTCGAGGTGCTCGACGAGCGGCTCGCCCGTCAGCTTCTCGACCGCCATGCGCATCGCCGCCTCCGCGACGCCCCCGGACGCCCCGAACAGCACGCCGGCGCCCGAGACCCGGGAGTACGGCTCGTCGAACTCACCCGGCTCGACGTCCGCGGGCTCCAGGCGCAGCATCTGCATCATCTCGAGGAACTCGGTGGTCGTGAGCACGGCGTCGACGTCTCGCACCCCGTCGGGGGCGAACTCCGGACGCGCGGCCTCGTACTTCTTGGCGATGCACGGCACGATCGACACGACGTACAGGTCCTCGACCGCGATGCCCGCCTGGGCGGCGAAGTGGTGCTTGACCGTCGTCCCCATCATCTGCTGAGGGGACTTGCAGCTCGACAGGTGGTCGATCAGCTCGGGGTAGCGCCGCTCGACCAGGTTCACCCAGCCCGGGCAGCAGGACGTGAACTGCGGCAGGACGCCGCCACGGGAGACCCGATCGAGGAACTCCGTGGTCTCCTCCAGGATCGTCAGGTCCGCGGCGAACGTGAAGTCGAAGACCTTGTCGAACCCGACCTTGCGCATCATCCCCGCGATGAACGCGCTCGCCTCGGCGGGCGCGATGTCGTACTCGGCGGCGATCACGGACCGGACGGCCGGTGCGACGAAGCCGACCACGACCTTGTCGGGGTCGTTGATGGCGGTGAACACGTCGCCGCGCTCGCGCACGTAGTCCAGCGCGCCGCAGGGGCACGCGCGCACGCACTGCCCGCAGGACACGCAGTCGGTCTGGTCCAGCGGCAGCCCGTTGTGCGTGCCGACGACGAGTCGGCCCTCGTGGTACTGGAACGCCAGGACGCCCGGGCCCTCGATCTCGGCGCACGCCGTGACGCACCGCCCGCACGCGATGCACTTGTTGTTGTCGCGGATGATGAACGGGTGGTCGGGCACGATCGGCTCGTAGGGCCGCACGTGCAGGGGCGCGGCGAAGACGATGCCGTGCGCGGTGGCCTCGTCGCGCAGCTGGCAGCAGTCCTGCTTGGCGCAGCCGCACGACAGGCACCGCGCCGCCTCGGTACGCGCCTGCTCCTGCGTGAGCCCGAGCTCGACCTCGTCGAACCCGGCCAGGCGCTGCTCCATCGCGATCGAGGGCATGACGGCACGTGGCACGCGCACGACGTCCTCGAACTCGTGGCGCGGCAGGTCCTCGAGCGTCCCCCGCGAGCACGAGTAGTCCTCGTGGCTGGGCCGCACGTAGCCGCGCATCACGAAGTCCGACATGGCGGCGGCGGCGCGGCGCCCCGCGGCGACGGCCTGGATGACGGTGGCCGGCCCGGTCACGCAGTCGCCGCCGGCGAAGATCTTCTCCTCGGAGGACTGCATGGTCCGCCCGTCGACCTCGACGTCCCCCCACTGGTTCAGCCGCACAGGCAGGTCGGCGTACGCGGCCTCCTCCGCGCCGTGCGCGGGACGCCCGCGCACCCACGAGCTGATGTGCACAGGCATCTCGTAGTAGAGGAAGCCGGTGTCCGTGCTCTGGCCGATCGCGCCGATGATCGTGTCGGCCTCGATGTCGAACTCGCTGCCCTCGATCGGTACCGGACGCCGCCGGCCGGTGCGGTCGGCCTCGCCGAGCTCCATGCGCAGGCACGTCAGGCGCTTGACGCCTCGCTCCGCGGCGCTGATCCGCTCGGGCGCCGTCAGGTACAGCATCTGCACGCCCTCGGCGATGGCCTCCTCGACCTCGAACGGCTCCGCGGGCATCTCCTCGCGCGTGCGCCGGTAGACGAGCGTCACGTCGGACGCACCCGTGCGCAGGGCGGTGCGCGCGCAGTCGATCGCGGTGTTGCCCCCGCCGATCACGACCGTGCGTCCCAGCGGGATCTCGTCGCCCTTCGCGACGCGCTCGAGGTACTGGATGCCGAGCCACACGCCCTCGAGGTTCTCGCCGTCGATGCGCAGCGGCGTCGCACGCCAGGATCCGATCGCGAGGTAGACCGCGTCGAAGTCCCGGCGCAGGTCCTCCAGGCTCAGGTGCGTCCCGAGCGCCTTGCCGGTCACGATCCGCACGCCGAGCGCGCGGATCACGTCGATCTCCGCGTCGAGCGTGGACTTCGGCAGGCGGTACTCGGGGATGCCGTAGCGCATCATCCCGCCCGCGTGCTCCTGCTTCTCGAAGACCGTGACCGCATGGCCCGCCAGCGCGCTGTAGTAGGCCGCCGACAGGCCGGACGGGCCTGCGCCGATCACGGCGATGCGCTTGCCGGTCGAGGGTGCCGTGCGCGGGATCCAGGGTGTCGGCCGGGCCATGTCCCAGTCGGTCGCGAAGCGCTTGACGTAGTTGATCGCCACGGGCTCGTCGACGAGGTTGCGCCGGCACGCCGACTCGCACAGGTGCGGGCACACGCGCCCGCACACCGACGGGAACGGGTTGCGGTCCTTGATGACCCGCACGGCGGCCTCGAAGTTGCCGTCCGCGACATGCTGCAGATAGGTCTGCACGTCGACGTTCGCGGGGCACGTCTGCACGCACGGGGCGACGCAGTCGGCGTTGTGGTCGGCCAGCAGCTGCTCGAGCCGCACCTTGCGGTAGGCCTCGAGCCGCGAGGAGCGGGTGGTGACGACCATGCCCTCGGTCATCGGGGTCAGGCACGCCTTGACGTCGCGGGTCTGACCGTCGCCGACCTCCACCACGCACAGCCCGCAGCTCGCGTTCGACCGCTCGAGCCGCACGTCGTGGCACAACGAGGGGATCGCGATGCCCTCGGTCGCGAGCGCCTGCAGGATGGTCAGGCCAGGGTCGACCTTGATCTCGTGACCGTCGACGGTCACCGTGATCCGGTCACGTTCTGACTGGTCGTGCACGCCCACGTCGCGCCTCCTCGTCGCCGGGACGACGGCGTTCGAGCCCCGTTGCTCGCGCGCCGCGCATCGTGGGAGCACCACGTCGCGCCCATCGCCACGTTAGGAAGCGAACCCCCGCTTCGCGCGTGACTTCCGACCTAACTGCGCGCCCGCGCCCGGCGCTGCGGCCGCGCACGCTCCGAGCGACGTGCGAGGTGGACGGTCTAGACGAGGACCTGCGTGAGCGGCATCGAGGAGTCGACCGGGATGTCGAGCGCCGACGGACGCATCCCGCGGCGCACCACGGCCGAGCCGAGCGCGGCGATCATCGCGCCGTTGTCGGTGCAGAAGCGGATCGGCGGGATACGCAGCTCGATGCCCGCCTCCGCGCAGCGCGCCGCGGCCATGTCCCGCAGCTGGGAGTTGGCGGAGAAGCCGCCACCGACGACGAGCGTGCGGACGCCGTTCGCCCGGCACGCGGCGATCGTCTTGGCCGTCAGCACGTCGGCGACGGCTTCCGCGAAGGACGCCGACACATCAGCGAGCGGGAGCTCCTCGCCTGCGTCCTGGCGCGCCTCGACCCAGCGCGCGACGGCCGTCTTGAGGCCGGAGAACGAGAAGTTGGTCGCGTGCTCGGCCTGGTCCTTGGCGGCCGTCAGGCCGCGCGGGAAACGGATGGCCTGCGGGTTGCCCTCGCGTGCGAGCCGGTCGATGTGCGGCCCTCCCGGGTAGGGCAGGCCGAGGAGCCGGCCCACCTTGTCGAACGCCTCGCCGGCGGCGTCGTCGAGCGTCGAGCCGAGCTCGGTGACGTTCACCGTGTCGTCGATCAGCAGCAGCGAGGAGTGGCCGCCGGACACGACGAGTGCCATGACCCGCTCGGGGAACGGCCCGTCGACGAGCTCGTCGACGACGGCGTGGCCGATCACGTGGTTCACGCCGTACAGCGGCTTGTCGAGACCGATCGCGAGCGACTTGGCGGCCGCCGCGCCGACCGTGAGCGGGCCGACGAGACCAGGCCCCGCGGTCACGGCGATCGCGTCCACGTCGTCGAGCGTGACCTCGGCGGTCGCCAGCGCGCGCTCGATCGTCGGGACCATCGCCTCGAGGTGGGCGCGCGAGGCGATCTCGGGGATGATCCCGCCGAACCGTGCGTGCTCGTCGACGGAGGAGGCGACGGCGTCGACCAGGAGGTCGTACCCCCGCACGAGGGCGACCCCGGTCTCGTCGCAGGACGTCTCGATCCCCAGGACCAGCGGCTCGCGGACAGGCATGGCGACCACTGTAGGTCCCCGCGGAGCGCGCCCCGCTGTAGGTCCCCGCGCAGCGCGCCCCGCGCCAGGCGGGCGGCACGGTGTGACGATCGTCATGGCACGACGAGGAATCGCTGCACGTGCTTCAACATTCAACCATCTATGACCACACCGAGCTCGACGATCGACGCCCTCGACTTCCCGACGCCGCCCTACGCGATCGCCGACGAGGTCGCCGACCTGCTGTTCCGCGGCGCCCGCAGCGTCGGTGCCTTCACCGACGAACCCGTGCACGACCACGAGCTCGCGGCCGCCTACGACCTGCTCAAGTGGGGACCGACGGCCATGAACACGACTCCCCTGCGGCTGCTCGTCGTCCGTTCGGCGCCGGCCCGCGCCCGCCTCGCGGCGCACGCCGCCGAGGCGAACCGCGAGCGCATCCTGGCTGCACCGGTCGCGCTCGTCGTCGCCGCCGACCCCCACTTCCACCGGCACCTGCCGGTGCTCGCGCCCCACCGCGCCGCGCTCGTGGACGCCCTCGAGGGCCAGCCCGAGCAGCGGGCCGCCATGGCACGCACCAACACGCTCATCCAGACCGGCTACCTGATCACCGCCCTGCGCGCGACGGGCCTGGACGTCGGCCCGATCGGTGGCGTCGACACCACCGGCATCGACGCCGAGCTCCTCGCCGACTCCGGCTGGCAGTCCCAGCTCGTCGTGCTCGTCGGGCACCGCGACGGGGTCGGCACGCCGCACCCCCGCGCCGCCCGGCTCGGCTGGACGGACGTCGCGGCCACCGCCTGACCGACGCGACGCGTCCGCCGACCGCCACCGGCCGAGAGCACGCGGGTCAGCGACCCGTGGCCACCGGGCGGCTCTCGTCGTTCGACCACTGCGACCACGAGCCCGGGTACAGCGCCGCCTCGACGCCGATCGACGCGAGCGCCGCGACCTCGTGCGCTGCCGTCACCCCCGAGCCGCAGTACACCGCGACCGGCGCCCCCGCGGCCGCACCGAGCGCCCGGAAGCGCTCACGCAGCCGGTCGGCGGGCAGGAACGTGCCGCCCTCGGTGAGGTTCTGCCCGGTGGGCGCGCTGATCGCACCCGGGATGTGGCCCGCACGCGGGTCCACGGGCTCGACCTCGCCCGCGTAGCGCTCGCCGGCCCGCGCGTCGAGCAGGGCGCCGTCGCGCGCCCACGACGCAGCGGCGTCGGCGTCGATCGTCGGCAGCGCACCGGGCCGCAGCACCACGTCGCCCGGCTCGGGGACGACCTGCCCCGACTCGAGCGAGAGCCCCGCCGCGGTCCAGGCGTCGAGGCCGCCGTCCAGCAGCCGCACGTCACCGACCCCCGCCCAGCGCAGCAGCCACCAGGCGCGCGCGGCCGAGGTCCCTCCGCTCGCGTCGTACGCGACCACCGACGATCCCTCGCGCACGCCCCACCGCCGGGCCGCGGCCTCGAGCGCAGCGACGTCCGGCAGCGGGTGCCGGCCCGCCTCGGGGCTCGGCGGTGCCGCGAGCTCGGTGTCGAGGTCCACGTACACGGCCGACGGCAGGTGCCCCGCGAGGTACTGCTCGTGCCCGTCGGTGCGACCGAGCGCCCAGCGGACGTCGAGCAGCACCGGCGGCTCGTCGCTCGCCAGCGCGCCGGCGAGCGCCACGGCCTCGATCAGCACCGCCGCGCGCGTCACCTCGTCGGCCTGGCCCTGAGGGCCGCTCGTCCCCGTCATCGTCACTCCCCCGTCCCGTCGTGCGCGGCCAGGTCCAGCCGCATCGTCCACGCGTCCTTGTTCTCCGGCTGGTAGTAGCCGCGGCGCCTGCCGAGCGTGACGAAGCCGGCGCTCTCGTACAGGCGCAGCGCGGGCTCGTTGTCGACACGCACCTCGAGCAGCACCGACTCCGCACCCAGCTCGCGCGCACGCGCGAGCAGCGCCTCCAGCAACGCCCGGCCCACGCCCGCACCCTGGTGGCCGAGCGCGGTCCCGACGGTCATCACCTGCGCGTCGACGCCGTCGAACCACAGTCCGGCGTAGCCGACGAGCTCGTCGTCGACCTGCGCGCCGACGTACCAGCGGTCAGGTCCGACGATCTCCTGCGCGAGCGAGTCCGCCGACCACGCGGCCGCACCGAAGAGCTGCCTCTCGAGCACGTCGAGCGCGGGCACGTCGTCCAGCGTCAGCGGGCGCAGCCGCAGCGACGCGGGAGTCGTGGCGCGCGCGGAGGTCATCCGAGCACGCGCTTGGCGCCGGCCGACGGCACCGCGTCCGGACGGCGCAGGTAGAGCGGGGCGGTCGGCAGCGCGATCCCGCTCGCGCGACGCGCCAACGCGAGCGGGACGAGCTCGGCCGCGTCGAGGTCGTCGGCGCCGTCCAGACGCGTCAGCCCCGCGAACGCCTGCGGGTACAGCGCCGCACCGGCCCCGACGACCCATCCGCCCGCGACGGCAGGCTCGTCGGCCACGTCGGTCGCCGGGCCCACCCGGGCCTCGACGAGGCTCTCGAGCCCGCCCGCCTCGTCCCGGCGGTACGCCGCCCAGTACACCTCGCGACGACGAGCGTCGCTCGCCACGACGAGCGGTGTCCCGGTCGGCACACGGCGCAGCGCCGCCGCAGCGATCGCGTCCAGGCTCGGGACCCCGAGCGCCTCGATCCCGAGCGCCAGCGCGAGCGTGCGCGCCGTGACCAGGCCGACCCGCAGCCCGGTGAACGGCGCCGGACCGGTGCCGACGACCACGGCGGTCAGCGCGCGGCGGGCGACGCCGGCGTCCTCGAGCGCCTGGGTGATCAGCGGCGCGAGCAGCTCGGCGTGGTGGCGGGGCAGGTCGGCGCGGCGGCGGGAGAGCGCAGCGCCGTCGTCGTCGGTCACCGCGACCGCGACGGACGACGACGTGTCGAGAGCGAGCAGAGGCACGACGCTCAGCCTGCCACGGGTGCGTCGGCCCCGAGTGCGTCGGCCAGCGGCACATCCGCCCAGCGCGGGCCGACCGCGCGGACCGTCGCGACGCGCTCGCCGCCACCGCCGTCGTCGTCCGGCTCCGCGACGCCGCCCCCGCGCGGCCGCGTGAGTGCGACCTCGAGCCGGTCGGTCGCGAGCGACTCGACCCACCCCGCGCCCCACTCGACGACCGTCACGGCGTCCTCGAGGCTCGACTCCAGGTCGAGCGCCTCCACCTCGTCCAGCGATCCGAGCCGATAGGCGTCGACGTGCACGAGGTCGGGTCCGCGCGTGCCGTCGGGCTGCGGCAGCGCCGGGTGCTCGCGCGCGATGATGAACGTCGGCGAGGCGACCTGGCCGCGCACGTGCAGCCCCGCCCCGATCCCCTGGGTGAGCGTGGTCTTGCCCGCCCCCAGGTCACCGGTGAGGATCACGAGGTCACCGGCGCGCAGCTGCGTCGCCAGGGCGCGACCGAACGCGCGGGTCGCCTCCGCGTCGGGCAGGCTCGCCGCGACGGTCTGCACAGGGGTCACGTCCGTCTCGGCGACCACGTCGGCTCCTTCGCTCATCGTGCCGCTCCCGTCTGCGCCGCGGCCGTCTGGACCGGTGCCCCCGTGCGCGGGTCGAGCCCCACGTACTCGCGCGGCACCGAGCCCGACACGCGCGTGACGACCTCGTACGAGATGGTCCCGGCCGCGAGCGCCCAGTCCTGCGCGGTCGGGCCGCCGTCGAGACCGTTCCCGAACAGCTCGACCCGGTCGCCCGCCTGCTCGGTGGCGTCGGGCCCGAGGTCGAGCACGAGCTGGTCCATGCAGACGCGCCCGGCGATCCCGAGCGTCCGCTCGCCCACGCGCACGGGCGCTCCCGTGCGCTGCAGACTCCCCGAGGCGTGCCGGGGGATGCCGTCGGCGTACCCGAGCGGCACGACTCCGAGCACCGTGTCGACGGGCGTCACGTACTGGTGACCGTAGGAGACGCCGTGCCCCGCGGGCACCTGCTTGACCGTCGCGAGCTCGGCCTCGAGCGTCATCGCCGGCACGAGCCCGTAGTCCTGCGGGCCGCCGAGCTGCGGCACTGGTGACAACCCGTACACCGCGATTCCGGGGCGCACCAGGTCGTAGTGCACCTGCGGTGAGGTCAGGGTCGCCGCGGAGTTGGCCAGGTGCCGGACCTCGAGGCGCGCTCCCGCGGACTCCACGAGCCGGACCGCGTCGGCGAACACCGTGTGCTGCGCGCGCACGGTCGGGTGGTCGGGCTCGTCGGCGAACGCCAGGTGCGACCAGATCCCGACGAGTGCGACCGCGCCCTCGGCCTGCGCGTGCAACGCCGCCGGCAGCACGTCGGCCAGGTCGGCGGGGGTCAGGCCGTTGCGGCCGAGGCCCGTGTCGACCTTCAGGTGCACGCGCGCGGTGCGTCCGACGAGCCGCGCCGCCGCCGCCACCTCGACGAGCGCGGACGCGGAGGTGACCGCGACGTCGACGTCGTCCTCGATCGCTCGCGCGAGCGGTGCGCCCGGGGCGTACAGCCAGGTCAGGATGCGCGGCGTCGTGACGCCGGCCGCTCGCAGCGCGATCGCCTCGTCCATCTGCGCGGTCCCGAGCCACGTCGCTCCCCCTGCAAGCGCCGCCCTGGCGGCGGGCACGAGGCCGTGCCCGTAGGCGTCGGCCTTGACGACCGCCAGCACCTCGGCGTTCGGCGCGTGCGCGCGCAGCACCTGCACGTTGGACGCGATGGCGGACAGGTCGACCACGGCTCGGGCAGGGAAGCTCACGCGCCCATCTTCGCACCGCGCACGCCGCGCGCCGGGAGGAGTCGGGCACCGCGTCGCCGGCGTGGTCACGCGAGGTGCACGACGAGCGTCGCCCGGCCGCGCGTCGCGGCGATCACGGCGGCGTTGCGCTCGTCGGGGCCGTACGACCACGCGCGCGCCGCGGCGGGTGACTTGCCGAACCGCTCGTGGCGCGCGACCAGGCGTGCCAGGCGCACCTCGTCGGCGGGCGCGAGGTACCACGACTCGTCGAGCAGCGCGGCGACGGGTGCGAACCCGTGCTCGTCGAGCAGGAGGTAGTTGCCCTCTGTCACGACGAGCGGCACGTCGGGTGGCACGGCGATCGCGCCGGCCACGCCGTTGCGCAGGTCGCGCCGGTACTGCGGCGCGTAGACGACCTCCCCGTCGCGGGGGTGACGCAGCCGGGCGAGCAGGGCGACGAAGCCCGCGGCGTCGAACGTGTCCGGCGCGCCCTTGCGCTCGGCGCGGCCGATCCGCTCGAGCTCGCTCTGCGCGAGGTGGAAACCGTCCATGGGCACGACGACCGCGCGGTCGCCGAACGCGGCGCCCACCTGCGCCCCGAGCGTCGACTTGCCCGCGCCGGGCGGCCCGACGAGCCCCAGCACTCGGCGCCCGCCGCGGGCGAGCAACGCCTCGACCCGCCGGACGAGCGCGGGGTCGAGCGGTGCGTCGGGGGCGACGAGCGCGGTGACTGCGGGCACCTGGCGGGCCGCCGCGTCGCGCTCGCCGTCGCGGTGCACGCCGACGGCGGCGGGCCGAGCGCCGGACCCGGCCGTCATGCCTGCGCCAGGAGCGCACGGACCGTCTCGGGCAGCGCGAGAGCGACGCCGCGTGCGGTCACCGGACCGTCCGGGTTCGACGTCCACGCCGCGCGGCCGTGCACCACGGCGGCAGCCGCCGCGAGCGCCGCGACCAGCGCGGGGTCGTCGGGCACGTCGTCGGCACGACCCGCGAGCATCGCCCCCAGCAGCCCGGCGAGCACGTCCCCCGAGCCGGCGGTCGCGAGCCAGGCGGGCGCGTCGGCCTGCGCGTACGTCGCGCCACCCGTCCCCACGACCACGGTCACGCCCCCCTTGAGCAGCACGGTCGCGCCGGTGAGCTCGTGCGCCAGGCGTGCGGAGGCGACAGGCTCACGCTCCACGTCGGGGCGGGCGGCCCGATGGCCACGGGAGGTGAGCAGCCGCGCGAGCTCGCCCGCGTGCGGTGTGAGGACCACGTGCGCAGGCACGCGCGAAGGCAGGAACTCGAGCGCGCCTGCGTCGACGACGGCGGGCTCGTCGCGCTGCAGCACACCCTCGAAGGCGTGCTCGATGCGTCGGCGCTGCGCGGTGTCGTCCGGCGAGACCCCCGGCCCGAACACCCAGGCCTGCACGCGTCCGGGGCCGACCACCACCTCGGGCCGACGCGCGACGACGAGGTCGCCGACGTCCCCCAGGTAGCGCACCATGCCCACGCCGGCGAGCACCGCGGCGGACGTCGCGAGCACCGCCGCGCCCGGGTAGCGGCGTGCGCCGGCCACGACGCCGACGACGCCGCGGGAGTACTTGTGCGCGTCGGGCGCCGGGACCGGCCACAACGCGGCCACGTCACGCGTGTCGAGGCGTGCGACGGCCGGCCGCGCGGGCAGAGCCAGGCCGAGCTCGACCACCTCGAGGCGGCCCGCGAGCGCGGCCGCCGGTGGCAGCAGCAGGCCGGGCTTGGCGCCTCCGAACGTGACGGTCACGTCGGCGGGCAGCACCGGGCCGCTCACGGTGCCGTCGTCGACGCCGACGCCGGACGGGGTGTCGGCCGCGACGACCACCGGCCGGGCCGCCGCCTCGGCGTCCTCGTCCGCGAGCCCCGCCACGAGCGCTGCGGCGACCCCGTCCAGGCCGCCCCGCGCGCCGATGCCCAGGATCCCGTCGACGACCACGTCGGCGCGGCGCGCACGCGCGACGGCCTGCGCGACGTCGTCCACCTGGTGCAGACGACCGCCCTCGGCGAGCAGCGCCGCCCGCCCTTCGGCGTGCACGCGAGGAGCGAGCGCCAGCGCCTCGACGTCGGCCCCACGGCGCCGCAGGAAGGCGCCCGCGTGCAGGGCGTCCCCCCCGTTGTTGCCCGGACCGACGAGCAGCACCACGCGCCCGCCGACGACCCGCCCGCGACGTTCGCGCAGTGCGCGCGCCGCCGCGCCGGCCAGCGCGAAGGCCGCACGGTGCATGAGCGGCACGCCGGCCGCGAGCAGCGGCTCCTCGGCGGCGCGGACCTGCGCGGACGTCCAGGACAGCAGCACGGTGTCCATCCTCGCCCGGACGCCGTCGCTGCACCACCGAGTGCCTCTACGGTGGGCGACATGCCCGTCTCGTCCGTCCTGGTCGTCATCTGTGCCGTCTGCCTCGTGCTCGCGGTCGTCCTGGCCGTCGTGGGGTTCCGCGCACTCGGGGCTGCGCGGCGCGTGCACCGGGTCCGGGTCCCGGCGCGTGAGCTCGCGAGCACGTACGTCGGGCCGGGCACGTTCGTCGATGTCGAGTACCCCGACCCGCACGGCCGCCCGCTCAGGACGCAGCTGTTCGTCTGGCTCGTGCGGGCTCCGGGCGTGCCCTACACGTTCGACGGCAGCGTGTGGGTCGACCCCACCAACCCGACGGATGTCACGCCCCGGCGGCAGGGCCGCACGACGCGCGCCGTGCTCACGCTGGTGTTCGCGGGCGTCGCCGGCGCGGGTGCGCTGGGTACCGGCATCGCCTCGCTCGTCGTCCGGCTCGGCGAGTCCTTCCCGGCCTGAGCGGCCGACGCCGCGTCCGCCCGCCGGCCCCGGTCCGCTCGCGACGACCCCGCCGGGCCCCTCGGCCTGTCCGGTGCCGCGCCCGGCGGTAACGTGCCGACCATGCGATTCGGACTCTTCATCCCGCAGGGCTGGCGCCAGGACCTGACCGGCATCGACCCGCGCGAGCACTGGGCGGTGATGCGCGACCTCGTCCGGCACGCCGACGAGGGCGAGGCGTTCGAGTCGATCTGGGTCTACGACCACTTGCACGCGGTGCCCGAGCCGAACGGCGAGGCGACCCACGAGGCGTGGAGCCTGATGAACGCGTTCGCCGCGATCACCTCGCGCGTGCGGCTCGGCCAGATGTGCACGTGCATGGGGTACCGCAACCCGGCGTACCTGGCCAAGGTCGCGACGACCGCCGACGTCGACTCGGGCGGGCGCGTCGAGATGGGCATCGGCGCAGGCTGGTACGAGCACGAGTGGCTCGCCTACGGGTACGGCTTCCCGAGCGCGGGCGAGCGGATCGCGATGCTCGACGAGGGCGTGCAGATCATGAAGCAGCTGTGGACCAACGGCGTCGCGACGTTCGACGGCGCGCACTACACGGTCGCGGGCGCGCAGCTGTCGCCGCTGCCGCTGCAGGTCGACGGCCCACCCCTGTGGATCGCGGGCGGCGGTGAGCGCAAGACGCTGCGCATCGCTGCCGAGCACGCGCAGTACACCAACTTCGACGGCACTCCTGAGGGGTTCGCGCACAAGTCGGCGGTGCTGGCCGAGCACTGCGCAGCCATCGGCCGCGACCCCGGTGAGATCACCCGGTCGGCCAACTACAACGTGGTGATCGGCGAGACCGAGGCGGACGTCGACGACAAGTTCGCCTGGATCGAGGAGCACCTGTCCCTGACGGTGCCGGACAAGGCGGCGAGCACCGCGGAGGACCTGCGCCGCGGCCCGCTCGTGGGGACGCCCGAGCAGGTGGTCGGCAAGCTCCAGGAGCTGGCAGGACTCGGGCTCGAGTACGCGATCGCGTACTTCGCGGACGCGGCCTACGACCGCTCGAGCATCGAGCTCTTCGAGAGCCAGGTGATCCCCGAGCTGCGCTGACGCGCCTGCCCGACGGCGGGTCTGCGGGGGGCTAGCCTGCCCGCGTGAAGAAGGTGCGCAGCCGGGCCGCAGCGGCGCGGTACGCACGTCGGCGCAGCACCCGGATGGCACGCGCGGACAACGACCTCACGCCCGCCCAGTGGGGAGCGCTGCGCGCAGCGTGGTCCGGGTGCGCGTACTGCGGCGCGCAGGACGTCCCGCTGCAGAAGGACTGCGTGCTGCCGCTGTCCCGCGGCGGGCGCTACACGCTCGAGAACGTCGTGCCCGCGTGCCGCTCGTGCAACGCCAGCAAGTGCCACCAGGAGGTCACGCACTGGCTGCGCGTCAAGCGCCTGGACGAGGCCGCATTCCTGCTGCGGCACAGGGCGATCGCCGCCGACCTGGTCCGTGCCGAGCCGCGGGGCGGCGGGTCCGAGCCCGATCCCGATCTCGAGCCCGAGCCCGGTTCCGAGGCGGCGGGACAGGGTCACGACGAGGCGGTGCACCCCCTCGCACCGGTGCCCGACGACGAGGCTCCGGGCGGTGAGGTCCACATCCCGTGAACCCCCAGGACACGGTGCTGCACGACGCGGGGCGCCCAGCACGGGCCGACCGCGCCGAGGTGCTCGCGCTGCTCGAGCAGGCACGGGCACAGGCCGCGTCGGCGGCGACGCTCGTCGCCGACGTGGACGGCGCGCGGCGGGCCGTGGTGAGCGCCTTCGAGGCGATGCGGGCGCGCCGGGCGCAGGCCGACCTCGCGCGGGTCCCGGTCGAACGCGTGCGCGACGTGACCGAGGGGCGGCTCTCCCTCGACGGTCTGGCCGCTCACGGCGTGCGCACGGTCGCCGACGTCCTGCGCGCCGGCACGCACGGCCTGCAGGCCGCGCCCGGGATCGGGCCGCAGTCCGCCGCGAGGATCGTGGCCGCGGCCGAGCAGATCGCGCGCGCCGCGCGCGAGAGCGTCCGGCTGCGCATCGACGTCGACCCGTCGGACCGGCTCGCGACCGAGCTGCTGCGCGCGGTGCGGACGTGGGAGTCCGTGGCCGCCGACGACGAGGCGCTCGTCCCCCAGGCCCGGCGGTTCGTCGACGACACAGCGCTCGCGAGCCTCACCGCGGCACCCGCGGCCGCGGGCCCGCTGCGTCGCCTGTTCATCGGGGGTGCCCGCAAGACGGCCGCCGACGAGGCGGTCGCGCACCTGACCGACCTGGTGCGGTGGGCACGGTCGGCCGACCTCGCCGGCGCCGCCGCGCGCATCGCGGAGACCGTCCGCCACGTGGTGCCGGCACCCGCGGCCTGGGCGGACTTCGAGCGGCGCTCAGCGACGTACTACGCGCTGCTCGCCCCGCTGGTCGACCTGCGCGAGGACGTCGCGGCGGCCACCGGGTTCATGCCGGCGCAGATCGTCGAGCGCATCGAGGCGCAGCACCTCGACGAGTCGCTCCTGCGCGCCTCGCTGCGTGGCTACCAGGCGTTCGGCGCGCGGTTCGCGCTCGTGCAGCGCCGCGCGATCATCGGCGACGAGATGGGGCTCGGCAAGACCGTGCAGGCGATCGCCGCCGCGGCGCACCTGGTGGCCCGCGGCGCGACCCACGTGCTCGTCGTCGCCCCCGCGTCCGTCGTCCACAACTGGGTGCGCGAGATCGCGACCCACAGCGCCCTGACGGCGGTGCTGCTGCACGGCGAGCACCGCGACGACGCCGCGGCGCACTGGGCCGCCCACGGCGGGGTGGCCGTCACCACGTTCAGCACGCTGCGCCGGCTCACGCTGGCCGACGTGCACCCCGCGATGCTGGTCGTCGACGAGGCCCACTTCGTGAAGAACCCCGACGCGCTGCGCAGCCAGGCCGTGGCCCGCGTCGCGCAGCGCGCCGAGCGGGTGCTGTTCCTGACCGGCACGCCCATGGAGCACACCGTCGACGAGTTCTGCTCGCTCGTGCGCTACCTGCGGCCCGAGCTCGCGGACACGATCCCCCCGGGCGCCGGAGCGGCCGGAGCGGACGCGTTCCGGTCCGCGGTCGCGCCCGTCTACCTGCGCCGCAACCTCGACGACGTGCTGAGCGAGCTCCCGCCGCTCGTCCAGGTCGACGAGTGGGAGGAGTTCGGTCCGGTCGACGGCGCCGCCTACCGCGCCGCGGTCGAGGCGGGGAGCTTCCCGGCGATGCGCCGCGCGGCGTTCACCTCGGCCGACCCGCGTGAGAGCGCCAAGCTCGAGCGGCTCCTCGAGATCTGCGCGGAGGCGGGCGCGAACGGGGACAAGGTCGTGGTGTTCTCGTGGTTCCGCGACGTGCTGGACGTCGTGCACACCGCGCTGTCGCGGACGACGACCACGTTCGGACCGCTCACCGGCTCCACGTCGGCGGCCGGGCGCCAGCGTCTCGTCGACGAGTTCAGCGCGGCACCGGGCGGTGCCGTGCTGGTCGCGCAGGTGCGTGCCGGTGGGGTCGGCCTCAACATCCAGGCCGCCTCCGTCGTCGTGCTGTGCGAGCCTCAGGTCTCACCCGCGCTCGAGGCCCAGGCGATCGCCCGCACCCACCGCATGGGTCAGGTGCGGACCGTGCGGGTGCACCGGCTGATCGTCGAGGACTCCGTGGACCAGCGCCTGCTCGAGACGCTCGAGACCAAGCGCGGCGTGTTCGACGCGTACGTGCGCGAGTCGGCGCTGACGGAGGCGGCCGCAGCCGCGGTCGACGTCTCGGCACCGCACCTGGCCCGCGCGATCGTCGCCGAGGAGCAGGCGCGGCTCACGGCCCGCTAGGACCGTCGAACTGGGCCGAACGGGTGGTCTCTGGGCGCCTGCGGCCGCTGCTCACGGCATTGCCGACAACTCGGGATACCCGTCTGAGTGACAGCAAACCCTGCAGGTCACCGATGTGCACCATCCTCGCCCGGGGCGATGTGCCCGAGTTGTGCCCCACGCGCACGCCCGACCACCGACCAAAGGACCCGCATGACCTCGCTCTCCGTACGTGCTCCGAGGCGACTGCTCGCCGCCGCCACGACGCTCGCCGCCGTGCTCGCCGCCACAGTCATCAGCGCCGTGCCCGCGGCGGCCGCCACCGGCACGATCAGCGGCACCGTCAAGCTCCCGTCCGGCGCCGAGTACGGCTCGATCTCCGTGGTGGCATGGACGCCGGAGCAGAGGTACTACGACGCCGAGAGCGTCAGCACCGTCGCAGAGGACGGCACGTTCGAGCTGTCGGGGCTGACGTCCGGCACGTCGTACCAGGTGAGCATCTACGACGGGAGCGGCACCGTCAGCTGGGGCTACTACGCCTCGGGCAAGGTCGTGCCCACCGCCTCTGAGGCTGCTCTCGTCCCGACGGGCACGTCGGCGATCACGATGACGGCCCGCCTCGCCGCTCCCGTCACCGATATTGGCATCGTGCTCCCGGCGGACCGGTACCCAGCCTGGAACCCGGCTGAGTTCGTCGTCATCGAGCCGGACACCGGCCGCGTCGTCGCCAATGCCGGCAACCGTACGCTGCCCGCCTCGTCGCCCGGCACGCCCCTCGGGGCCCTGCCGTCGTTCAAGGCCAGCGCCCGCACGGCGAGCGCGGGCGGAGTCTTCGCCGCCGCCGCAGCAGCCGCGTCGTCGCAGGCCCCCGTGCGCCTGGACATGCCCACGTCCGGGCTCGTCGCGGGTGTCAGCTACACACTGGCGATCCCGGTCGCGAGCGACTCGGCCCCGAGCCTCGACGACGCGTACTTCTACGGCGGTGTGAACCGGTCCGTGACGAGGACGCTGTCGGCCGCGGGGACCTTCCTGGGTGGCGCGGCCAAGGTCGACGTCCACGTCATGGGGGCGACGGCCAAGACGGCCCCGACGATCTCGGGCACGGTGCAGGTCGGCAAGAAGCTGACCGCCAAGGCGGGCACGTTCTCGATGGCCGGCACGGTCTCCTACCAGTGGCTGCGCAACGGCAAGACCATCTCCGGCGCGACCGGCTCGACCTACACGGTGCGCAGCGCCGACCACGGCACCAAGATCTCGGTGCGCACCACCCTCAAGCCCGCCACGCCGGGCTACGGCTACGCCGTGAGGTCCTCGGCGCAGACCGCCACGGTCAAGGCCGGGGCCGCCCCCAAGGCCACCTCCCTGCCGAAGATCACCGGTACCGCCAAGGTCGGCAAGAAGCTCTCCGCGAGCCGTGGCACCTGGAACCTGTCCGGCCTGACCTACTCCTACCGCTGGCTGCGTGACGGCAAGGACATCACCGGCGCCACCGCGTCGACCTACGTGCTGACCAAGGCCGACGCCGGCAAGAAGATCGCCGTGCGCGTCACCGCCAAGAGGACCGGCTACACCAGCGGCAACGTGCGCTCCGCGAGCACCGCCACCGTCGCCAAGTAGCACCACCGGGCAGCACGGTGCATGCCCCGTCCGCCCAGAGCGGACGGGGCATGCATCGTGAACGGGCACGGCGACGGCGCGAACGTCGCCCGACGTGGTCCCCCCGACCGCGCGCCTGAGCTGGCCACCCGCGCGCACCTGTCGATGCAGGGATGAATGCAGCCCACGTGCACCTGGGCTGCACCGGTCCTGCATCCATCCCTGCAGCCAGAGGCTCGCCGCGCTCGGCCCGCCACGCCCCGCGGCGCACACCTCAGCGATCGCCGTCCCGATCGGCCTCGTCGTGGGGTCCGGCGAGCGGCCCAGCGCCGGACGGACTTCTCTGCGTATGAACTGACTCGCCCCGGTGCCTCGCGGCCCCGAGGCCGAGACGGAGGTGGACCGATCAACCATCGATCACCTCGGGTCGCTAGTCGCGCTCGGCGACCACCATCGCGGACGCGATGCCCGCGTCGTGCGAGATCGACAGGTGGAAGCGTGCGATGCCGAGCTCGGTCGCGCGCGCGAGCACGGTGCCCGTGACCTCGACCACCGGCTGCGTGCCGGCCACGCGGCGCACCGTCGCGTCCTGCCAGGACATCCCGGGCGGCGCGCCGAGCGCCTTGGCGATCGCCTCCTTGGCGGCGAACCGCGCGGCGAGCGAGGCGGCAGGCAGCTCGCGCTCGTCCGGCGTGAACAGCCGCTCACGCAGCGCGGGAACCCGCTCGAGCGTGGCGACGAACCGTGCGACGTCGACGACGTCGATCCCGACGCCCGCGATCACGTGCCGTCCTCCGTCGAGCGACCGAGACCCTCCGAGTGGCCAAGCCCCGCGGAGTGGCCATGTCCCGCGGAGTGGCCAAGCCCCGCGGAGTGGCCAAGCCCCGCGGAGTGGCCGTGCCCCGCCGCCGGCTCCCGGGCCGTGACGCCAGGCCGGTCCTCGGTCCGGGCCTGCCCCTCGACGCGGTCCTGGTCCTCGATCAGGTGGCGCCACCGGAACCACTTGCGCTCGAGCGCGTCGTCGACGTCCACCCCCACACGCTCGGCGACCAGGAGCAGGTGCGCCAGGACGTCGGCGACCTCGTCCCGCAGCTGGTCGTCGAAGGCCTCTCCCGAGGCCTCCTGGCGCGAGCGCCCCGACCACGCGAGGTAGGCCCGCGTCAGCTCGCCGACCTCCTCGCCCAGCTTGAGGACGAGCCAGTCGTCGGTGCGCTCGATGCCGTGCAGCCGCGCGTAGACGCGCGAGATCGTCTCGACCTCGCGCTGCGCGTCGGCGATCTCCACGCGGCGCTACTCGACCGTGACGGACTTCGCCAGGTTGCGCGGCTGGTCGACGTCGAGCCCCTTGGCCGTGGCGAGCTCGCACGCGAACACCTGCAGCGGGACGACCGCGAGCAGCGGAGCGAGCAGGGTGGGCGTCTGCGGCACGTAGAACACCTCGTCGGCGAACGGGCGCACCGCCTCGTCGCCGTCCTCCGCGATCACCAGCGTGCGCGCTCCGCGGGCACGGATCTCCTGGATGTTCGAGACGACCTTCGAGTGCAGCGAGTGACGTCCGCGCGGCGACGGCACGACGACGAACACGGGCTGCCCGGGCTCGATCAGCGCGATCGGGCCGTGCTTGAGCTCGCCCGCCGCGAAGCCCTCGGCGTGGATGTAGGCGAGCTCCTTGAGCTTGAGGGCGCCCTCCATCGCGACGGGGAAGCCGACGTGCCGCCCGAGGAACAGCACGGACTGCGTGTCGGCCATCCAGCGTGCGATCTCCCGCACACGGCCGGCGCGGTCCAGCACCTGCTGGATCTTGTCCGGGATCGCCCGCAGCTCGTCGAGGATCGACTTGACCTCGTCGGCGTACATGTTCCCGCGCAGCTGCGCGAGGTACAGGCCCAGCAGGTAGGACGCGGTGATCTGCGCGAGGAACGCCTTGGTCGAGGCGACCGCGATCTCCGGCCCGGCGTGGGTGTAGAGCACGGCGTCGGACTCACGCGGGATGGTCGAGCCGTGGGTGTTGACGATCGCGAGCACCTTGGCGCCCTGCTCACGCGCGTGCCGCACCGCCATGAGCGTGTCCATCGTCTCGCCGGACTGCGAGACCGCGACGACGAGCGTGCGCTCGTCGACCACCGGGTCGCGGTAGCGGAACTCGTGCGCGAGCTCGACCTCGACGGGGATGCGGCACCAGTGCTCGATCGCGTACTTGGCGACGTGGCCGGCGTACGCGGCGGTGCCGCACGCCACCACGACGATCTTGTCGACCGAGCGCAGCAGCGCCTCGTCGATCCGGATCTCGTCGAGCACGAGGCGGCCGCTGACGTCCGTGCGGCCGAGCAGCGTGTCCGCCACCGCGTGCGGCTGGTCGTGGATCTCCTTGTCCATGAAGGACGCGTAGCCGCCCTTCTCGGCGGCGGCGGCGTCCCAGTCGACGGTGTAGCGCCGTGCGTGCGCGGGCCGGCCGTCGAAGTCCGTGACCTCGACCGAGTCCGGCGTGATCGTGACCACGTGGTCCTGACCCAGCTCGAGCGCGTCGCGCGTGTGGGCGATGAACGCCGCGACGTCCGAGCCCAGGAAGTTCTCGCCCTCGCCGAGCCCGACGACCAGCGGCGAGTCGTGCCGCGCGCCCACCACGGTGTCGGGCTGGTCGGCGTGCACGGCCAGCAGCGTGAAGGTGCCCTCGAGCGTGCGTGCGACCTGGGCCATCGCCTGCGTGAGGTCGCCCGACGTCGAGTAGGCGCGCGCGAGGAGCTGCGCGGCGACCTCGGTGTCCGTCTCGGAGACGAACTCGACGCCCTCGGCGAGCAGCTCGGCCTTGAGGATCGCGAAGTTCTCGACGATGCCGTTGTGGATCACCGCGAGCTTGCCCGCGACGTGCGGGTGGGCGTTGACGTCCGTGGGCCCCCCGTGCGTCGCCCAGCGGGTGTGACCGATCGCGGCGGTCGCGTCCGGCAGCGGGTGCGCGTCGATCTCCTCGACGAGGTTCGCGAGCTTGCCGGCCTTCTTGGCGGTCGCGAGCTCGTGGGACGGGCCCACGAGCGCCACACCTGCCGAGTCGTACCCGCGGTACTCGAGCCGACGCAGTCCTTCGAGCACCACCTCGAGCGGGCGGGCGCTGGCGACCTGGCTACCCACGTAGCCGACGATTCCACACATAGGCGCGAGTCTATCGGGCGACATCGGGACACCGGCCGCCCCAGGGGACGACTCGGGCGTCGTCCGCGTCACGTCACCCGCGGCCGCATCCGGCACAATCGACGTGTGCTCCCGTCGTGGTCGACGCCGTCCGTCTCCCCCTCCACGCCCTACGTCGACCTCGACCGCGAGGCGTGGCGGCGGCTGTCCGCCTCGACGCCTCTGCCGCTGACGGATGCTGACGTCGACCGGCTCGCCGGCCTCGGCGACCCCATCGACCTCGCCGAGGTGGACGCGATCTACCGTCCGATCTCCCGGCTGCTCGACCTCTACATCGAGGCGACCCGGGGGCTGCACGCGGCGTCCTCGACGTTCCTGCGCGAGGACATCACGCCGACGCCGTTCGTCATCGGCGTCGCCGGGTCCGTCGCGGTCGGCAAGTCGACCACCGCCCGCGTGCTGCGCGAGCTGCTCGCCCGCTGGCCCGCGACGCCCCGCGTGGACCTCGTCACGACCGACGGCTTCCTGTACCCCAACGCCGAGCTGGAGCGCCGGGGCCTGATGCAGCGCAAGGGCTTCCCGGAGTCCTACGACCGACGTGCGCTCCTGCGTTTCGTGTCCAAGGTGAAGGCCGGCCGACCCGAGGTCACGGCACCCGTGTACTCCCACCTCACCTACGACATCGTGCCGGGCCAGCACACGGTCGTGCGCCGACCTGACGTACTGATCGTCGAGGGCCTGAACGTGCTGCAGCCGGCCCGGCCGTCCGCCGAGGGCACCTCGAGCCTGGCGGTCAGCGACTTCTTCGACTTCTCGATCTATGTCGACGCCAAGCCGGCCGACGTGCGCCAGTGGTACGTGGACCGGTTCCTGAGCCTGCGCAGGACCGCGTTCGCGGACCCCGCCTCCTACTTCCACCGGTACGCGTCGTTGTCGGACGACGAGGCCGTCGAGCGGGCCGAGTCGATCTGGGACTCCATCAACGCACCCAACCTCGAGCAGAACATCCTGCCGACGCGCAGCCGCGCGACGCTCGTGCTCACCAAGGGCTCCGACCACAGCGTGCAGCGCGTGCGTCTGCGCAAGCTGTAGCCGGTCGCGTCAGTGCGCCCGCGGGCGGTGGTGCTGCGGGGTACGTACACCGTCCGCCTCGGCCGGATCGTGCGGGCCGTCCGCGTCGGCTGCCTGGTCGGCCTCGTCCGCCTCGAGGATCGCGGCACCCTCCGGATCCTTGCGCGCCATCCATCGGCGCAGCGCCCAGTCCACGACGAAGCCGATGACGACCCCGCCGATCACGCCCACCACGACGCCCCACAGCGGCGAGTGGTCGCGGAACGCGGCACCCGCGGTCACGCCGATGACGGCCGAGTAGCACGCCCACGTCACCGCGGCGATGGCGGCCAGGAACGTGAACCGCCGCCGCGGGAACCCGACCGCTCCCGCGGTCATGTTGACCGCGACCCGCCCCACGGGGATGTAGCGCGCGGCGATGATGAACGACGCACCGCGCCGCTCGAGCGCCCGCTCAGCCCACGCGAGCGCGGCCTGCCCGCGGCCCGACCGGAACAGCCTCAGGCGGTGCACAGGCACCCGTCGGCCGATGCTGAACGCGATCTGGTCGCCCGTGAACGCTCCGAGCGCGGCCGCCGGGAGCACGAGCCACAGGTTCGGCTCACCACCGGCGCCCATCGCGAGCGCTGACAGCGCGATGACCACCGACTCGCTCGGGATAGGAGGGAAGAAGCCGTCGATGGTCGCGAACAGGTACATGACGAGGTAGATCCACGGCGACGCCGCGAGATCGAGCGCCCACTGCTCCAGACCCATCTCGCTCCGTCCGTCGGAGGCCTTCCGCTGACCACGGGCCCGGCCCCTGGGTCCACCGTACGTGGCCGCGGGCCGCCGTGACATCCGTGTCCACACGTACGGCAGTGCGCGCCACCCGTCTGCGCGGGCCCTGCACGCATCAACGCTCAGCCCGTCTCGCTCGTTCCACCGCCGAGCGGCTGTGCCTGGTCAGGGGCGTGTGCCGCCCGGCCGCCGCACCATCGGGTGGGACGGATCAGGTCGGCAGGGTGAAACGGAGGGCCGCTGAGGCGGACTCCGGCCGCGGCTCGCTCGCCCAGCGCAGGCCCACCTCGTCGGCGGCCGCGAGCGAGCGCAGCACCGCGCGGTCCAGGTACAGCGTGCCCCGCAGGTGATCGGTCTCGTGCTGCACGATGCGCGCAGCCCAGCCGGTGAGCACCTCGTCGATCGCCGCACCGGTCTCGTCCGCGGCGGTGAGCCGCACCCTGCGGTGCCGGCCGACGACCGCCTGGTAGCCGGGCACCGACAGGCAGCCCTCGTAGAACGAGGCGATCGCGTCGTCGACGGGCTCGTACGACGGGTTGACCAGCACGCGGAACGGCAGCGGCGCGCGTTCCCGGACCTCGGCGACCCGCTCGTCGGACACGCCCGGGTCCTCGACGACCGCGAGGGCGAGCGGCAGCCCGATCTGCGGGGCGGCGAGGCCGACGCCCGGCGCGGCGCGCATCGTCCGGTGCATGACGAGCACGAGCGCGGCGAGCTCGTCGTCCGCGAGCTGGCCGTCGTACGGGTGGGCCGTCGAGCGCAGCACGGGGTGCCCGGCGCGGACGATGGGTGCAGGGCGGTCGCCGACGCGCGCGACGAGCCGCAGCACCTCGTCGCGGAGCTGGGCGCCGGGACCCGTCACAGGGCGAGCCGCTCCCGCACGACGTCCGCAAGCTCGCTCGCGACCTTGTCGGCGTCGTCCTGCGTCGCTGCCTCGACCATGACGCGCACCAGCGGCTCGGTGCCGCTCGCGCGCAGCAGCACGCGGCCGGTGCGACCGAGCCGGGCCTCGGCGGCCGAGACGGCGGCCACGAGCGCCTCGTCGTCCGTGCGGTTCTTGTCCACGCCCGGCACGTTGACGAGCGTCTGCGGCAGCCGGTCGACGATCGAGGCGAGCTCGTGCAGCGGCGTGCCGGTCTGCGCGACCCGCGAGGCGAGCTGGAGCGCCGTGAGGACGCCGTCACCGGTGGTCGCGTGCTTCGACATGATGATGTGCCCGGACTGCTCGCCACCGAGGGTGTACCCGCCGGCGCGCATGGCCTCGAGCACGTAGCGGTCACCGACCGCGGTGTCGAGGGTGCGGATGCCGACGGCCTCCATGCCGAGCCGCAGCCCGAGGTTGCTCATCACGGTGGTCACGAGCGTGTCGTCGGCGAGCTCGCCCCGGTCGCGCAGCGCGAGCGCGAGGACGCCCATGATCTGGTCGCCGTCGACGAGCGTGCCGGAGCTGTCGACCGCGAGGCACCGGTCGGCGTCGCCGTCGAACGCGACCCCGAGGTCCGCCCCCGAGGCCACGACGAACGACTGCAGCTGCTCGGGGTGCGTCGATCCGCACTGCTCGTTGATGTTGCGCCCGTCCGGCGAGGCGTTGATGACGACGACGTCGGCGCCGGCCTCGCGCAGCGCGACGGGTCCGACGTCGCTGGCCGCACCGTTCGCGCAGTCGACGGCGATCCGCAGTCCGTCCAGCGGTGTGCTGACGCTCCCGACGAGGTGCTGGACGTACGCGTCGCCCGCACCGCCGGTGTCCACCCGGATCCGCCCCACGGCCGCACCGAGCGGGCGGTCCCAGTCCTCGCCGATGCGCGCCTCGATGGCGGCCTCGAGCTCGTCGTCGAGCTTGTGCCCGCCGCTCGCGAGGAACTTGATGCCGTTGTCCGGCATCGGGTTGTGCGACGCGGACAGCACGACGCCGATGTCGACGCCCAGGGAGGCGGTGAGGTACGCGACCGCGGGGGTGGGCAGCACGCCCACGTTGTGCACGTCCACGCCCGCCGAGGCGAGGCCGGCCGCGATCGCGGCGGCCAGGAACTCGCCCGACGCGCGCGAGTCGCGTCCCACGACCGCACGAGGACGGTGGCCCTCGAACTGGCCACGCGAGCCGAGGACGTGCGCCGCGGCGACCGCGAGGTCGAGCGCGAGCTCCGCCGTCACGTCGCGATTGGCGAGGCCCCGGACTCCGTCCGTACCGAAAAGCTGACCCATGTCAGCCCCTTTCGTCGTCGCGCGTTCAAACGTACCCGGTTCCGGGCGTCCGCCTCGGGGCCGGGGGCGGCCGTCGGGCCGCGCACGGGCCGCCGGTGGCGGCCCACAGACGCCGATGGCCCCTCCGGTCGGGCGACCAGCGGGGCCATCGGGCGTGCGCCAGGATCAGCGCTTGGAGTACTGAGGCGCCTTGCGGGCCTTCTTGAGGCCGGCCTTCTTGCGCTCGACCACACGCGCGTCACGCGTGAGGAACCCGGCCTTCTTGAGGGCCGGACGGTTGTGCTCGGCGTCGATCGCGTTGAGCGCGCGGGCGATGCCCAGGCGCACGGCGCCGGCCTGGCCGGACGTGCCGCCGCCCTGGACGCGCACGATCACGTCGAAGCGACCCTCCACGTCCACGACCTTGAGCGGGGAGTTCACGAGCTGCTGGTGCACCTTGTTCGGGAAGTAGTCCTCGAGGGTGCGGCCGTTGATCTTCCACTCGCCGGTGCCGGGCACCAGGCGAACGCGGGCGATCGCCTCCTTGCGGCGGCCCAGGGCCTGGCCGGGGGCGGTGATGCTCTGGCCACGGCCCGTGGGGGCCGCGGTCTCAGAGGTGTAGCTGGTGGGCGTCTCGTCCTCGAGGTCGATGTCGACCGTCGTCTCTGCCACGTGGGTGTCCTGTCGTCTCTACTCGCGCCGGCCTCAGGCCTGCTGCGCGACCTGGGTGATCTCGAACGGCTTCGGCTGCTGCGCCTGGTGCGG